>NZ_CP107921.1:600000-975000 GCF_036014215.1 Streptomyces sp. NBC_00440
TCACCCCCGCCGACCTGGGCATCTGGAACGACACCCAGGTCGAGGCGCTCCGCCGGATCACCGGCTTCCTCAAGGGGCAGGGCACCGTTCCCGGGATCCAGCTCGGCCATGCCGGGCGCAAGGCCTCGACGGACCGCCCCTGGAAGGGCGGCGGCCCGATCGGCCCCGACCAGGGCGGCTGGCAGCCGGTCGCGCCCAGCCCGGTCCCCCTGGACCAGGGTGAGCTTGTACCGGACGAGTTGACGGCAGCTCAGATACGGCACATCGTCGGCCAGTTCGCCGACGCAGCCCGGCGTGCGCTCGACGCGGGGTTCCAGGTCGCCGAGATCCACGGCGCACACGGCTATCTGGTGAGCGAGTTCCTCTCACCGCACAGCAACCACCGCACCGACGAGTACGGCGGATCGTTCGAGAACCGCACCCGCTTCGCGCTGGAAGTCGTGGACGCCGTACGGGCGGTGTGGCCCGACGAGCTGCCGCTCTTCTTCCGTATCTCGGCCACCGACTGGCTGGACGAGGGCGGCTGGACGGCCGACGACACGGTGCGCCTCGCCCCGCTGCTCAAGGAGCACGGCGTCGATCTGCTCGACGTGTCGACCGGCGGCAACGCGGCCGGGGTCCGCATCCCGGTCGGCCCCGGCTACCAGGTGCCCTTCGCCGCACGCGTCAAGGCCGGGACATCGCTGCCCGTCGCCGCCGTCGGGCTGATCACCGAGGTCGAACAGGCCGACAAGATCCTGGCCAACGGCGAGGCGGACGCGGTACTGCTCGGCCGTGAGCTGCTCCGCAACCCGTCCTGGGCCCGGCACGCGGCCCGGGTGCTCGGCGCCGACGTGCACGTACCGCAGCAGTACCACCGCTCCGTCTGAGCACCGGCCGGGAGGGCGCGGAACCCTCCCGGCCGCCGCACGGTTCACGGGTCTGCGAATTACGGGATTGCGGCTTCTGCGCCGCTACGCGACCCGCAGATCCGCGATGGCGTCCTCGTCCCACTCGATGCCGAGACCGGGCGTCTCCGGCGGCACGACGCAGCCGTCCTCGATGACCAGCTCACTGCGGGTGATCGCACCGAGCTGCGGAATGTGCTCCACATACATCCCGGCGGGGACCGCGCAGGCCAGGCTCGCGTGCAGCTCCATCAGGAAGTGCGGGGCCACTCGCACATTGCAGGCCTCGGCGGCGTGTGCGACCTTCAGCCACGGGGTGATGCCGCCGACGCGGGCCACATCGGCCTGCACGATTCCGGCGGCGCCCGCCGACAGGTACTCGGCGAAGTGGCCGACGCTGTACACCGATTCGCCCACCGCGACCGGCACCGTGGTCGAGCGGGCCAGCCTGCGGTGCCCCGCGACGTCATCGGCCGGCAGCGGCTCCTCGAACCACGCGATGTCCAGCGGCTCGTAGGTGCGGGCCCGGCGGATCGCCTCCGCCCCGGTGAGCGACTGGTTGGCGTCGACCATGATCTCGAAGCCGGGCCCGGTCGCCTCGCGGACCGCCGCGAGGCGTTCCGCGTCCTCGACCGCGGTGGGCTTGCCGACCTTCAGCTTGGCGCCGCGCAGCCCCGAAGCCTGCGCCGCCGAGACGTTCTTGACCAGTTCGTCGGTGCTCAGGTGCAGCCAGCCGCCCTCGGTGTCGTACACGGGCAGCCGGTCGTGCGCGCCGCCCGCGAGCCGCCACAGCGGTTCACTGGCGCGCAGGCACCGCAGATCCCACAGGGCCGTGTCGACGGCGGCCAGCGCCAGTGAGGTGAGAAGCCCGAACGCGGTGGCCCGGGTCGCCGCGAGCATCCGGGCCCAGACCGCCTCGACGTTACGGGCATCGGCGCCCAGCAGCGTGCCGGCGAGGTGGTCACGCAGCAGCGCCAGTACGGAACTGCCGCCGGTGCCGATCGTGTAGGAGTACCCGGTGCCGCTCAGCCCGTCGTCCGTCCCGACGGTGACGAGGATCGTCTCCTGGCGTACGAAGGTCTGGGTGGCGTCGGTGCGCAGCGTCTCGGGCTCGATGAAGACGAGCCGGCAGTCGACGCTCGTGATTCTGCTCATGGATGGGGTCTCCCGCTGGTTCCGTCGCTCGTCTTTTGGTCCCCGGCTGCCCGGTCCTTCACTCGGTGCTCGTGCCCTCCTCGACGAGGACGACTTCGAGGGTGCGGGGGCCGTGGACGCCTTCGACGCGGTCGAGTTCGATGTCACTGGTCGCCGAAGGGCCTGAGATCCAGGTGAGCGGGCGCGCCGGGTCGAGACGTGGGAGTGCCTGCGGTACCGAGGCGACCACCTGTTCCGGGGCCCGTACGACGCAGATGTGGTGGTCGGGGACGAGGGTGATCCGGCGGCGCCCCTGGCCGGCGCTGCCGTCCAGGACGATGGTGCCGGTCTCCGCGATGGCCACCGCGCATCCGGTGACCACGCTGTCCACGGCGTCGAGTTCCTGCGCGGTCGATGCCGGTGTGTCATCGGTCCGGGTGGCGGTGGACTCGGCCAGCCACCCGGCGGGCAGCCCGGCAGGCGCCAGCACGGTCGTCGCGCCACGCTCGGCCAGCAGCCGGGCGAGCAGCGCGGGCAGCCCCTCGGGCCGGGTCCGGTGCACGAGGGCGCGGTAGTCCGCGAGGTTCTCGTGGAGGAGGTCCAGCACGGCCGCCGGGTCGTCGGCGGTGTGCGTGGTGAGGTAGTCGCGGCTGACCTCGGGCGCCTCCGGCGCGTCGGCGACCGCGGCGCGTACGCGGGCGAGGATCTGGTCGCGGGAGCTCATGTGCGGTTCTTCTTCCACCAGTCACGGAACGGTTCGGGCGGCACCTCGGGCAGGTCGCGGCTGTCGGTCCAGGCCGCCGCGCCCGGCAGCCGCCTGGGGTGCAGTCCGCGGGTCTTCGACGCCGCCTTCTCACCGGCGGCGAGTGCGGCCGGATGGTTCAGCACCCAGCCGGCCGCTTTGATCGCCGCCTTCTCAAGACGGTGGCCCTTGCCGCCCTGGCCGGCGACCCGCTCGCGCAGGTGGACCAGGACCTCGGGGATGTCGATGGCGACCGGGCACACGTCGTAGCAGGCGCCGCAGAGCGAGGAGGCGTACGGCAGCGAGGCGTCGATCTCGCTCTCCGTGCCCCGGAGTTGCGGGCTGAGGATGGCGCCGATGGGGCCCGGGTAGACCGAGCCGTACGCGTGGCCGCCCGCCCTTTCGTACACCGGGCAGACGTTGAGACAGGCGGAGCAGCGGATGCAGCGCAGCGCCTGGCGGCCGACCTCGTCGGCCAGGGTGGCGGTGCGGCCGTTGTCGAGGAGCACCAGATGGAAGTCGCGCGGCCCGTCCGCTTCGGTGGTGCCGGTCCAGGTGCTGGTGTACGGGTTCATCCGCTCGGCCGTCGACGAGCGCGGCAGAGTCTGGAGGAAGACCTCCAGGTCCTGCCAGGTCGGCACGGTCTTCTCGATGCCCACCACCGAGATCAGCGTCTCGGGCAGCGTCAGGCACATCCGGCCGTTGCCCTCGGACTCGACCACGACGAGGGTGCCGGTCTCGGCGACCATGAAGTTGGCCCCCGAGATCCCGACCTTGGCCCGGAGGAACTTCTCCCTCAGGTGCAGCCTGGCGGCCTCGGCCAGCTCGGCCGGGCTGTCGGTCAGACCTTCGGGGGCCGGCCGCCCCCATTCGCTCATCGTCCGGGCGAAGATCTCCCTGATCTCACCCCGGTTGCGGTGGATCGCCGGGACCAGGATGTGGCTGGGGCGGTCCTCGCCCAGCTGCACGATCAGCTCCGCGAGGTCCGTCTCGTACGCGGTGATCCCCTCGGCCTCCAGGGCCTCGTTGAGGCCGATCTCCTGCGTCGCCATCGACTTGACCTTGACGACCTCGCGCTCACCGGTCGCCTTGACCAGTCCGGCGACGATCCGGTTGGCCTCGTCGGCGTCGGCCGCCCAGTGGACGGTTCCGCCGGCGGCGGTGACCGACTTCTCCAACTGCACCAGATACTCGTCCAGATGACGTAGCGTCCGGTCCTTGATCTGCCGGCCCGCCTCCCGCAGCTGCGCCCAGTCGGCGAGTTCGGCCACCGCCTTGGCCCGTTTGTCGCGGATGGTGTGGGTGGCGTGCCGGAGGTTCTCCCGCAGGGTCTCGTTGTGCACGGCTTCCCTGGCCGCCTCGGGGAAGGACGGCATCCCGAGATAGGTACCGCTCATACGTGGGGCTCCTCTTCGGTGCTCGCCAGGATCTCGGCCAGGTGGAGCGCCCGCAGCGGCGCGTCCTGGCGGCGCAGAATGCCGCCGATGTGCATCAGACAGGAATTGTCGGCCCCGCACAGCACATCGGCGCCGGTCGACACCGCGTTGCGTACCTTGTCCTCGCCCATGGCGGCCGACACATCCGCGTTCTTCACAGCGAAGGTCCCGCCGAAACCGCAGCACTCCTCGGCCCCTGCCAGCTCCCGCAGCTCAAGGCCGCGTACCGCGTCGAGGAGCCGGAGCGGCCGGTCGCCGAGCCCCAGCATCCGCAGACCGTGGCAGGAGGGGTGGTACGTCACCGTATGCGGGAAGTACGCCCCCACGTCGACGACCCCGAGCACATCCACCAGGAACTCCGTCAGCTCGTACGTCTTGGGCACGGAGCGGGCGGCCGCGTCGGCGAGCTCGTGACCGCGGTGCTCCGCCGCCGCCTTGCGGCCGATCCGCGGATAGTTGTCGCGGACCATGGCCGCGCAGGAACCCGACGGCGTGACGACGTAGTCGTAGGGAGCGAATTCCCGGTCGAAGCGCCGGACCAGGGGTTCGGTCTCGCGCCGGTAGCCGGTGTTGAACTGCGGCTGCCCGCAGCAGGTCTGTCCTGCGGGGAAGCCGACCTCCACCCCCAGCCGCTCAAGCAGTTTCACCACGGCGATGCCGGTCCGTGGATACAACGCGTCATTCACACACGTCACGAAGAGTCCTACCCGCATGTGTCCTTCTCGGGGTCGTCCGCGGCTCGGGGCCGCGGCGGATGTGGTCAGGCGGCGGCCGGGGCGGAGGCCGGCGCCGCGTCCTTGCGCCGCCACTCCGCCTCGATCTCCTCCAACGAGCGGTTCGCCGTCTCGGGTACCCCGGTCAGGACGAATGCGAGCCCCAGTGCGGAGATCACTGCGTAGATGCCGAAGACCCAGAAGCCGATCGCACCGAGGATGTCAGGAAAGGTCAAGGAGAAGAGGAAGTTGAAGAGGTACTGGGTGAACGTGACGACCCCCATGCCCAGGGCGCGGGCGCGCAGCGGCAGGATCTCCGGGATGTAGAGCCAGAAGACCGGGCCGAGACCGAACCCGAAGGCGAAGGTGAAGGCGAAGACGCAGACGACGTCCAGAGCGGACGAGTGCGGGAACAGGGCCAGCAGGATCAACGGCGGCACCTGGCCGCCCAGGCTCCAGGCCAGCATCCTGACGCGGCCGAGCCGGTCGATCAGGGGCAGCGAGATCGCGGTGGAGATCACCAGGGCGCCGCCGACGCTGTAGTTGGCGATGATGCCGGTGTCGGCGGAGTGCCCGGTGGCGCCCGCGAAGACGGTGGGCGCGTAGTAGACGACGGCGTTGATCCCGGTGAACACCTGGAAGAAGGTCAGAACCAGTCCGATCCGCAGCGCGGGGCGGTAGCGGTGCAGCAGTTCGCGCAGACCTGCCCCCTGCATCCCGAGGCTCTGCTGGATCTCGGCCGCTTCCGCGTCCGCCTCGCCGCGCGACGACCGCAGCCGCATCAGTACGGCATGGGCTTCCGCCTCCCGGCCGCGCAGGCTCAGCCAGCGCGGGCTGGCCGGGCTGAGCACCATGCCGATGAGGAAGAGCAGGGCGGGCAGCGCCCCGAGGCCGAGCATCCACTGCCAGGCGCCCGCGCCGCGCAGGGCGTCACCGGCGCCGTAGGCGATCAGGATGCCGACGTTGACGCTGAGTTGGTAGAGCGCGCTGATCAGGCCGCGTACCCGCTTCGGCGCCAGTTCGGTCAGATAGATCAGGCCGAACATATTGGCCAGGCCCACGGCGAGGCCGAGGACGAAGCGGGAGACGAGCAGCATCGCGACGCTGGTCGACAGCGCGCAGCCGACCGATCCCACGGCGAAGACGATCCCGGCGACGATCAGCAGATGCCTGCGATCGTACCGCTTGGCGGCCAGCGATCCGACGACGATCGACGGCAGCGCACCGAGCAGGATCAGGCTGGTGACCAGGCCCTGTTCGGTGGAGGAGAGGCCGAACCGGTCGGTGGCGAAGGGCAGTGCGGTGGCGATGGCGCCGGAGTCGTAGCCGTACAGCAGACCCGCCATTCCGCCGAGCACGGCGACGGCCTTGACGAACCGGGGAAGCGGCGGGGCGGCCGCGCCACCGGACGTGGGGTCGGGAGCGGGTGTGTCTCCGGACGGTTGGCGCGCGGTGGGGACGGAGTGCGGGGAGTCGGCCATGGCGCCTCCAGAAACAGCCGGATTTATCCTATAGGAATGTGAGGTCATCGGAGGTTAGCCATGGAGCCCCGGCGGGCGTCAACCCTTGAACCGCGCTTTTCTGTGGCAGCAAGGGCCGTTGTGGCGCTGGGGGTTCTCCCCGCCCGGGTTTTCCTATAGCTTTCATCTCGCTAACATCCGACCTCTGTTGAACCTCTGAACCTCTGAACCTCTGAGTCCGACACATGAGGAGGCTGCTGTCATGCAGCTCATGCGACTGGGCGATCCGGGCAGCGAGCGCCCCGCCGTACGCGAAGCCGGTGTGCTCTACGATCTCGGCCCGCTGACCGACGACATCGACGGGCGGTTCCTCGCCGGCGGCGGGATCGACCGGGTACGGGAAGCCCTCAGGGCCGGGACGCTCACCGAACTCCCGGGAGCGGACCGGCTCCGGGTGGGCGCACCGGTCGCCCGGCCCGCCGCGGTCCTCTGCATCGGCCAGAACTACGCGGCCCACGCGGCGGAGTCGGGCAGCGAGCCACCCACCGCACCGATCATTTTCTTCAAGCACCCCAACACCGTGGTCGGTCCGTACGACGACGTCCTGATCCCGCCCGGGGCGAAGACCGTGGACTGGGAGGTCGAACTGGCCGTCGTCATCGGACGCACCGCCCGCTACCTGGACTCGGCGGACGCGGCTGCGGAGTGCATCGCGGGATACGCGGTCTCCCATGACGTATCGGAACGGACCTACCAGCTCGACGAGTCGGGCGGCCAGTGGTCGAAGGGCAAGTCGAGCGAGACCTTCAACCCGCTCGGGCCGTGGCTCGTCCCGGCCGGCGACCTCCCCGGAGGCCCGCAGGCCCTGAACCTCCGCAGCCGGGTCAACGGCGAGCCGCGCCAGGACTCCAGCACCGCGGACATGATCTTCGGGGCGCATGAACTGGTACGCCACCTCAGCCACTACCTGGTGCTCGAACCCGGCGACATCATCAACACCGGCACCCCGGAGGGCGTCGCGCTCTCCGGCCGCTTCCCGTATCTGTCGGCGGGCGATGTGGTCGACCTCGAAATCGACGGGCTCGGCGCGCAGCGCCAGACGGTACGAGCGGCGGTGACAGGCTGATGCGGCGGATCGCGCAGGTCATCAAAGTACGTCCGGAGAAGCTGGCGTACTACCGCGAGCTGCACCTGGCGGTCCCGGAGCCGGTGCTCGCCCGGCTGCGGGCGAGCCATATCGCCAACTACTCGATCCATCTGCTCGGGGACCGGCTCTTCAGCTACTTCGAGTACCACGGCGACGACCTGGCCGCGGATCTCGCGGCGATGGGCCGGGACGAGGCGACCCGCGCCTGGTGGGAGCTGACGGATCCCTGCCAGGAGAAGGTGCCGGAGGCGGGACCCGACGACTGGTGGACCCCCATGGAGCAGGTCTTCCTCATGGAGTAGGTACGCGCGATCCCTATAGAATCGGGTGCCCGGGGTAGTCGCTGTGCGACGGGCTGGAGGAGGCCGGATGCTGTCGGACGAAGGGGCGCCGGCGCCGCAGCGCCAGGTACTGGGCGACAGCGTCTACGAGGCTGTCAAGGCGATGGTCATGGACCACGAGATCAGGCCGGGTGCCCGGGTCGGCATCGAGGCGCTCGCCCGTACGCTCCAGGTCTCTCCGACGCCGGTACGCGAGGCGCTGGCACGGCTGGAGTCGGACGGCCTGGTCACCAAGCGGTCACTCGCGGGGTACCGGGCCACCGAACTCCTCACCCCGCAGGGCCTGGAGGAGCTGTTCGAGATGCGTCTGCTGCTGGAGCCGACCGCGGCGGCGCTGGCCGCGGCCCATGCGGACGACCAGCAGCTCGACAGCATCGAGAGCCTGGTGCAGGAGATGCGCGACCGCCCCGGATCGGGTGAACGGTACGCCGTCTACCGGGAGTTCGCAGCGGGCGACCAGCGCTTCCACGACTCGATCGCCCGCGCCGCCGGCCGCCCGCTGCTGGCTGACGCGGTGAGCCGGCTCCACTCGCACCTGCACATCTTCCGCCTCAGCAGCATCCAGGGCGCCGCGGAGCCGACCCTCGCCGAGCACGACCGCATCCTGCGCGCCGTGCTGCGCCGCAGCCCCGAGCGCGCGGCGGAGGCGATGACGGACCATCTGCGACACAGCATCGAACGCCAGCGCGGCCGCCAGCAGCAGCGCTGACCTCAGGACGCCGGCAGACTTCGGCGCAGGGGCACGCGGGTGGCGGCAACAGCCTCCGGGTACGGCGGAGTTGCCGCCCGCGCCGGGCAGTCGCTAAGGCGACGGGGCCGGCCGGGCGCCGTGCCAGGTGTTCCAGAGCGCGGCGTACGCTCCGCCTGCCGCGACGAGTTCGTCGTGGGTGCCGAGTTCGGCGAGCCTGCCGTCCGCCATGACGGCGACCCGGTCGGCGTCGTGCGCGGTGTGCAGACGGTGCGCGACGGCGATCACGGTGCGGCCTTCGAGGACCGCGGCCAGAGCGCGCTCGGTGTGGCGTGCTGTCGCCGGATCGAGCAGGGCGGTCGCCTCGTCGAGGATCAGGGTGTGCGGATCCGTCAACACGACCCGGGCCAGGGCCAGTTGCTGCGCCTGAGCGCCGTCGAGCAGCCGGCCGCCCGCGCCCAGTTCGGTGGCGAGTCCGTCGGGCAGAGCGGCCACCCAGTCGGCGCCCACCGCGTTCAGGGCGCCGGTCAGTTCGGTGTCGGTCGCGCCGGGTGCGGCGATCAGCAGATTGTCCCGCACCGTGCCGAGGAAGACATGGTGTTCCTGAGTGACCAGGACGACCTGGCGGCGCAGCTGTCCGGGCGGCTGGTCCGCGAGCGGCACTCCGCCCACCGTGACGGCGCCCGTCCGCGGGGCGTCGATTCCCGCAAGCAGTCTGCCCAGGGTGGACTTCCCGGCCCCGGAGGGCCCGACGACGGCCAGCCGCTCACCGGGCCGTACGGTCAGATCGACCCCGTGCAGCACATCGCCGCCGCCCGGGTAGGCGTAGTGGACACCCGTCACCTCGATCCGGTCGCCCGCGGGCACGCCGGGCGCCGCGGGCGGGACGGGCGCCGGGGCCTGCGCCAGCCCCTCCACCCGGGCGAAGGCGGCCCCGCTGCTCTGCAGTTGCTCCATCCACTGGAGGACGGTGTCGAGTGGCGCGGACAGCCGGCGGAGATAGAGGGCGGCCGCGACCACCGCCCCCAGTGACACCACGCCCCGGTCGTTCAGCACGCCCCCGAGCAGCAGCACACCGGCCACCGGCAGTACGTACGAGACATCGACGGCGGGGAAGAGGACGCTGCGCAGCCGCAGCGTCCGCAGCCGGGTGCGGCGCCAGGCGTCGACCGCCTCGTCGCATGCGGCGATGCGCCGCAGTTCAAGGCCGAGCGCCTCGACGGTACGGGCGCCGGACGCCGTCGATGTGAGGACTTCGGTGAGCTGCGAGTACGCGGCGCCCTCGGCCAGATAGGCGGGGCGGGCCCGGCGCAGATACCAGCGCGCCGCCCACCGGATGCCTGAGAGGCCGGCCACCGCGCAGCAGCCGAGCAGCGGGTTCACCGCGAAGACCGCGCCGAGGATGAACAGCACCTGGACGACGGCGATGAGGACGTCCGGGGCCGCGTCCCGCAGGGTCGAGCCGACGGTGGCGACATCGGAGGTCCCCCGGACGCTGAGATCGCCGGTGCCCGCGCCCTCCACGACTGCGGCGGGCAGGGCGAGCGCCCGGTCGGTGAACTGCTCGCGGACCCGGGCCGATGTGCGCTCGCCGAAGCGGTGGGCGAGGTACCGGGCGAAGCGGGTGAGCAGCAGTTCGGCCACCGCGAAAAGCAGGATGGCCGGAGCGAGCCGGTCGACGGTGCCGACGCCTCCGCCGGCACTGACGCGGTCGATGATGCGGCCCAGGAGCCACGGTCCGGCCAGTCCCGCCCCGGCGGCCAGGGCGTTGAGAGCGATGACGGCGGTGAAGGCGCGGGCATCGGCCCGGACGAGCCGGCCGGCCGCCAGCCGGACCTCGCGCTTCCCGGCCACGGGCAGCGGGTTGCTCACCGTACGGCCTCCTTCGACGTGGGCGTACCGGCTGCCCCGCCATCGGCTCCGGCCGCGGTGCTCTCCACCCCGGGGCCGCCCGCCCCGGCTCCGCCGGCAGCGGCGCGACCCGCCGCACCGCTGTCCGGTGCGGCCCGGCTGCCCGGCAGGTCACCGGCCGCGGTGCCGTCCCCGGCCGCCGTCTCCTCACCGGTGCTGCGCGCTACCAGCGCCCGGTAGCCGGGCTGGTCGCGCATCAGCTCGACGTGGCTGCCGGCAGCGGCGGCCACGCCGTCCACCAGGTAGTACACGGTGTCGGCCCGCTCCAGGAACAGCGGTGAGGTGGTGGTGACCAGGGTCGTGCGGCCGGTGCGGGCCTCCTTCACCCGGGCCGCGACGGCCGCCTCGGTGTGCGCGTCGACCGCCGACGTGGGATCGACCGCCAGCAGTACTTCGGGGTCGGCCAGCAGGGCCCCGGCGAGCCGGATCCGCTGCCGCTGGCCGCCGGAGAGATTGCGGCCCATGGCGTCGACCGCCGAGCCGAGCCCGTCAGGGAGACCCGCGACGACGTCCTCGGCCACCGCGGTGTGGAGCGCACCGGCGATGGCGTCGTCGTCCCGGTCCTGCCGGCCCACGAGGGCCTCGCGCAGCGTTCCCGCGAACAGGTACGCCTCATTGTCCGCGACCAGGATCCGCGCCCTCACCTGCGCCGCGGAAACCGCGTCGAGCCGCACGGGGCCCCAGGTGACGTCCGAAGCGGTGAACCGGCCGAGCCGGTCGACCACCGCGGCCGTCTCCGCGGGCCGGGCGCTGACCAGTGCCGTCAGCAGCCCGGGCGCCGCCTCGGTACCGGACGTGGGATCACGCAGTACGGACGGCCGCTCCGGGGCGGCCGCGGGGCCATGGTGCTCGGCCGGTCCCGCGTGCGGTCCCAGCGTGAGGAACCGCACCACCCGGCGGGCCGCTACCAGACCCCGGCTGATGCCGTAACCGCCCTCGATGAGGAAGGTCACCGGGGCCACGAGAACCGCCACATAGCCGTACACCGCCACCAGTTGGCCCACTGTGATCGTCCCCTCGGCCGCCATCCGGGCCGCGAGCCAGGTGACGGCTGCGAGGAAGAGCGCGGGCAGCCCCACCGCGAGCGCCTGGATCCAGCTGGTCACGGCGCCCACCCGGTACCCCTCCGCGCGGAGGCGCTGCGAACCGGCGCGGTAGCGGTCGGCGTACAGCCCCTTGCCGCCGAGGCCGCCGAGGACCCGCAGTCCGCCCACGAGATCGGTGAGCAGGGCGGTGAGTTCGCCCTGGCTCTGCCGGTAGGCGGACTCGGCCCCCTGCAGACGCCCGAGGAGCGGCCCGATCACGACGGCGAGCAGCGGTACGCCGAGCAGCAGGACGGCCATGAGGAGCGGTGACACGGAGAACAGCAGACCGGCCACCACGAAGTACGCCACCACGGCTCCGACCCCGGGCCCGGTGACCGTGAGGGTCTCGCTGATGCGTGCCACATCGCTGCCGCCGATCGTGGCGACCTCACCGGCCGTCACCCGGAGGGGCAGTGCGGCCCCCAGCCGGGTGGAGTGCCGCACGACTGCCTGCACCGTGCGGAAGGCCGCGTCCATCCTGACCTTGGTCATGGTGCGGTGGCGCATGATGCCGAGCCAGGCGTTCAGCACTCCGACGGCCAGCAGCGCGGCGGTCCAGCGGAGCAGCGTCCCCGGGTTTCCGGCCCTGAGTCCTCCGTCGATCGCCCGGGACAGCAGATAGGGCGGCAGCGTGAGACCGATCATCCACGCGCTGCCCAGCAGGGCGCCCGCGACGATTCTGCGGCGCTGCACGACCACCAGCCACCACAGGTAGCGCCGGGCGCTCCGGCTGTCGGGGGTGCCCGGGTCCGTCGGTATGACCACCATGGGCAGGACTTTACTTTCCCTGTACCTGCGCTCCGGGGCCGGGCGATCCCGTGCGGTGCGGCCGGTGCTCAGAATCCGTGGCCGGACGCCTCCGCAGCCGGGTGCGCCTGGTGCACGACGGCACCGGAGCGGCGGAGCGCGACGAAGCGGCGGCCCTCCTCCTGCCACTGCCCGGCCGCGCTCCAGCCGGCCGCGCGTGCGTGGCCCAGGAGCGCGCGTACGCCGACCCGGGCCCAGGGGAAGTCGGCCCCGGCGCCGCCTCTGCCGTCGTCGACGCGGACGCGTACGCACTCGTCGACATCGACCGGGGCGGCCTCGGCCAGCAACAGCCCTTGAGGGGCGATGAGTTGCGCGGCCCTGCCGAGCAGGGTGCGCGGGTCGCCGCCGATGCCGATGTTGCCGTCGATGAGCAGCGCCGTACCCCACCGCCCCTCCCCCGGCAGCCGGTCGAACACGGAGCGGCACAGCGCGGGCGCTCCGGCGCGTGCGGTGCGGGCGACGGCCGCGGGGCTGACGTCGACGCCGAGGGCCCGGTGGCCGAGACCGGCCAGTGCGGCGACCAGTCGGCCGGGGCCGCAGCCGATGTCCAGGACGGTCCCCTCGCACCGGGCGAGCACGGACATGTCGGCACGGTCGGCGCCCGCGCACCAGCGTTCCACGTCGAGCGGAAGGAGCCAGCCGTCTGCGCGGCGGAGGAACAGCGGGCCGCGTCCGGTGCGCAGGGCGTCGGTGTACGGATCGGACTGCCAGCAGCGGGCCCGCACGGGCGCGCTCACGTCCGGGCTCCGGTGCGGTGCGCGGACGGGGCGGTGTCAGGGACGGGAGCGGGTGCTGCGGCAGCGATGCCCGCGAAGGCTGCCGCGAAACCGCTGTGCGGAATGGCGGCGGCCACCGTCCGTACGTCGTCGGCGGTGTCGACGTCGCGCAGCTCGGGCAGATCACGGACGGCGAGCCCGGCATCGGTCAGCCGGGCCCGCTGGGCCGCGCCGGTCCCCGGGGTCGACATGGGAACGCCGCGGATCAGTTCGGGGCGGGGTTCCGCGAATCCGAGTGCCCAGAACCCGCCGTCGGCGGCCGGACCGAACCAGGCGTCGCAGCCGCTCCAGCCGCCGGGTCCGAGCACGGGGGCCAGCAGTGCGGGGGTGAGTTGCGGGGTGTCCATGCCGACGAGCAGTGCGGGGCCGGTACAGAGGGCGAACGCCGCGGCGAGCCGTTCGTCGAGTCCGCCGCCGCTCTGCGGTACGACCTCGATACCGGGCGGCAGCCACTTACCCGGCGCGCCTTCGAGCACCAGGATCCGGCGGCGGGCGGGGCAGTCCAGGACCGCTGTGAGCGTGTCGCTGAGCGCGGCCTCGGCGATCTGCGCCGCCTGCTGCGGGGTGTAGGGCGGCGTGAGCCGGGTCTTGACCCGGCCCGGCAGCGGCTCCTTGGCGATGACGAGCAGCGTGGTCATCGCACCGCCGTCACGGCGGGCGCGGGGCGGTTCAGTACGGAACGCATGTCGCCCACCGCCTGCCAGGTGCCCCGCCAGGTGCCCGTGACCTTGGACTTCCCGGTGCGCGGCCGGTAGGGCACGTCCTGCTCGGTGATCCGCCACCCCGCGTCGGCCGCTCGTACGACCATCTCCAGCGGGTAGCCGCTGCGCCGGTCGGTCAGTTCGAGGCCGAGCAGCGCCGTACGGCGGGCGGCGCGCATCGGGCCGAGGTCGCGCAGGCGCAGCCCGGTGCGGGTGTGCAGCATCCGGGAGAGCGCGTAGTTGCCCGCGCGGGCGTGCAGCGGCCAGGCGCCGCGCCCGGTGGGACGCCGGCGGCCCAGCACGAGGTCGGACTCGCCGTCAGTGACCCGGCGGACGAGGCCGGTCAGCAGCCCGGGATCCAGCGAGCCGTCGCAGTCGCAGAAGCACACCAGCTCAGCGGTCGCGGCGCGCAGGCCCGCGTGGCAGGCGGCGCCGAAGCCGCGGCGGGGTTCGTGGACGACGGTGGCCCCGAGGTCGGCGGCGATGGCGGCCGAACCGTCGGTCGAGCCGTTGTCGACCACGAGTGCCCGCCAGCCGGACGGGATGCGCTCCAGCACCCGGGGCAGCGCTCCGGCTTCGTCGAGGCAGGGGAGGACGACGTCCACCGCCATGGGGGGCACGGGGTTCGGGGGCCTCAGAGGCGTCAGGTCGGTCACGTCCCTCACCGTACGAAGCAAACGGAGCGCGATGGCTCTTCCGCTCCTTACGAAACGCGGACGTCCGCGCGCAACCACCCGGTCGACCGTCCGTTCGCCGCGCCGCGGTGACACGCTGGGGTCATGCAGAACCCGCACCCCGCCATCGCCCCGCCCCGCGTGCTGGTCGTCGACGACGACCCGACCGTCTCCGAAGTCGTCGCCGGCTACCTCGACCGGGCCGGGTACTCAGTGGACCGCGCGGCCGACGGCCCGGCCGCCCTGGAGTGCGCGGCGCGTTCCCGGCCCGATCTGGTGGTGCTCGATCTGATGCTGCCGGGCATGGACGGTCTGGAGGTGTGCCGGGTGCTGCGGGACCGCGGCCCGGTCCCGGTGATCATGCTGACCGCGCGCGGCGACGAGGACGACCGGATCCTCGGGCTCGAAATAGGCGCGGACGACTACGTCACCAAGCCGTTCAGCCCGCGTGAACTGGTGCTCCGCGTCGACTCGGTGCTGCGGCGCAGCCGTTCGGGCGGCGACCGGCCGGGGCCGCTGCTGCACGCCGCGGGGGTCACGGTGGACCCCGCGGCCCGGCGTGCCACCAAGGACGGACGCGAACTCGCCCTGACGCTGCGGGAGTTCGATCTGCTGGCCTATCTGATCGGACATCCGGGGCAGGCCTGCGGCCGGGAGCAGCTGATGCACGAGGTGTGGGGCTGGGAGTTCGGCGATCTGTCGACGGTCACGGTCCATGTGCGCCGGCTCCGCGGCAAGATCGAGGACGATCCCGCCGCACCGAGGCTGATCCGGACCGTGTGGGGGGTCGGGTACCGGTTCGAGGACGGTACGGGCCCCGGGAGCGCGGAGTCGGGCGGGGGCCTGGAATCCGGTGCGGGCGGGGGCTCGGATGCCGGTGCGGGCTCGGATGCCGACGCGGGCGCTGATGCCGGTGCGGGCGAGGCCCGGTCCGGGTCGGGAGAGGCGGGCGCGCGATGAAGGATCTGCTGCTGATCGCCCTGTACGCGTTCCTCGGCGCCGGTGCGGCCGGGCTGATCGGGGCCGGCGCCCTGTGGCGGCTGCGCCACCGCTCGGTCGCCCTGTCGCTCACTGTCATCTCGGCCGTCGCGGTGACCGCGATGCTCGCGGGGACGCTGGCGGTGGCCAGAGCGATGTTCCTGTCGCCGCACGACCTCAAGGTGGTGACGCTGGTGGTGGCGATGGCCGCCGTGGTCTCGCTGGCGACCGCGCTGCTGCTCGGCCGCTGGGTCGTCGCGGGCAGCAGGGCACTGACGCTGGCCACGCGGTCCTTCGGCGACGGGGGCGACTTCGCCGTACCGGGTGGGGCGCCCACCGCCGAACTGGCCGACCTGGGAAGGGAGCTCGCCGCGACGAGCGAGAAGCTGGCGGCGTCACGCCGCCGTGAGCAGGCACTTGAGACCTCGCGGCGTGAGCTGGTCGCCTGGATCTCGCACGATCTGCGGACTCCGCTCGCCGGGTTGCGGGCGATGTCCGAGGCGCTGGAGGACGGGATGGCCGCCGACCCCGAGCGCTACTTCCGGCAGATCCGCACCGAGGTGGACCGGATGAACACCATGGTCGGCGACCTCTTCGAACTGTCCCGCATCCATGCGGGGGCGCTCACGCTGACGCCGATCCGGATGTCCGTGTACGACCTGGTGGGCGACGCGCTGGCCGGGGCGGACCCGCTGGCCCGCGAGCACGGCGTCCGGCTGGAGGGGGGCGGGGTGGAGCCGCTGCCCGTCGATGTGGACGGCAAGGAGATGACCAGGGTCCTGGCCAATCTGCTGGTCAACGCCATCCACCGGACACCGGCCGACGGCACGGTGGCGATCGCGGCCGAGCAGCGGGCCGGCTCCGTCGTCCTCTCGGTGACCGACGGCTGTGGCGGCATCCCGGAGGACGATCTGGCGCGGGTCTTCGACACCGGCTGGCGGGGCACCGAGGCCCGCACGCCCCCGGCGGGCGCCGGTCTCGGCCTGGCCATCGTGCGCGGCATCGTGGAGGCGCACGCCGGTCAGGCCGCGGTGCGCAACGTGACCGGCGGCTGCCGCTTCGAGGTCACCCTGCCCGCGGCTCGCTGATAGCCGGGCCGCTTGGACCAGGGACGACCGGCAGACGGCAGGACACCACGCGGGAAACCGTTGCCGCCTCCCGGGTGGTGTCCTGCCGCCGGACCGGTGGTCAGTCGGTGCCGAACTCCATCGCGGCGCGGTCGAGCATCTGGTCGTCGTCGCCCTTGACCTTGCCGCGGGAGGCGATGACCTCGGCGCCGCCCTGCGGCATCGCGCCGATCAGCCCCGTCGATGCGGCCTGCGCGGCACCGATGAGCGTCTCGTGCGTGTTGCCGACGATGCCGAGATCCGCGTACTGCTCCAGCTTGGCGCGCGAGTCGGCGATGTCGAGGTTGCGCATGGTGAGCTGGCCGATCCGGTCCACCGGGCCGAACGCCGAGTCCTCGGTCCGCTCCATGGACAGCTTGTCCGGGTGGTAACTGAACGCCGGGCCCGAGGTGTTCATGACCGAGTAGTCCTCACCGCGCCGCAGCCGCAGCGTCACCTCTCCGGTGACCGCAGCGCCCACCCAGCGCTGCAGCGACTCGCGGATCATCAGCGCCTGCGGGTCGAGCCAGCGGCCCTCGTACATGAGGCGGCCGAGGCGCCGGCCCTCGTTGTGGTACTGCGCGACGGTGTCCTCGTTGTGAATCGCGTTGACCAGCCGCTCATACACGGCGTGCAGCAGCGCCATGCCCGGGGCCTCGTAGATACCGCGGCTCTTGGCCTCGATCACCCGGTTCTCGATCTGGTCGGACATGCCCATGCCGTGGCGGCCGCCGATGGCGTTGGCCTCCATCACCAGGTCGACCGGGGTGGCGAACTTCGTGCCGTTGATCGTCACCGGGCGGCCCTGGTCGAAGCCGATCGTCACGTCCTCTGCGGCGATCCGGACCTCGGAGTCCCAGAACCTGACGCCCATGATCGGGTCGACGGTCTCGACGCCGGTGTCGAGGTGCTCCAGGGTCTTGGCCTCGTGGGTGGCGCCCCAGATGTTGGCGTCGGTGGAGTAGGCCTTCTCGGTGCTGTCGCGGTACGGGAGGTCATGCGCGACCAGCCACTCCGACATCTCCTTGCGGCCGCCCAGCTCGGTGACGAAGTCCGCGTCGAGCCATGGCTTGTAGATGCGCAGGTGCGGGTTGGCGAGCAGACCGTAACGGTAGAACCGCTCGATGTCGTTGCCCTTGAAGGTGGAGCCGTCGCCCCAGATCTGTACGTCGTCCTCAAGCATCGCCCGGACCAGCAGGGTGCCGGTGACGGCGCGGCCGAGCGGCGTCGTGTTGAAGTACGAGCGCCCGCCGGACCGGATGTGGAACGCACCGCAGGTGAGCGCGGCCAGGCCCTCCTCGACCAGCGCCGCACGGCAGTCGACCAGGCGCGCGATCTCGGCGCCGTAGGCCAGCGCCCGGCCCGGTACCGACGCGATGTCGGGCTCGTCGTACTGGCCGATGTCGGCGGTGTAGGTGCACGGGACGGCACCCTTGTCGCGCATCCACGCGACCGCGACGGAGGTGTCGAGGCCACCGGAGAAGGCGATGCCGACGCGCTCGCCGGTGGGCAGGGAGGTAAGAACCTTAGACATGGAAAGAGTATGCGGCATAACGCATGATCATGCAAAGCGGGTGTGCTGAGCCCCGCTTCCGGCCGGCACGGTGAGCCCGGCGGGGCGGGTCCGGCGATCGCGGTGCCGGGGCGGCGGGGCGGGGCCCGCCGCCCCGGGAAACGCGGCGTGGCCTGGACGTATGAGCGCTCGGAGGGTCACTGTCAGTGGGGCGCGGCAGACTGACGGTAGCCACTGCACAACGTAGTCGGTGCAGTCGGCATAAACGGCGTACCGGAACGTACGAGAGGTGTCGTCATGACCGAGGTACTACTGACGGTGGGCACGCGCAAGGGCCTCTTCATCGGCCGCAGATCCGGCGGGGTCTGGCAGTTCGACGGCCCGCACTTCAACGCACAGGCGGTGTACTCGATCGCCATCGACACGCGTCACTCCCGGCCGAGAGTGCTGGTCGGCGGGGACAGCGCGCACTGGGGTCCGTCGGTGTTCCACTCCGACGATCTCGGGACGAGCTGGGCCGAGGCGAAGAAACCCGCGGTGAAGTTCCCCAAGGACACGGGCGCGTCGCTGGAGCGGGTGTGGCAGCTCCATCCGGCCGGGCCGGCCGCTCCGGACGTGGTGTACGCGGGCACGGAGCCCGCCGCGCTCTTCCGCTCCGAGGACCGGGGGGAGACATTCGAGCTGGTGCGGCCGCTCTGGGAGCACCCGACCCGGGCGAAGTGGGTGCCGGGCGGAGGCGGCGAGGCGGTGCACACGGTGGTCACCGACGGCCGCAGCGCCGACGCCGTGACGGTCGCGGTCTCCACGGCCGGGGTGTTCCGCTCCCGGGACGGCGGCTCGGCCTGGGAGCCGTCCAACAGAGGCGTGTCGGCGGTCTTCCTGCCTGATCCCGAGCCGGAGTTCGGGCAGTGCGTCCACAAGATCGCCCAGGATGCCGGGGACCCGGACCGGCTGTATCTGCAGAATCACTGGGGTGTGTACCGCAGCGACGACGCGGGCTCCACCTGGGCCGACATCGGCGCGGGGCTGCCCTCCACCTTCGGCTTCGCGGTCGCCGCCCACCCGCACCGCCCCGGCACTGCCTATGTCTTCCCCATCACGGCCGACTCGGATCGCGTCCCGGCGGACCGCAAGTGCCGTGTCTACCGCACCAGTGACGCCGGAGCGAGCTGGGAGGCGCTCTCGGCCGGGCTGCCCGGGGGCGCGCACTACGGCACCGTGCTGCGCGACGCGCTCCGTACGGACGACGCCGACCCGGCGGGGGTGTACTTCGGCAACCGCAACGGCGAGGTGTACGCGAGCGCGGACGACGGCGACACCTGGCAGCAGCTCGCCTCGCATCTGCCCGATGTGCTCTGCGTACGGGCGGCGGTGATCGCCTGACCGCACCCGGGGCGGCGGCGGTGCGGTCTGCCAGTAGAGTGACGCCCCGTGGCAGCACGACCGTTGAATGAAATTGTCGAAGCGGGGTGGGCGCAGGCGCTCGCTCCCGCAGCCGAACGGATCACGGCGATGGGCGAGTTCCTGCGCGCCGAGATCGCCGCGGGACGCACCTATCTGCCGTCCGGGGCGAACGTGCTGCGCGCGTTCCAGCAGCCGTTCGACGAGGTACGCGTGCTGATCGTCGGCCAGGATCCGTATCCGACGCCGGGGCACGCCGTCGGGCTGAGCTTCTCGGTGGCGCCCGATGTGCGTCCGGTGCCCGGCAGTCTCGACAACATCTTCCGCGAGATGCACGCGGACCTGGGCCTGCCCCGCCCCTCCAACGGTGATCTGACGCCCTGGGCCGAGCAGGGGGTCCTGCTGCTCAACAGGGCGCTGACCACGGCGCCGCGCAAACCGGCGGCACACCGCGGCAAGGGCTGGGAGGAAGTGACCGAGCAGGCCATCCGCGCCCTGGCCGCGCGGGGGAAGCCGCTGGTCTCGGTGTTGTGGGGCCGCGACGCCCGAAACCTCCGGCCCCTGCTGGGGAACCTTCCCGCGGTCGAGTCGTCCCACCCCTCCCCCATGTCGGCGGATCGCGGCTTCTTCGGTTCGCGCCCCTTCAGCCGTACCAACGACCTGCTGGTGCGCCAGGGTGCCCAGCCCGTGGACTGGCGACTGCCGTGACCTGGGTGCTGGGGGTGGACTCCGGCGGCTCCGGGCTCCGGGTCGCACTCGCCGCAGCGCCCGATCCGGCGCTCGCCGAATCCACCACCTCGGAGACCACAGCTTCCGGATCCACCGCCTCCGGATCCACCGCCTCCGGGCAGCCCTCGGCCTTCGACTCCGTGGCGTCCCGGATTCCGGTACGCACCGGGCCCCGGGGTATCGAAGCGGCGCATCTGCTGGAGCAGTTGCTGCCCATGGCGGGGGAACTGCTCGGGCGCGCGGGCGGTGCCAGGGTGTCGGCGGTGGCGATCGGCGCCGCCGGGATGGCGACGCTCGGGGACGATCTGCGCGCGGAGCTGCCCGCAGCGCTGGAGCGATCCCTCGGTGTACGGCGGCTGGCGCTCGCCGCGGACGCGGTGACGGCCTACGCGGGAGCCCTGGGCCAGCGGCCCGGAGCTGTCGTCGCCGCGGGTACCGGGATGATCGCGCTGGGCACCGACCTCACCCGGTGGCGCAGGGCGGACGGCTGGGGGCATCTGCTGGGCGACTGCGGCGGCGGGGCCTGGATCGGCCGGGCCGGTCTGGAGGCCGGGATGCGCGCGCACGACGGACGGCGAGGTGGTTCGACCGCGCTCCTGGAGCGGCTGGAGGCGGTCTTCGGACCGGCGGCCGGTCTGCCGGGCGTCCTGTACCCGCGTTCGGACCGGCCAGCGGTGCTCGCCTCGTTCGCCCCGGAGGTGGCCTGGTGCGCCGGGAGCGACCCCGTGGCGGCCGCGATTCTGCGGGACGCGGCCCGGCAGATCGCCGAAGCCGCCGCCGCCGTCTGCCCGCCGGAGTCGTCGGGGTCAGGCTCGGGCTGTGAAGTAGCCCTCACGGGTGGTCTGTTCAAGATGGGGGACCCTCTGCTCACTCCTGCCCGCGAGGAGTTCGCCGCCCTGCTGCCCTACGCCAGACCTGTGCCGGCGGCCGGGGATCCGCTGGTGGGAGCGGTACTGATCGCCTCCGCGCTCGCCACGGGGAGTCTCCGGCTGCCACCACATCCACAGCTCTTGCGTGTCGTGGCGGAACAGGATACGCGACAGGGCCGAGACGCAACGGATAAATGAGGACAGACGCCGCGCGAACGCACCCTCCCCGAACAGCCGGGCCTGCAAAGCCAGTAGCATGCGGCGCCATGAGCTCCCCCAATGGGCCCGCATCCGGCCTGCCTGTACGAATGCCGCGACCTCGCCAGACCGGACGGCACCGCCGCCCGGAACCCGCGGTGGCTCCTGAGGGCGCGCCCGCGCTGGTTCTCGCTGTTCCCGGCACACCTTCCGCCGCTGTCCGCAGCCTGGCGGAAGAGGTTATTTCCATCGCCCGCTCCGAGCTGCCCGGCCTGGATGCCCGTATCGGTTACCTGGATGGCACCGACGACGAGTTTCCCGCCCTTGAGGCGGTCCTTTCCCACACCGCGGCCGAGCGGGTGGCGCGCTGTGCGCAGGCGAGGGCCGCCGGACGTGAGGTGGCCGAGCCGACGGGCGCCACCGCAGTCGTGGTGCCCCTGCTCGCGGGCCCCGACGCGGCCACCGAGCGGCGGATACGGCAGGCCGTGATGGACAGCACCACCGCCGCCGAGCTGACCGAGGTGCTGGGACCGCACCCGCTGCTCGCGGAGGGCCTGCATGTGCGTCTCTCCGAGGCCGGTCTCTCCCGCGCCGACCGGGCCAGGCTGTTCACGGTCGCCACCGCCGCCGACGGCATCATCCTGGCGACGGTCGGCGGCGACGAGGCGGTGCAGGCCGCCGGGATCACCGGAATGCTGCTGGCCGCACGACTGGCCGTACCGGTGATGGCCGCCGCACTCGATGTGGACGGTTCGGTCTCCGCGATCGCGGAGCAGCTGCGGGGTTCGGGATCGGCCCAGCTGGCGCTCGCGCCGTACCTGATCGGCCCCGAGGTCAGCGAGGAGCTGCTGGCCGGGGCCGCCAAGGAGGCGGAGTGCGCCGCTGCCGAGCCGCTCGGCGCCTACCCCGCGGTCGGCAAGCTGGTCCTCTCGAAGTACACGACCGCGCTGGGTATCACCCCGCAGCAGCCGTCCCAGGGAGCCCCGGTCGGCTGACCTGCGGAACGAACACGGCCACGTACGGGAAGGGTCCGCACCGGGGCAGCACGGAGTGCCGGTGCGGGCCCTCCGTACGTCCTGCTCCGGTGCCCCCAGCTGTCACCGGGAACCGGAGCAGGGGCAAGGGCAGGGGCACCGGGGCAGGACCGTCGGGGCAGCGCTGCCGGAGCAGTCAGGCGAACACCACGCACGAGGCGGCGGCCACCTGCACGGAGCCGGCGCGGTGCGGAATCCCCGTCCGCGGGTCGATGTCGAACCAGGTCACGTCCCCCGAGTGCTCATTGGCCGCGTACAGCCGCCGCCCCCCGGGGTCCACTACGAGATCGCGCGGCCACCGGCCGCCGCAGTCCACCGTAGTGGTCAGGACGGGCTTCTCCCGGCTCTCGTCGAGGGCGAGGACCGAGATGCTGTCCTGGCCCCGGTTCGCCGCCCAGACGAAGCGTCCGCCGGGTGCGACGGCCACTCCCGAGCCGTAGCTCTCCCCCGTCGCGCCCCCGGGCAGCAGCCGGGTCCGGCCGACCGGCTCCAGCGTGCCCGCCCCGGCGTCCCACCGGCAGACCGTGAGCGTGGGCTCCAGCTCGTTCAGGACGTAGACATGCGCCCCCGCCGGGTGGAACGCCAGGTGGCGGGGCCCGCTGCCGGGCCGCAGCGCGGTCTCCCCGTGCACCGTCAGCGCGCCCGTGGCGCCGTCCAGCGCGCAGACCCGTACGGAGTCGGTCCCGAGGTCGACGCTCAGCACCCAGCGCCCCGAGGGGTCCCGCTTCACCTGATGGGCGTGCGGGCCCTCCTGGCGGGCCGGGTCCGGTCCCCGGCCCTCGTGCCGCAGTACGTGAACGGGCGCGTCCAGCCCGCCGTCCGCGGCACGGACGGGCAGCACACTGACGCTCCCCGAGCTGTAGTTGGCCGTGACGACATGCCCGCCCGTGAGGACGAGGTAGGTCGGGTCGGCGCCGCCCACGGCGACCGGCTCACCGATCAGCCGTGGCCGCGCTCCGGTGATGTCGAAGGCCGCCGCAGCGCCCTCGCCGGTCTCCGAGACGGCGTACAGGACCGAGCCGCCGGGGGCCGGGGCGAGGAACGAGGGGTTCGGCAGCGTGTCCACCGCGCCCAGCAGGGTCAGCGCCCCCGCCCCGTCCACCGTTGCGGCGACGAGCCCCGGTCCCCCCGCCGCGGTGAATGACCCGATGAACGCCCGCCCGGCGTCTGTGGTGACCACCGTGCTCCCCTCTCCGACGGCGCCCGGTCCGTGTGTGGCCGGGCTCCGGCAGACGGTAGCAGGAGCGGTCTGGACCAATTCGGGCGCGCCGCCGCACGGTCAGGACAGCACGCGGCGGCGGAAGTTGCGCAGCCCGAGGGTGAGGAAGAGCGCACAGAATCCGGCGAGCACCGGATAGACGATGTACAGGTGCATGTGGGACACGTCCGTGAAGCCGGCCCGCATCCCCTCGCTCATATAGATCAGCGGGTTGACCAGCACCAGCACCTGGAGCCAGTGGAAGCCTCCCACCTGTACCGGAGCCAGTTTGGTCCACTGGTAGTAGGTACCGCCGAGGAAGACGAGCGGCAGCACGACGAAGCCGAACATCACGCCGATGTTCCTCGGCTCGAACGTGGTGCCCAGGAGCAGTCCGAGTGAGGTCATCGTGAGGCAGGACAGCGGGATCAGGGTGACCACGATCCACCAGTGGATGCTGAGTTGGGGGTGCACGCCCGGTGCGTGCACGACGGCCGCGATGGGCAGCACGATGACCGCCGAGATCAGCCCCTGAGCCGACCCGGACAGCACTCTCGCCACCGCCACCAGCCAGATCGGGCACGGGGCCTGCACCCGGTCCTCGATCTCCCGGGTGAAGCCGAACTCCTGGGACATCTGGATGGCGACCGACTGGATGCCCTGGAACATGATCGCGATGGACACCACCCCCGGAACCAGCACAGTGGCGAACGCCGACTCCCCCTTGGCGCCGCCGCCCGATCCGATGCCCTGGCCGATGAGCGGGAACACGTACAGGAACACGAAGACCAGCAGGAACGGCTGCATGACGGTCCGGCCCGCGAACTCGCCGAAGCTCTTCATCAGAACGGTCAGATCCCGCTGGATCAGCGCGCTCAGCGCGGAGCGGCTGGAGGCAGCGGCCGACCGGGCGGGCCGTACGCCGATGGGGTGCCCGGACGGGCCCGCGGACGGAACGTCCCCGGGCGGCGGGACGGCACTCGACGCAGCCATCAGTCCCTCAGCTCCTGTCCGGTCAGGCTGATGAACACCGTTTCCAGGGTGCTCTCGGCGATCGAGAGGTCGACCAGCTCGAACCCGCCGGCCTCCGCGCTCGTGACCACCCGCGGCAGCAGCCGTTCGGCGCCCTTGACCTGGAGCTCGACGGCTCCGTCGACCAGCCGGGTGCGGACGACGCCCGGGATGTCACTGTTCAGCCGGGCCGCCAGGCCGTCCTGGCTGCCGCTGGTGGCGACCGTGACCACGGCGTCGGCGCCGAGCCCCTGCTTGAGGGCGGCGGGCGTGTCCAGGGCGAGGATCCGGCCGTGGTCGATGATCGCCACCCGGTCGCAGAGGTGGTCGGCCTCGTCCATGTTGTGCGTGGTGAGCAGAATCGTCTGGCCGTCGGCGATCAGCCCGTCCAGCGCCTCCCAGAGGGCCAGTCTGCCCTGCGGGTCCAGCCCGGCCGTCGGCTCGTCGAGGAAGAGCACGGCGGGACGGTGGAAGATCGCGCGCGCCACCATCAGACGCTGCGCCATCCCGCCGGACAGGGCGAACACCGACGCCTTGCCCCAGCGGGACAGATGGAACTGTTCGAGGAGTGCGTCGGCGGTACGGCGCGACTCCCGGCGCGGGATGCCGAACAGCAGGCCGTGGAAGTACAGGTTCTCCCACACCGTCAGCGAGCGGTCCAGTGTGTTCTGCTGGCTGACGACGGCGATGAGCTGCTTGGCCAGCGTCGGTTCCGCGACCACGTCGATGTCACCGATGTACGCCGACCCCGCCGTCGGCACCACCCGGGCGGTCAGCATGCCGACGGTGGTGGTCTTGCCCGCCCCGTTGGGCCCGAGCAGTCCGAAGATCTCGCCCTGGCACACCCGGAGATCGAGGCCGTCCACCGCGGGGGTCTGCGTCTTGGGGTAGGCCTTGGTGAGGCCGGCGGCCCGGATGACTGTGGCGCTGCCGTGCGCCGGGCTGTTCTGCTGCCCCCGGTCAGCCCGGTCAGCCCGGTCAGCAGGATCGGTCATCGTCTCGGCAGCGGGGGCACGTGGAGAGGATGGGCGGACGCGTCGGCGAGCGCCAGGCGTTCCTGGTCCGCCTGGTAGTCGGCCTGCTCCACCCGGCCGGCCAGCAGATCGGCGGGGCGGGGGTGCCGTGGGTGTTCCGCCGGGGGCCGCTGGGGCCCGAAGCGCTGTGCTAGGTAGCTGCCGATGGCCCTGGCCGAGCCTGTCACCAGCCGTATGAGGTGTCTGAACACGGTGAGGATGGCTGTGGACATACCGCATCTCCTTTCAGGACCGCCGGCCCGCGCACCCGGGGGTGCACGAGGCGGATTCACGGCGCGTGTCCATGAGGGCGGCCGGCTCGCACCGGTCCGGCCGGACAGCCGCACGCCGCCCTGAAAGTCGTGGATCAGCCTGATGTGCAACCCCGTTGCGTCCGCTCGGCGGATACGGCGGGCATATCAGGCACTGACATCTCTCATGGAACCACGCAAGCCGGTCCCCGGCATCCGGCGTCGCTCCGGGCCGGTCCGGCGGCGGGCCCTTCGCACAACGCGGCCACCCCGGCCGGCGGGATGCCGGCCGGGGCGGCCAGGGTGCGGATAGGCGGCCGGCCGCCGCTGGGGCGGCCGGTCTGCCGGACGTCAGCCGAGCGTCGCGATGGCCTGGTTGAAGGTCGCCGACGGGCGCATGACGGCCGAGGCCTTCTCCGGGTCGGGCTGGTAGTAGCTGCCGATGTCGGCCGGGGAACCCTGGACCGCGATCAGCTCGCCGACGATGGTCTGCTCCTGCTCACCGAGCGTCTTGGCGAGCGCCGAGAACGCCCCGGCGAGCTGTGCGTCGTCGGTCTGCGCTGCCAGCTCCCGGGCCCAGTAGAGCGCCAGGTAGAAGTGGCTGCCGCGGTTGTCGATGCCACCGAGCTTGCGGCTCGGCGACTTGTCCTCGTTGAGGAACGTGCCGGTCGCGCGGTCGAGCGTGTCCGCGAGGACCTGGGCGCGTGCGTTGCCCGTCGTCTGCGCGAGGTGCTCGAAGCTGACCGCCAGCGCGAGGAACTCACCCAGGCTGTCCCAGCGCAGGTAGTTCTCCTTGACGAGCTGCTGGACGTGCTTCGGCGCGGAACCGCCGGCGCCCGTCTCGAACAGGCCGCCGCCGTTCATGAGCGGGACGACGGAGAGCATCTTCGCGCTCGTGCCCAGCTCAAGGATCGGGAACAGGTCGGTCAGGTAGTCGCGCAGCACATTGCCGGTGACGGAGATCGTGTCCTCGCCGCGGCGGATGCGCTCCAGCGAGAACGCGATGGCGTCCGCCGGCGTCATGATCTCGATCTGCAGACCGTCGGTGTCGTGCTCGGGGAGGTACGCCTTGACCTTCGCGATCAGGGCGGCGTCGTGCGCGCGTCCCTCGTCGAGCCAGAACACGGCCGGGGTGCCGGTCGCGCGGGCGCGGGTCACCGCGAGCTTGACCCAGTCCTGGATCGGCAGGTCCTTGGTCTGGCACATGCGCCAGATGTCACCGGCGCTGACGGCGTGCTCCAGTACGGCGTTGCCCTGGCCGTCGAGGACCCGCACCGTGCCGGTGACCGGGATCTCGAAGGTCTTGTCGTGGCTGCCGTACTCCTCGGCCTTCTGCGCCATCAGACCGACGTTGGGCACGGAGCCCATCGTCGACGGGTCGTAGGCGCCGTTGGCGCGGCAGTCGTCGATGACGACCTGGTAGATCCCCGCGTAGCTGCTGTCCGGGATGGTCGCCAGGGTGTCGGCCTCGCCGCCGTCCGGGCCCCACATGTGGCCGGAGGTACGGATCATGGCCGGCATGGACGCGTCGACGATGACATCGCTCGGCACATGCAGGTTGGTGATGCCGCGGTCGGAGTCGACCATCGCCAGGGACGGGCCCTCGGCCAGCTCGGCCTCGAAGGACTCCTTGATCTTCGCGCCCTCGGGCAGCGCGTCCAGGCCCTTGAGGATGCCGCCGAGACCGTCGTTGGGGGTCAGCCCGGCGGCGGCGAGTGCCGCACCGTGCTCGGCGAACGTCTTCGGGAAGAAGGCGCGCACCACGTGGCCGAAGATGATCGGGTCGGAGACCTTCATCATCGTGGCCTTCAGGTGCACCGAGAAGAGCACGCCCTCGGCCTTGGCGCGGGCGATCTGCGCCGTGAAGAACTCACGGAGCGCGGCCACGCGCATCACCGAGGCGTCGACGACCTCGCCGGCCAGCACGGGTACCGACTCGCGCAGGACGGTGGTGGTGCCGTCGTCCCCGGCCAGCTCGATGCGGAGCGAGCCGTCCTCGCCGATGACGGCGGACTTCTCGGTGGAGCGGAAGTCGTCGCCGTCCATGTGGGCGACGTTCGTCTTCGATTCGGACGACCAGGCGCCCATCCGGTGCGGGTGGGCCTTGGCGTAGTTCTTCACCGATGCCGGGGCGCGGCGGTCCGAATTGCCCTCGCGCAGCACCGGGTTGACGGCGCTGCCCTTGACCTTGTCGTACCGGGCGCGGACGTCCTTGTCCTCGTCGGTCTGCGGGTCGTCCGGGTAGTCCGGCAGCGCGTAGCCCAGCTTCTGCAGCTCCGCGATGGCGGCCTTCAGCTGGGGGATGGACGCCGAGATGTTCGGCAGCTTGATGATGTTCGCGCCGGGCGTCCTGGCCAGCTCGCCGAGCTCGGCGAGTGCGTCCTCGACCCGTCGGCTCTCGTCAAGACGATCGGGGAAACTGGCGATGATCCGCCCCGCGAGAGAGATGTCACGGCTCTCCACGGTCACACCGGCCGTCGAGGCGTACGCCTGGATCACCGGCAGGAACGAATACGTCGCCAGGGCCGGGGCCTCGTCGGTATGTGTATAGATGATGGTCGAGTCAGTCACCGGGTGCTCCGCTCCACGTCTGCAACATTGCTCGACATCAAGATATCTCCTGAGCGCCCCCCTCTCGACAGGGCCCCGCCCCCGGGGCGACGGAGCCGCACGCATCCGGCCGCGGGCGGCTGCGCCCCGGCAGAGGAGCGGCAGGCGCCCGGGGAGCAGAGCCGGGGCGCCCCGGAAGGGCCGGGAACTGCCCTCTTGGCATCCTGGGAGGGATGAGCACACCCAGCGCAGCTCCGGTCATTTTCGATCTCGATGGCACCCTCGTGGACAGCGAGCCGAACTATTTCGAAGCCGGCCGCCAGGTTCTCGCGGAGCACGGTGTGCCGGATTTCAGCTGGCAGCGGCACGCCCGGTACATCGGGACCGGCACGAGGGACACGCTGGACTCCCGCGCCACGGCGGCCCGGCCCTGATCGGGTCCCGTGAGGGGCGGAGCTGCCGGAAGCTCACCCGTCAGCCGGCGGCGTCGCACCGCCGGTACACATGGGCTTTCTCGCCCGCAGGGCTCACCTCGCGGTCGCGCAGCGTGACCGACAGCTTCCTGCCCCAGGAGTGGCAGGCCCGGTCGAAGTCCTTGGTTCCGTACTCGATGTCGAAAACCCTGCCCCGGTAGGCGTCGGCGAACTCGGTGCACTCCCGGTAGCGGCCGCACTCCTCGACGACGGCGAAGTCGAACCCGATGCGGTGGCGCAGGCCCAGCAGGTCGGTGGTGTTCTTCTGGGCGACGGCGAGGCCCTGCCGGTGCGCCCGCGCGGCCAGCAGGGTGGCGAAGGACGCCGCGTCGTCGGCGGTGAGCAGATGGTCCGAGCGCTCGTACGAGTCGAGATTGTCGGGCTCCACCGCGTCGAACCCGGCGTCGGCGCAGCCGTCGATCCAGCGGCCGACGATGCCCGCGAGCTTCTCCCGCTTGGCGGCGCCCGAGATGTCGAGGAGGGGCTCCTGCCAGTCCTCGTCGACGACCGGCTTGCCGTGGCGGTCGTGCAGCAGCAGGTCGGGGTGGTGCTTGTGCCACCAGCCGACCGCGCCACCGGGCTGCGTCTGGAAGGCGTTGACGTAACAGATGTTGTAGAGCCCCGGTACGGGATCCGCGGTGCGGTCCCGGGAGACCGCGCGCACACCGGCCGGCGGCCGGTACGGACCGCCCAGCTGGTAGTCGAAGGCCGCCCGGGCCGGGGGCTTCTGCACGCCGCCGTCCCGTGCGGAGCCCGAAGCGGCCGGGGAGGAGGCGCCGTTGGGGTCGCCGGAGGAGCATCCGGCGGCGAGGACCATCAGCAGCGGGGCGAGGACACGGGCGGCACGGCGGAACACAGCAGGCACGTAGGGACTTTCGGGAGGGGACGGGGGAAAGTGATTGGATCATGCAAGCCGCCCCCGCGGCGAACGGACCCCTCAGAGCCCGGCGCCGTCCATCGCCTCCAGCACCTTGTCGGCGGTGATCGGAAGCGAGCGCATCCGGACGCCGGTGGCGTGGTAGAAGGCGTTACCGACCGCTGCCGCCGTACCGACAATGCCGATCTCGCCGATCCCCTTGCTCCCCATCGGATTGAGGTGCTCGTCCCGCTCCTCGATCCAGTGCGCCTCGATGTCGCGGATGTCGGCGCAGACGGGCACGTGGTACGAGGCGAGATCGCTCTCCACGAAGGCACCGGACGCGGGGTCGACGGTGCTGCCCTCGGTGAGGGCCATCCCGATGCCCATCACCATGCCGCCGATGAACTGTGCCCTGGCCGTACGGGAGTTGAGGATGTGTCCGGCCGCGTACACGCCCAGCATCCGCCGGACCCGGACCTCGCCCGTCACCGTGTCCGCCTCCACCTCCGCGAAGTGGGCACCGAAGGCGTGCCTGGCGTACGGCACCGGCTCTCCGGCCTGTCCGCTGGTGTCGGCGGTGGCGTCCAGGCCATCGGCAGGGACCGCTCCCCCGTGTTCACCGAGCCTTGCCGCGAGCGAGGTGCAGGCCTGGTGGACCGCCCAGCCCCAGGACGCGGTGCCCGAGGAACCGCCGGCGAGAGAGGCGCTGGGCAGATCGCTGCTGCCGATGTCGACGGCCACCCGGGCCAGCGGTACGTGCAGCACGTCGGCGGCGATCTGTGCCAGGACCGTACGGGCGCCCGTACCGATGTCGGTGGCGTTGATCCGTACCAGGAAGGTGCCGTCGGGCGCCGCGTGCGCGGTCGCCCGGGACGGGGAGACCAGGACGGGGTAGGTCGCGGCGGCGACACCGGTTCCGGCCAGGAGCGCGCCGTCGCGCCGTACACCGGGGCGCGGATCCCGGTCGTTCCAGCCGAAGCGGCGCGCGCCTTCCCGCAGGCACTCGGTGAGATGCCGGCTGCTGAACGGGAGGCCGCTGTCCGGCTCGGTGTCCGGCTCGTTCCGCAGCCGCAGTTCCACCGGGTCCAGGCCGGTCGCGACGGCGAGTTCGTCCATCGCGGATTCCAGCGCGTACATGCCGGGAGCCTCGCCGGGCGCCCGCATCCAGGAGGGGCTCGGCACATCGAGGGCCGCGACGCGATGGGTCGTCAGGCTGTGCGGTGAGCGGTACATGACCCGCCCGGGAACGGCGGCCTGCTCCACGAACTCCTTGATCCGCGAGGTGTGCGTGATCACCTCGTGCGCCAGGGCGGTGATGACACCGTCGTCGCCCGCCCCCAGCCGCACACGTTGCAGGGTGGGGGCGCGGTGCCCGACCATCGCGGGCATCTGCCGCCGGGGAAGGGCCAGCGTCACGGGGCGCCCGGTGTGCAGGGCAGCCATGACGGCGAGCACCACATGGGGACGCGGGGTGCCCTTGGATCCGAACCCGCCGCCGACGTGCTGGGAGACGACCGTGATGTCGCGCTCCGGCACGGCGAACAGGGTGGCGAGGGCCTCGCGGACGGCTGTCGCACCCTGGCTGGAGTCGTGCACGGTCAGATGCCCGCCGGTCCACTCGGCGGTGCTGGCGTGCGGCTCCATGGGGTGGTTGTGCAGCGGGGACACGGTGTACGACACGTCGATGCGGACCGGAGCCGCTGCGTGAGCGGTGGCGAAGTCACCGCGCTCCCGGTGGGCGGGGTGGCCTCCGTTGGCGGTCTCCGGCGCGTAGATCGTGGGGTCGCCGGCCTTCAGGACGGACTCGTGGGAGCCCCTCTCGTACTCCACCCGCACGGCGTGCGCCGCGGCCCGGGCCCCCGCGAGGGTCTCGGCCACGGCGAGGGCGACAGGCCAGCCGTAGTGCGGCACCCGGTCGTTCTGCAGAACGGCCAGGGCCGGGTCGTCGGTGGTGCCCAGCCGGGGCGCGTTGCCCGCGGTGAGTACGGCGACGGTGCCGGGCAGCGCCAGGGCGTCCTCGGTGTGTACGGCACGGACCCGGCCCGAGGCGATCGCGGCCGGGACCGGCCAGGCGTGCAGGCGGCCGGAGGGGGCGTGCTCGGCCGCGTAGGCCGCTGTGCCGGTGACTTTCGCCCGGCCTTCGCGGCGGCTGACGGGGGTGCCGGTCATGGGCACTTCGGACACGGGCCATGCGGTCACGGGCAGTCGGGGGTTCACGGGGTGCTCTCCTCCTCAGCCGCGGTCAGCGAGACGGGCCAGGGTGTCGACCGCCAGACGGCGGGCGAGCCTCACCTTGAAGGCGTTGCCGGACAGCGGTGCGGCCTGTGCCAGTTCGGCCTCGGCGGCGCGCAGATAGGTGTCCTCGCCTGCCGGAGCTCCGACGAGGAGCGCCTCGGCGGTCACCGCGCGCCAGGGTTTGTGCGCGACGCCGCCGAAGCAGAGGCGCGCGTGGCGGATCAGCCCGTCGTCGCCGACGGCCAGGACGGCCGCGACGGAGACGAGCGCGAAGGCGTACGAGGACCGGTCGCGCGCCTTGCGGTACGCGGAGGGCATCCCCCCGGACGACGCCGGGACCACCACCGAGGTGATCAGCTCTCCGGGCCGGATGACGGTGTCCTGCTGGGGGCGGTCGCCGGGAAGGCGGTGGAAGTCGGCCACGGGGACCTTCCGTTCGCCTCCGGGACCGACGAGTTCGATTTCGGCGTCGAGGGCCGCCAGGGCGACCGCCATGTCGGAGGGATGGGTGGCCACGCAGTGCGCGGAGTGGCCGAGCACGGCGTGGTCGCGGTTGACGCCGTCGAGGGCCCCGCAACCGGAGCCCGGTTCGCGCTTGTTGCAGGGCTGCCCGGTGTCCTGGAAGTACGGGCAGCGGGTCCGCTGGAGGAGGTTGCCCCCGGTGGTGGCCATGTTGCGGAGCTGGCCCGACGCGCCGGACAGCAGGGCCTGGGCCAGGACGGGCAGGTCGCGGCGCACCGCCGGATGCGCGGCGAGGTCGCTGTTGCGCACGGTCGCCCCGATCCGGAGCCCGCCGCCGGGCAGTTCGCTGACGGTGTCGAGGGGCAGCCCGCTGACGTCGACGAGGGTGCCGGGGGCCTCCACACCGAGTTTCATGAGGTCGACGAGATTGGTACCGCCGCCGAGGAAGCGGGCGTCCGGCAGCGAGAGGAAGTGGTGCACGGCGTCCTCGGTGCTGCGGGCCCTGACGTAACCGAACGGCTTCACGCGATCACGTCCGCGACGGCTTCGACGATACGGGGGTAGGCGCCGCACCGGCACAGATTGCCGCTCATCCGCTCCCGGATCTCGTCCGGGGTGAGCTCGGCGGGTCCCTCGTCGGCGAGGTCGGCCGCCGCCGTGACGTGGGAGGGGTGGCCCGCGGCGGCTTCGGCCAGCACGCCGACCGCCGAGCAGATCTGCCCCGGGGTGCAGTAGCCGCACTGGAATCCGTCACGGTCCAGGAAGGCCTCCTGGACGGGGTGCGGGGCGCCGGCGGAAACGAGGCCCTCGATGGTGGTGATGGGGGCGTCCTGGTGGGCGACGGCCAGCAGCAGGCAGCTGTTGGCCCGGCGTCCGCCGACCAGCACCGTGCAGGCGCCGCACTGCCCGTGGTCGCAGCCCTTTTTCGCACCCGTGAGCCCGATCTCGTCCCTGAGGGCGTCCAGGACCGTGGTGCGGTGGTCGAGTTCCAGGGTGTGCGCCATCCCGTTGACCCGCAGGGTCACGGTCGACCACACGGGCGTCTTCCCTGCCGGGTCGCGCGGCCGGGGCCGTCCGGTGCTCGGCTGCATACGTGTTTCACACCCATTCTGCGCTGGGTCACGGATCGGTCCGTGCGCCCGGAGGGTGCGTGGGGCTACCGGATCCACTCGCCGGATCCGGCACACGCGCCGAACGGCCGCCGCTCCCACTTGATGCCACGGAGCCACCGCATGCCACTGGACGCAGTCCGTGCGGGGCACGGGCCCGGGATCACGGGGTACGTACGGGGGCAGCGGCCGCCCGCCCACTGCACCGGCTCAGGTCGGGACCGTGAACTCCCGCAGGATCTCGATCACCTCGCCGTCGGAGGTCTGGTCGAACTGCTCGTACCACTGCCCGACCGCCTGGAAGAGTGCCGGCTGCTGGAGGCAGATCACATCGTCGGCCTCCTGGCGCAGCGCCGCGGTGCCGTCGGCAGCGCCCACGGGGACCGCCAGGAGCAGACGGCCGGGTGCCTGGCGGCGCAGATGACGCACGGCCGCGCGTGCCGTGACGCCGGTGGCGAGTCCGTCGTCGACGAGGATCACGGTTCGGCCCTCGCACACGAGTGGCGGCCGGCCGTGCCGGTAGAGGTCTTCCCGGCGGTGGAGTTCGGTGCGCTCGCGGGCGACGGCGGAGGCGAGCGCGTCCTCGCTCAGGCCGAGCCACCGCAAGGACCGCGAGTCGAACAGCGGCGGGTCATCGCCGGCGATCGCTCCGACCCCCGTCTCCGGCTGTCCCGGTGCGCCGATCTTCCGTACGACGAGCACGTCCAGCGGCGCTTCCAGGGCCCGGGCGACCTCCGCGGCGACGGGCACACCGCCACGTGGCAGCCCCAGCACCAGGGGGCGGACGAGGCCGTCGGCGGCCACTGATGCGAGGAGCGCGGCGGCGAGGTCCCGCCCGGCTTCCCGGCGGTCGCGGAATCGCATGATCCTTCCTCTCTCCCATGGGCTGCGACAGCTCCCACAGCTCCGGGTATCGCTGATCGTGCGCGGGTGTCACATCCCGGTGGGCCACGTCTCCTCCTCGCCCGTGCCCAACGGAGCGCCGTGGAGCGGGGCGAGGGCCTGGCTGCGGTCGAGGAAGACGAAGGCGTCGTAGCGTTCACCGAGCACGGTGGGGACGTAGTTGCCGCGCTTCTCGGCATCCGGCCGGTAGACCACTCCGATGGCACGGTGGTCCCGCTCCTCGTCGAACCAGTCGGGGCTGTGGCCGGCCGGCACCCCCTGATGGACGCCCTCCGGGAAGACGAACAGTCCCGCACCGCCGGGAAGTGCCCGGTGCAGCAGTTCCTCCACGCTGTCGGTCCGCGCGGGAGGTACGCGCATCATGCTCGGGTGATCGCCCCAGTGGCCGGCGGCGATCACCGTTCCGTCGTAGGAGCCGAAACCGACCAGTACGACGCCTTCCGTGGCGTGGCGTTCGCGAACGAGCTGGCCGAGACTGACCACTCCGGCCGCAGGCATGTCGGTGGCCCGAGCGTCTCCGACATGGGTGTTGTGTGCCCACACCACAGCCTTCGCGTCGGGACCATGGTGCTCCATGAGCCGGTCGAGGGTGTCAGCCATGTGGTGGTCACGGATGTTCCAGGACTCCGGGCCGCCGCCCACCATGGCCCGGTAGTAGCGTTCGGCGCCGGCCAGCACTTCCGCGTTCTGCCGTGCGGTGAATTGCACGAAGCCGCCGTCTGCCGCCTCGGGGTCCTCCGTGAACTGCCTCAACCGCACCAGCAGGGCGAGGACTTCGCGCTCGCAACCGGACGGCACGAACCGGGTGGCGTGTGCGTAGGAGCGGGGATCCCCGGCGTACGGCTCGAAGCAGCGGTACGCCTCCAGTGCGCCCGCCGGCTCGGCCGGGGCATGTTCGTCGAGGTAGCCGATCACGGCGTCCAGCGACTCCCACAGCGAGTAGACGTCCAGGCCGAAGAAGCCCACGCGTGAACTGCCCTGCGGCAGAACGGTGTTGTACTCGCGCAGCCACCGGGCGAAGCGGAGCACGTTGGTGTTGGCCCACATCCATGTCGGCCAGCGGCCGAACTCCATCAGCACATCGAGCGGGTCCTCCGGGGCGCCCGGCGCTGCCGTGACCGAGGAGTGAACGGCCTGGCAGTCCGGCCAGTCACCCTCGACCGCGACGAAGGAGAAGCCCTTCTCCTCGATCAGCCGGCGCGTCAGTACCGCCCTCCAGCGGTAATAATCGGTACTTCCGTGGGAGGCCTCGCCCAGCAGTACGTACCGTGCGTCACCGATCCGCTCCAGCAGCGGGTCGAGGGACGCGGGGCCGGTCAGCGGCTGGGCACTCTCCTGGATCAGGTCCGCCCGGGGCTCCGTGTCCGACCGCCTGGAGGTCATGGCCGTTCCCTCTCGCACCGACAGCGTGCTGGGCTCAACACCCAGTCTGGTGCCACCCCGGACGCATAGTCCAACGCTCGGGACCCGCCCGAGCCCCTTCGAGGCCCCCTGCTGGTGCGGATCAGCCGCGCAGCGAGGCGGTCAGAGCGCTTTGAGGATGTCTTCGACACGCAGTTTGGCGTCGCCGAAGAGCATCTGGGTGTTGTCCTTGAAGAAGAGGGGGTTCTGGACACCGGCGTATCCGGTGGCCATGGACCGTTTGAACGCGATGACGTTCCTGGCCTCCCAGACTTGCAGGACGGGCATACCGGCGATCGGTGATCCCGGCTGGTCGATGGCGGCCGGGTTGACGGTGTCGTTGGCGCCGATGACGAGGACGACGTCGGTGTCGGGGAAGTCGTCGTTGATCTCGTCCATCTCCAGGACGATGTCGTAGGGCACTTTCGCCTCCGCGAGGAGGACGTTCATGTGCCCCGGAAGGCGGCCTGCGACGGGGTGGATGGCGAACCGGACGTTGATGTCCCTGGCCCGGAGGTTCTTGGTGAGCTCGGCGACGGCGTGCTGTGCCTGCGCGGTGGCCATGCCGTAGCCCGGTGTGATGACGACCGATGACGCGTCCGCCAGGAGCATCGCGGCATCGTCGGCGGTGATCTCGCGGTGTTCCCCGTAGTCGCCCTCGACCGCGGTGGCCCCGGCCTCGACGCCGAAGCCGCCGGCGATGACGGAGATGAACGACCGGTTCATCGCCGTGCACATGATGTAGCTCAGATAGGCACCGGAGGAGCCGACGAGGGCACCGGTGATGATGAGCAGGTCGTTGTCCAGGAGGAAGCCGGCGGCCGCGGCGGCCCACCCGGAGTAGCTGTTGAGCATCGACACGACCACGGGCATGTCGCCGCCACCGATGGACATCACCAGGTGCCAGCCGAGGAAGAGCGCCAGCAGCGTCACGCCCGCCAGCAGGAGCAGCCGGGTGAGCCCCGCGCCGTGCGGGGTCAGGCAGTAGGTGACGGTCAGGGCGGCCATCGCGGCGAGCAGGAAGAGGTTCAGCGCGTTGTGCCCCGGCAGGGCCAGCGGCGCACTCTTGATCTTCGCCGACAGCTTCAGGTAGGCGACGACGGATCCGGTCAGGGTCACCGCACCGATGAAGACCCCGACGAAGACCTCCACGTCGTGGATCGTCGGGTAGGCCACGTTCTTCTCGTACGAACTGTTCCAGCCGACGAGGACGGCCGCGAGACCGACGAAGCTGTGCAGCATCGCGATGAGCTCCGGCATTCCGGTCATCTCGACGCGCCGGGCGAGGGTGATGCCGATGACCGCGGCGACCGCCATGGCGGGGAGGATCAACGCAAGCCCGGACAGCCCGCTGCCCCCGGACGACGGCCCGCCGCCCGTGGTGCCCGCGACGGCGGCCACCACCGTGGCGATCAGCGCGATCGCCATGCCCGCCATGCCGTACCGGTTGCCCATGCGGGCGCTCTCGTGCTTGGACAAGCCCTTCAGGGCGAGGATGAAGAGCAGACCGGCGACGATGTAGGCGCCCTGGAGGAGTGTGGGGTTCATCGGGACGCGTCCTCTTTCTTGAACATCTGCAGCATGCGAGCGGTCACGGTGAACCCGCCGAAGACATTGATGGTCGCCACGAGGATGCCGACGAAGGCGATCAGCCGGCTGCCGTACACACCGACCTGGAGGAGCGCGCCGACGACGATGATCCCGGAGATCGCGTTCGTCACCGACATGAGAGGTGTGTGCAGCGCGTGGTGGACGTTGCCGATGACGTAGTAGCCGATGACGACCGACAGCATGAACACCGTGAAGTGGCCGAGGAACGGCTGCGGGGAGTACGCGGCCAGTACCAGGAACAGAGCTGCGGCGGCGCCGATGACAGCCGTGCGAGTGCCCTGACCGACCGGCTTCTTCTCGGGTTTCGGTGGCAGCGCGACCGTGGCGGCCGGGGCAGCGGGCGCCGCTGAGACCTGCACCGGCGGCGGTGGCCACAGAACCTCACCGTTGTGACATACCGTCATCCCCCGCTGGACGGCGTCCTCCAGGTCGAGGGTGAGCCGGCCGTCCTTCGCCGGCGTGAGGAGCTTCAGCAGGTTGACGAGGTTCTGCCCGAACAGCTGGGACGCCTGGGTGGGCAGCCGGCCCGGCAGGTCCGTCCAGCCGAGAATCGTCACGCCGTTGGCTGTGACGACCTTCTGGTCCGCCACCGTGCCCGCGACATTGCCGCCGTTGGACGCGGCCATGTCGACGATGACACTGCCGCGCTTCATGGAAGCGACCATGTCCGCGTCGATGATCCGGGGCGCCGGGCGGCCCGGAATCAACGCGGTCGTCACGATGATGTCGACCGTCGGGACGATCTCGCGGTACATCTGCGCGGTCCGCCGGTTGAACTCCTCGCCCATTTCCCTGGCGTAGCCGTCGGCGGACGGGCCGGTCTCCAGACCTTCGAGGTCGGGGCGGAGGAACTCCCCGCCCATCGACTCGACTTGGTCCGCGACCTCCGGCCGGGCGTCGAACGCCTTCACGACGGCGCCCAGACTGTTCGCAGTGCCCATGGCGGCCAGCCCGGCCACACCCGCACCGACCACCAGCACCGTCGCCGGCGGCACCTTCCCGGCCGCCGTCACCTGCCCGGTGAAGAGCGACCCGTACTCGTTCGCCGCCTCGATGACGGCCCGGTACCCGCCGATGTTCGCCATCGACGACAACACATCCAGCGCCTGCGCGCGGGAGATGCGGGGGACGACGTCCATGGCGAGCGCCGTGACGCCCCGCTCGGCGAGAGCGCTGACGAGTTCCGGGGACAGCGCCGGCGCCATCAGACTCACGACGGTCTGTCCCGGGCGGAACCGGGCCACTTCCGCGTCATCCGGGGCATTGATCTTCATCACGATGTCGGCGTCCCACACCTCCGGGCCGGCGGTCTCGGCGCCGGCAGCCCGGTACGACGCGTCGTCGAACGCCGCGCCGTCACCGGCCCCGGATTCGACGGATACGGCATACCCCAGCTTGATCAACTGCTCAACGGTCCTGGGGGTGGCCGCAACCCGGGTCTCACCCGGTTTGGTTTCCAGTGGAATACCGATACGGCGAACAATCGACGACATGGCCGGCCTCCTCGGGCGGGTCGGTCAGTTGATGACGAGCAGCGTTCCGGCGCAGCAGAACGCCATGATGAACACGGTGGCGAGAACAGCGAGGCCCGCCTCGGCGCAGCAGAGTGGGAAAGTACCCGCTGGAGCCCATCCCGAACAGCGCCATACCGATGGCGGCGCTCTGCACCTGGTCGGCCACGTCGAGGGCCCCCTGGGGAAGGATGTCCGTGGTCCGCAGTATGACGCAGCCTCAGAACGTCACCCCGCCCACCGCCGGGGCGAGATGGTGCATGTACGCAGCCACGGCCTGAGCGGCCGTGACCATCAGCGGCACTCCTTGTCCGGGACGATTCCGACGATGCCGCCGAGACGGGCCCGGTGGCGGACGGGTGTGCCGAGCGCGACCTGGTCCGCGACGGCGCGCTTCAGCCGCAGATGTGCGGGGTGCTCCCAGGTCATGCCGATCCCGCCGTGGAGCTGAACGCACTCCTCGGCGGCACGGACCGCCACCTCGCTGCACACCGACGCGGCCACGGCCACCGCCACCGGCGCGTCGCCGGGGTCGTCGGCCAGCGCGGCCGCGGCGTAACGGGCCGCGGCGCGGGCGCTCTCAACGGCGATGTGCAGATCCGCCATACGGTGCTTGATCGCCTGGAAGCCACCGACGACTCGCCCGAACTGGCGGCGTTCCGTCAGGTAGGAGACGGTCTCGGTGAGGCACCAGTGCGCGAGGCCGACCTGCTCCGAAGCGAGCAGCCCGGCGCCCGTGAGCAGACCGGCGCGTACGGCGTCCTCCGCGGCCCGCCCCCGCGCCACCGGGCGGGCGCGGGCACCGTCAAGCCTGAGGGTGGCCAGCGGACGGGTCATGTCGAGGGCTGTCACGGGGGTGGCCCGGACCTCTGCGCGGTCGACGAGCCAGAGCCCCGGACCGTCCGTGCCCAGCGCCGGGACGAGGAAGGTGCCGGCGTCCGCACCGGCCACCGGTGTGACGTCACCGTGCAGACCGTCCGGCTTCTCCCGGACGGTGTACGCCGGGCTGTCCGGGACCGCGGACCAGGGGACCGCGAGCGTGAGGACGAGTTCCCCGGATGCCGCTGCCACCAGCGTGTCGCGTACCGCGCTCCGGTCCGCGGACTGCTCGGGCATCAGCCGCACCAGGGTGCTCGTGGCGATGACGGCACTGGTGAGGAAGGGGACCGGGGCGACGGCCGAGCCGAGTTCCTCCAGCACGGTCCCGGTCTCGCGCGGACCTGCCCCGGCTCCCCCTGCCTCCTCCGGTACGAGGAGCCCGGCGAGTCCCAGGTCGGCGGCCAGGGTCCGCCACAGCGCGCCGTGCAGGCCTTGGGCGCCGTCGTAGACGGCCGCGACATCCTCGGACGCGCACCGGTCGGCGAGCAGTTTGCGCACGACGGTCCGTACCGACTCCTCGTCCTCGGACTCGACGAGCGAGAGCCGGACCGGGCCTGAGTAAACGGGGAGCGTCATCGGGGGACCTTCTTCCAGGGGACGTCCTTGTCCACCCGGGCCTCGCCCGGGAGGCCGAGCACACGTTCGGCGACGATGTTGCGGAGGACCTCGGACGTTCCGCCCTCGATCGAGTTGCCCTTCGCGCGCAGGTAGCGGTAGCCCGGTCCCCGGCTCAGGAAGTCGACGGAGGCCGGCCTGACGAGCGCCCAGTCGTCGTACTGGAGTGCGCCGTCGGGGTCGAGTTCGAGTTCGAGGAGGCTGATGCTCTGGGCCAGGTCGGCGAACATCACCTTCATGGCGGCGCCCTCGAATCCGGGCGCCCCCGTCGCGAGCCGCTGCCGGAGCCGGGCGCCCGTGAGCCGGAACACCTCGGCGGCGACCCAGCGCTCCATGACGCGGTCGTGCACGGCAGCACTGCGGACCCCGGGGTGCTCGCGCCACAGCTGCGCGACCTTGGAGATCATCCCCGACTCGCGGTCCGCCTGGTCGCCGCCGATGGCGACCCGTTCGCTGCTCAGTGTCGCGTTGGCGACCTTCCAGCCGTCACCGACCTCACCGAGCCGGGCCGTGTCGGGGACGCGTACGTCGGTGAGGAAGACCTCGTTGAACTCGGCCTCCCCGGTGATCTGGCGGAGCGGCCGGACCTCGACGCCTGGGGCGGACATGTCGAGGACGAAGTACGAAAGACCGCGGTGCTTGGGCACGTCCGGATCGGTGCGGGCCAGCAGGATGGCGAAGCGTGCGACGTGGGCGCTGGAGGTCCACACCTTCTGCCCGTTGACGACCCAGCCGCCCCCGTCGTCACGCACGGCACGTGTCGCCACAGCGGCGAGGTCGGACCCGGCACCGGGCTCGGAGAACAGCTGGCACCAGACCTCATCGCCGAGCCAGAGCGGCCGCAGGTAGCGAAGCTGCTGCTCCGCGGTTCCGAACGCGAGGATCGTGGGCGCCGCCATACCGAGGCCGATTCCGATGTGGCCGGCCGGGTTCAAGGGGGCTCCGCCCGACCGGAGTTCGGTGTCGACGACGTCCTGGAGGTCGCGGGAGATGCCGAGTCCGCCGAGGCCCTCGGGGAAGTGCACCCAGGCGAGCCCGGCGTCGAACCGGGCGCGGTGGAAAACGGCCGGGTCGGTGGTGGCGGGCGGGTATGCGCGCAGCAGTTCGGTGACGCGTCCACGCATCGTGTTCTCGTTCATGACCTCAGCTCCATTCCCTGAGGAGGGCGATGCCTTCGCCGAAGAGGGGCTCCACGAGGGTGCCGACCGTGTCGAATCCGGCCCCGACGGTCTGCTTCCGGGAGTGCCGGAGGTGAATGCCTTCGAGGATGACGGCGAGCTTGAACGCCGCCAGGCCCAGGTAGAACCCGAGACCCGCCGGGGGCAGCGGACCGCTGCGCGCGACGTACCACTCCACGAGCTGGGGCGCGGACGGGAAGCCGGGGGCGCGGGAGATCGTCGTGATGGCCTCGCCACCGGGGATCCCGGCGACCCGCCCGTAGACGACGAGAAGCGCGAGATCGGTGAGGGGGTCGCCGGTCGTCGCCATCTCCCAGTCGATGACGGCCCGCACCCCCAACTCGTCGACGAGCAGGTTGTCCAGCCGGAAGTCGCCGTGCACGATCCGGGCGGCCGACTCGGTGGGCACCCGGGCCGCGAGGGCCGTTCGCAGTTCCTCGGCCCCGGTCAGCTCGCGGGAGCGGGACGCTTCGAGCTGCCGGGTCCACCGGGACAGCTGCCGGCCGAGGAAGCCCTCGGGGCGGCCGAGGCCGCCGAGGCCGACGGCCTCCGGGTCGACCGCGTGGAGGCCGGCGAGCACGTCGATCATCTCGTGGGCGATCTCCCGGGTGCGGTCGGCGCCCAGCGCGCGCAGTTCCTTCTCGTCCCGGTAGGCGGTCCCCGGGACGTACTCCATGACGTAGAAGGGCGCGCCGATCAGTGCCGGGTCGCCGCACACAGCGAGGACCTGCGGCACGGGGACAGCTGTCGTGGCGAGCGCGCTCATGACGCGAGCCTCACGGCCCATGTCGTGGGCGGTTTCCAGGACATGACCGAGCGGTGGCCGCCGGACGATCCACCGCCGGTGGCCGTTGCCGACGAGGTAGGTCATGTTCGACTTGCCGCCGGTGATGACCCGGCCGGTGCACTCACCGAGCTGCGGGTCGACATGGGTACGGAGGAACGTGCCGACGACATCGAGGTCGAGGCCGGGCAGGTTGCGTTCGTCGGCCATCACAGCACCGCAAGGACGAGGAGGGCCCGGACGGCACGGACAGGGCGGACGGGGCGGTAGCCGCCCCCGGATGCGACGGTGATATCGAAAGTGCGCATGGCTCTCAGCCCTTCGGTCCGCCGGCGACATAGATGACCTGCCCGTTGACGAACCCCGCGTCCGCGCGGGCGAGGAAGGAGGCGACGGCGGCGATGTCGGCCGGTGTTCCCACCCGGCCGGCCGGGATCTCCTTGGCTCCGTGCTCGACCAGTTCGTCGAAGGAGACGCCCATCCGCTCGGCGGTCGCCCGGGTCATGTCCGTGGCGATGAACCCCGGCGCGATGGCGTTCGTCGTGATGCCGAACTTGCCCAGCTCGATGGCGAGCGTTTTCGTGAAGCCCTGGAGGCCCGCTTTGGCGGCCGCGTAGTTGGCCTGGCCACGGTTGCCGAGGGCGGACGTGCTCGACAGGTTGACGATCCGTCCGAAGCCCGCCTTGGTCATGTGCGCCTGGGCGGCACGGGACATGAGGAAGGAGCCGCGGAGATGGACGTCCATGACGGTCGACCACTCGGCGTTCGTCATCCGGAAGAGGAGGTTGTCGCGGAGCACGCCCGCGTTGTTGACGAGGACCGTCGGCGGGCCGAGCCGCTCGGCGACGAGCGCTGTCCCGCGCGCCGCGGAGTCCTCGTCGGAGACGTCGATCTGAACGGCCAGGGCATGGCCGCCGGCGGACTTGATACGGGCGACGACCTCGGCGCAGGCCCGCTGGTCCAGGTCGGCGACGGCGACGGCGAATCCGTCCGTGGCCAGCCGCTCGGCAACCGCGGCGCCGATGCCGCGGGCGGCACCGGTGACGATGGCGACGCGTGGGGAGTTCATGCTCGGGGCTCCTTGCTCGGGTGGGACGTGGTCGGTCCGACGGGTGCGCCGGACTCGATGACGGACAGCAGCGCGTCCCGGGTGGTGGCGGCGTCGCGGTGGAGAAGGCCGTGCAAGCCGGCGCGGCGGGCGCCCTCGACGTTGGGCCTGGCGTCATCGACGAACGCGACCCGCTCGGGCGGCAGGCCGAGGCGCGTGCACAGCAGCCGGTAGATGTCCGCGGCGGGTTTACGCAGCCCGACCTGCCCGGAGATGACGACCGGATCGAACCTTCCGTCGTAGAGCCGGTCCGGGTAGGTGTTCGCCCAGCTGTTGGAGAGGATGGCGACCCTGACACCGCGGGCCCGCAACTCGTCGGTCAGGTCCCACATCTCCTGGTCGGGGTGGAGCCCGGCGAACATGTCCGCGAGCATGCCCGCGGGCTCGGGGCGGCTTCCGTCGGTGCGCCGCAGCCGGGCCGCGAGCGCCTGCTCGAACCCCGCCGCGTCGAGCTTTCCGGTCTCCAACTCATGCACCGGGGAGTCCGGTTCGGCCTCCCGGCCGAGCCAGGCACGCAGGCAGTCGGTGAAGCTCTGCGGGTCGATACGGGAGGTGGCACGCCACAGCGCGAGCGAGTCGGCCACCGGAGTGGTGAGCACCCCGCCGTAGTCGAACGCGACGGCCTCGACGGGACCTGCGCCGCCCATCACTCCCCCTCGCCGACGAAGAGGTGTCCGCCGTCGACCACGAGGGTCTGCCCCGTCGTCCACGCGGCGTCCCCGGAGAGGAGGAAGGCCACCGCGCCTGCGATGTCCCCGGGTTCGCCGAGACGCCCCATCGGGTACCCCTTGGCCACGGCCTCTTCGCGGCCCTCGTAGAGCGCGGTGGCGAACCGGGTCTTGACGACCGCGGGCGCAACGGCGTTCACCCTGATACCGGGCGCGAGTTCGACCGCCAGCTGGGACGTGATGAAGGAGAGCATCGCCTTGGTGGCCCCGTAGAAGCCGATTCCGGTGGACGGCCGGAGCCCGGCGACGGAGGAGACGTTGACCACGGCTCCCGGCCCGCGCCCGCCCATCCCGGCCTGGCGGGCCAGCCGGATCCAGTCCAGCGCCGCAAGGCAGTTGACCTCGAAGATCTTGCGGGCCGCCACCGGGTCGATGTCGATCAGCGGGCCGTACACCGGGTTGATTCCGGTGTTGTTGACCAGCAGGTCGATGGAGCCGAATGCGGAGACGGCCGCGGCGACGGCCGCTTGCCGGCTCTCCGGCTGCTCGGCACTCCCGGCCACGAACCGGACCTGGTCCGGCGTACCGAGCGCGTCGGCGGCTTCCTTCAGTGATGCTTCTTTGCGCGCGGTGATGACGACCCGCGCGCCGTCGGCGACGAGCCGCTCCGCGATGGCGTACCCGATGCCGCGGCTGGCACCGCTGACCAGGGCCACCTTGCCGTCGAATGGCTTCATGACTCTCTCCTCCTCAGGGGATCCAGGTTTCCCGGAACAGCGTTCAGGCGAGGCGCTCGATGACCATGGCCATCCCCTGGCCGCCGCCGACGCACATGGACACGAGACCGGTCTGCTTGTCCTCGGTGCTCAGTGCGTTGAGGAGCGTGGTGGTGATGCGTGCCCCGGTCATGCCGAAGGGGTGGCCCAGGGCGATGGCCCCGCCCTTGACGTTGAGGCGGTCCTCGTCGATGCCCAGCTCCCGCGAGGACGCGATGACCTGGGCCGCGAACGCCTCGTTGATCTCGACGAGGTCGATGTCCGCCGCCGTCATGTGTGCGAGATGCAGGGCCTGTTGGACGGCCGTCACGGGACCGAGGCCCATGACTTCCGGGGACAGGCCTGTCACTCCTGTCGATACGATGCGGGCGAGCGGCCGGAGGCCGAGTTCCCGGGCCCGGATGTCACTCATGACGACGAGAGCGGCCGCGCCGTCGTTGAGGGGGCAGCAGTTGCCCGCGGTGATGGTGCCGTCGGGACGGAAGACCGGCCGCAGTGCGGACACCGCTTCGAAGGTCACACCCGGCCGGGGGCCGTCGTCGGCTGCGACGACGGTGCCGTCCGGCAGTGTCACCGGGGTGATCTCGCGGGCGAAGAACCCGTCGGCGATGGCCTTCTCGGCCCGGTTCTGACTGCGTACGGCGAACTCGTCCTGGTCGGCCCGGGTGACGCCCTTGAGCTGGGCGACGTTCTCGGCGGTCTGCCCCATGGACATGTAGGCGTCGGGCAGCAGCCCCGCCTCACGGGGGTCGGACCAGGTCAGACCGCCCTCGGCGAACCGCTGGGTCCGCTCCTGGGCCGGCGCGAACACGGGGTTGTACGTGCCCGGGAGGTTGTCGCTGTTGCCGTGCGCGTAACTGCTCACGCTCTCGACGCCCGCCGCGATGAACGCGTGGCCCTCGCCGGCCCGGATCGCGTGCATCGCCATCCGGATGGACTGGACGCTGGATGCGCAGTATCGCGTCACCGTGGTGCCGGGCAACTGGTCGAGCCCGGCCAGAACGGCGACGACGCGGCCCATGTTGTGACCGGAATCCCCGCCGGGCAGTCCGCAGCCGAGGATCAGGTCACCGAGTTCGGCCGGGTCGAGATCGGGTACGGCCCGGAGTGCCGCCCGCACGATGTGCACGGCGAGGTCGTCGGGCCGGATGTCCTTGAGCGAGCCCTTGACCGCCCGCCCGATCGGCGAGCGGGCTGCGGAGACGATGACCGCCTCTGGCATGACATTTCCTTCCGGAATAAATTAATGTCTACATTAATAACTACTGAGTCACAAGCGTGCGGGGCGCTCAAGCGGACCGCCCCGGACCGCGAGGTGGAAAAGACCGTATGGACGTGGGTGGGCCGCTGAGCCCGGCCCCCGGAGAGCATCGGGTGGACGGTCTCCGGGGGCCGGACCTCTGCGCCGGTCGAGCCGCGCCAGGTCAATTCCCCGCGGAGGCAGGCGCGACCTCCACGAGCTGCTTGCCGAAGTTGCGACCGGTGAGCATGCTGATGAAAGCCGCCGGTGCGTCCTCCAGGCCACCCTTGGCGACATCCTCGCGGAACCGGATGCGCCCCTCCTTGACCCAGCCGGCCAGTTCGCCGATGGCCCGGGGCCAGTAGTCGCGGTGGTCCGCGATGACGAAGGAGTAGACGTTGACCCGGTGGAGCAGCAGGTGGCTGATCCCCTTGATGCCGTACGGCTCGTCGCGGTTGTAGTCGCTGATGTTGCCGCAGAGCACGACTCGGCCGTGGTCGTTCATCCGCGGCAGGATCGCGTCGAGGATGCGACCGCCGACGTTCTCGAAGAGGATGTCGACCCAGTCGGTGGTGAGCTCCGTGAACCGCTGCTCGAAGTCGTCGGCGCGGTGGTCGAGGCACTCGTCGAAGCCGAGTTCCTCCTTGACGTACCGGCACTTCTCCGGTCCGCCGGCGACGCCGATGACCCGGCATCCCTTGATCTTGGCGAGCTGGCCGACGACACTGCCGACCGCGCCCGAGGCCGCCGTGACGACAACGGTCTCGCCGGGCTTGGGATCACCCAGGTGCAACAGGCCGTAGTGCGCCGTGGCGCCGGTCATACCGAGAACGTGCAGAGCCAGCGAGACGTCCGCCGCGCCCAGATCGACGATGCGGGCGGAGCCCTTGGTGACGAGGCCGTATTCCTGCCAGCCGAGCATGCAGGCCACGTGGGTACCCACGGGCAGCGCGTCCTCATTGCTCTCGACGACCTCACCGACTGTCGCGCCGGGCATGGTCTGGCCGGGCTTGAGCGGCTCCACGTAGGACCGGACCGGGTTCATCATCGGCCGCATGTAGGGGTCGAGAGAGAGGTGGCGGACCCGGACGAGCGCCTGGCCGGGGCCGGGAGTGGGGCGCGCGGTCTTCTCGATGAGGAAGTCGCCCTCGGTGACCATCCCTTGGGGGTGGTCACGCATCGCGACGCGGAGGGAACCCTCACCCATCACTTGCCCGCCTTCTTGAGCAGCCGCTCGGCGTTGCCGTACATGTAGGCGTGCAGGGCGGCGTCGTCGAGGTCGAGCTCACAGCTCTTCAGGACACCCTCCTCGACACCGCAGAAGGAGTAGGCCGACGCGTAGACGAAGCGGTTCGGCAGCCAGTTGACGCCGTCGGCGTACGCCTGCCCGCCCGGAGCGAACATGTAGACGTCGGGAGACACGAAGACGTTGTGGATCCCCGTGGCCTCGCTCTTGAAGGCGAGCGAGATCGCCTCGTTCACGTACGGGTAGCAGCCGTGCCCGAGGACGACCGGCATCCCGGGGTGGCGGCGGGCCACCCGGTCGAAGCGGACCGGGTCGGTGTGGCTGATGTCGGGACCGGCGAGCGGGCCCGTCATGAAGAGGAGCGGGACGCCCAGGTCGGCGATCTTCTCGTAGAGCGGGAAGAGCTGCTCGTCGTCCGCGTACATGGGCGTGCGGGCGAGGCCCGGCTCCATGCAGACGCCGATGAGGCCCAGTTCCTTCACCGCGACGTCCAGGCCCGCGATGATGTCGTCGATCGGCTTGTCGAAGTCGATGCCGGCCAGGCCGAGTACGCGGCCGTCGGTGCGCTCGGTCAGCTCGGCGAGGTCGGTGTCCTCGATGTGCACGGGGACCGGACGGTTCACCGAGTGACGGCCGTTCATGACGCCGAGGCGGACGCCGACCGAGTCCATCTCCGCGATCACGGCCTCGATGGCGCGGTCCTCCGCGTTCGGGAAGGGGTCCGTGCTGATCGTGTAGGACCGCGGAACCGCGTCACCCAGGATGCGGTTCACGGCGCCGACGACGGTCGGGGTGAAGAAGTTGCGGTAGGGGCCGGTCGGCGGGCGGAGACGGAAGTCGATGATCCGGCCACGGAGGCCGTCGAGCCGCTCGGCGGGGGTGCGGGTCATGGCGTGTTGCCCTTCTCTTGATCAGACGGAGGGACAGGCGGAGGAACAGGCGGAGGTGTCCGGGTAGGCGGAGATGTCCGGGTACTTCGGCCACCGCTCTCGCGCTGTCGCTCTGGCAGAGTAATCCGTTCCAGTGTTATTGTCGACAGTAACTTCTAGGAAGGTCTGACCCATGGATGCTGTACGGATCCGTCCCACTCCCGACGGCGGCGTTCCGGTCGTCGTCGGCCTGCCCGCACCGGCTCCGGGCCCCGGCCAGGTCCTCGTCCGCGTCCGGGCTTCGGGGCTCAACCGCGGAGAACTGCTGCAGGCCGGCCGGGTCAAGGACGGCGACCTGGTGCCCGTTGGCGTCGAACTCGCCGGGGAGATCGACACCGTGGGGGCGGACGTCACGGACTGGAAGCCCGGCGACGCCGTCGTCGCGCACGGCACCGGTACCCAGGCCGAGCTCGTCGTGGTCTCCGCAAGTGCGTTGGTCCGCAAGCCGGAGAGCAGCTCCTGGGCCGAGGCGGGCTCCTTCCTCAACGTCTACATGACGGCTCACGACGCGCTCGTCACCAACGGCCGCATGGCACCCGGCGAGGCCGTGCTCATCAACGCCGCGACGGGCGGCATCGGACTCGCGGCCGTCCAGATCGCGCGGGCCCTCGGCGCCGGCACGGTCATCGCGACGACGACCTCGGCGTCCAAGACGCAAGCCCTGTACGACCAGGGAGCCCATCACGTCATCGACATGTCCTCGCAGGACCAGGTGTCCACCGTCGCGGAGATCACCGGCAACCGGGGCGTCGATGTCGTCATCGACTCCGTCGGTGGCACGGTTCTGGACGACAACCTGACGTCGATGGCCGTCAGGGGCCGCCTCGTTCAGGTGGGCCGGATGGGTTCGGCCCGGGCGGAGATCGACCTGACCACTCTGTGGCGCAAGCGGCTGACCCTCATCGGCGTCACCTTCCGGACCCGGACCGAGGAGGAGCGGCTGGACTGCATCCGGGCGGCCGAACGCGACCTGCTCGACCTGTGGGAACGCCGGGTCATCGTGCCGGTCGTCGACCGCACGTTCGCCATGGCGGACGTCGCCGCGGCATACGACCACATGACCAGGAGCGGGCACATCGGCAAGATCGCACTGCTCATGCCGCCCCCGGCCGGTGACCGGTGAAGATCGCAGGCCACCGCGGCAAATTCGACCGCCTCGTGGCCCTGCGCCAACGCCTCGACCCGATCGAGGACTTCGAGCTGTGGTACTGGACGACGCTGACGGCGTGCACCAACGCCTACAACGCGGCCGTCCACGACGCCGGACTCACCGTCGCGGAAGGCGCGTTCTCCACGATTCCGGGGATGTACGTGGTCCCGGACACCGACGGCTCGTTCCACCGGGAGCTGCGCGAGCTCGGCGACGTCAGTCATGTCGGCTGGCCCCCGGTGGACGGTGACAAGCCCGATGACATCGTCCTCCTGGAACACGCCATTCACCGCATCGAGGTCTTCCGCGACCCGTGCCTGCGCGGGAACCGGCGGCCCGACGCCGCCGTCGTGGCCGAGTGCGACGACGCGTTCGCGGTCGTGACATCGGTGGCGGCCCCACGTGTGAAGGGGGAAGCATGAACGTCGAACGCCACGTCGAGCTGGCCTCGAACATCGAACGCTCACTGACCCGACTCGGCCCGGACGACCACGAGATCGCCATCGAGGCCGCGATGCTCGCCGGCACCCACTGGCTCAACGCCGCCCTGCACGCGGACGGCGTCACAGCCGAGGACGAGGACGTCATCCACTGCTCGATGCTCGTCGTCAACATGGTCCGCAAGTACGCGGCCGCCGAGCCCGCCCTCGTCCGCGCCCTTCAGGAGATCGAGGATCTGCGTCCCCTGCACGTGCGCGGGGACGTCCCCGGCGGATCCGCCGCCGGACGCCGCGCGCTGGAACTGCTCACCGCCATGCGGCTGCGCGCCGCCGGCTCCGTCGAAGCCAGGGGCTCCGCCCACTCCGCCGACTCACTCCAGGAGGCCCGGTGAACGGCCTGATGATGCATCAGCAGCTCCTCGTCTCTACTCTCCTCACCCACGCCGAGCGCCATCACGCGAACACCGAGGTCGTCTCGGCACGGTGCGAGGGTGACATCCACCGGTACACCTTCCGCGACATGGCCCACCGCAGCCGACAGGTGGCCCAGGCCGTCGGGGCGATGGGCGTCGGGCCCGGCGACCGCGTCGCCACCCTCGCCTGGAACACCTACCGGCATGTGGAGCTGTATTACGGCGTCTCCGGTTCCGGTTCGGTTCTGCACACGCTCAATCCGCGCCTGCACCCGGACCAGCTCGTCTGGATCATCAACAACGCCGGCGACTCGGTCCTCTTCTTCGACCTCACCTTCGTCGACCTGGTCCGGGAGATCGCTCCGCGCGTGCCCGGCGTCCGGAAGTTCGTCCTGCTGAGCGACGCCGGGCAGCTTGCGGCCGCACAGCCCGCCGGCGACGACCTGGAGGTCACGGCGTACGAGGACCTCCTGGCGGCACAGGACGGCGACTACACCTGGCCCGACTTCGACGAGAAGCAAGCGGCCTCCCTGTGCTACACGAGCGGCACCACCGGACACCCCAAGGGGGCGCTGTACTCGCACCGTTCGACCGTGCTGCACTCGTACGGTGTCGCCCTGCCCGACTCGATGGGGCTCTCGGCCCGCGACGTGGTCATGCCCGTCGTGCCGATGTTCCACGTGAACGCGTGGGGCATCCCGTATGCCGCGTGCCTCACCGGGGCGAAACTCGTGCTGCCCGGCAAGGATTTGAGCGGCCCGGCCCTCACGGCGCTCCAGGAGGCCGAGGGCGTCACGATCTCCGGGAGCGTTCCCACCGTCTGGCAGGGGCAGCTGGACCACGCACGCGCCACCGGCATCACGCTCAGGACCCTCCAGCGGGCCGTCATCGGAGGCGCCGCCTGCCCCGCCTGGATGGCCCGTGAGCTGCGGGACGTCCACGGGGTCCGGGTCATCCACGGCTGGGGCATGACGGAGACGAGCCCCTTGGGCTCCGCGTCGGTCCTCAAGCTCAGCCACCAGGCTCTCGACCGCGAGGCGCAGGAGGCGGTGCTCGCCAAGCAGGGCCGCTCCCTGTTCGGCATCGACATGAAGATCACGGACGATGAGGGCGCCGAGCTGCCGTGGGACGGCCGCACGCCGGGCCACCTCATGGTGCGGGGCCACTGGGTCACCAGCGGGTACTACCCCCCGGGCCGTCCGAGCCCCCTCGTCAACGGCTGGTTCCCGACCGGCGACATCGCGACGATGGACCCCGAAGGGTTCATGCAGATCACGGACCGGAGCAAGGACCTCATCAAGTCCGGTGGCGAGTGGATCAGTTCGATCGAGATCGAGAACCTCGCTATGGACCACCCCGAGATCGACACGGCTGCCTGCATCGGCGTCAGGCATGCGAAGTGGGATGAGCGCCCCATCCTCGTGGCCGTCCGGCGACCGGGCTCCACCCTCACGGCGAAGGAGCTCCTCGGGTCATTCGCCGGGAAGATCGCCAAATGGTGCGTCCCCGACGACGTGGTGTTCGTGGACACCCTGCCCATGGGGGCAACGGGCAAGATCCTCAAGGCGCCCTTGCGGGAGCAGTACCGCGAACACCTCACTCACAGCTGACCGGGGGCGTCTCCCCCACCGGAGCCGCCGTCGGGCGGTCCGTTGCACCACGCAACGGGCCGTTCGCCGACGGCTTCGTCGTTCCAGGGCCGTACGCAGGGCCGTACGCAGGGCCATACTCAGGGCCGGGCGCCGGGCACATCAGGACGACCCGGGCAGTCCGGCCGCTCCGGCAGCAAAAGGGCCCCGCCCCGGCCTTCGCCACCCAGGGGTCCTGGTGGCGTCGGCCGGGGCGGGGCTCTGAACGGTCAGCGAAGATGCGGGGTTCGCCCGCCGGCCCTCACTGTCCGCAGCTGTTGTCGATCACGTCGAATGGCACAGCGTCCGGCTTCCCGGTGGAAAACTTCACGTTCGTCTTCCAGGCGGCGGCGTCGGTCGAGGTGATGTACGACTGATGAACCTTGTCCCAGAGTCGGCCGGCCGCATCCGCCCTGAGTCCCAGCAGCTTCGACAACGACTTCACACCGGCGGCCTTGTTCGCGTCGTCGTTGATCCACTTCACCGCGGAGTCCATCGCCCTGCAGAACTTGCCGACGGTACCGGGGTGCTTGGCCTTGTAGCCCTTCGTGGTGGCCCAGAGGACCTGAAGGCCATTGCGGCTGAGGTCACCGGCCCCGCCTGCGAGGGCGTCCGAGAACGGCACGAGGTCGAGCCCGTGCGAAGCCAGTGTGAAGTACGTCGACGAGGAGCCGACGACGGCATCGACCGTTTTGTTGCGCAGAGCGGGCTCCTGCGTCACGGCCCCGCCCACGGCCACGAAGGTGACGGAACCGGGGTCCACACCGTTCGCCTTCAGTACCTCCTGCGCGTACTTCTCCACGGCGGACCCGCGTGAGACGACGCCGACCCGCTTCCCGGCCAGCTGTTTCACGTTGGTGATGTGACCGGACTTCGGGGCGAGCAGCACCATGTCCAGCCGGCCGTAGGGCGGCAGCAGGGTGACCGGCTGCTTCTGCTGGATGGCCGGGATGATGTTGTCCGGGCTCACCGCCGCGATCTGGGTCGAGCCGCCGATGAGCTGCGCGGCGAGCTCGGGGCCCGACTTCGCCGCCAGGGGTTTGACATCCAGCCCCTCCTTCTTGAAGAAGCCCTGCTCAATGGCGATGGTCGAGGGCCAGGCGATGGAGTTGTGCAGATAGTTGCCGAGGACGATCTTCGAACCGTCGCCCTGGTCACCGGAGTTGCCCTGGCCGCAGCCGGTCAGCAGGACGAGTGCGAAACCGAGCCCGACGGCAGCCGGCTTGCTGGCCTTGTACACCCTGGGCCTCCTCTACTGTTCGATGTGGCAGGGGCCGGGGGGAAAAGCGGACGGACGGTGAACCGGCCGGGTACGCCGCAGGCGTTCACCGGCGCAGATGGGCACGGAGCCGCTCAAGGATGTCCTGATAGGCCGAGTCCATCGTGATGTGTGTCAGATCCCGCGGCCGCTCGATGTCGATCATGACGTCGTCGAGGACTCCGCCCTCCCCCATGAGCACGACACGGTCGGCCAGCGCGACGGCCTCACCGAGATCGTGCGTGACGAACATGACCGTGCGGTGTTCCTCCCGCTGCCACAGATCGAGGAACTCGTTCTGGGCGGACCGCCTCGTGTTGACGTCAAGAGCGGCGAACGGCTCGTCCATGAGGAGCAGTTCAGGGTCGAGGGCCCAGGTCCGGGCCAGTGCGACCCGCTGGCGCATCCCCTGGGAGAGCTGCCAGGGGTAGTGCTTCTCGTGGTCAGCGAGGTGGACGGTCGAGAGCCAGCGGGAAGCGGTCTCCTTCCGTTCGGCGGTGGGCTTGACCCCGCGCAGCTCCAGGCCGTACTGCACGTTGCCCGACGCGGTGCGCCAAGGAAGCAGGGCATCGCGGGCGAGCATGAAACCCATCCGTTTGCGGGCGGCCCGGGGTGCGGACCCGAGGACGGTCACCGCGCCGTCGGCCGCCTCGACGAGACCTGCCGCCATGTTGAGCATGGTCGTCTTGCCGCAGCCGCTCCGGCCGACGACCGCCACGAACTGCCCGGCGGGTATCGACAGGTTGAGCTCTTCGAGGATCGTGCGGACTCCGCCGTCGGCAGAGGGAAAGGTGACGGTCACGTTCTCGAACGTCACGGCGTCGGCCGGGTGCGCGCCACCCTGAAGCGCCGACGCGCCGTTCATGGCGGGATCCGTCTCGGACCTATGGGATCGGGCTGGCATGTTCACCGCTCTTCCGGGGGCTGCCACCTGAGCAGCCGTGCCTCGATGGCGCCCATGAATTGGTTGAGAATGACGGCGATCACGGCCAGCAGGATGAGAATCGCGTACACCGCATCCATCCGGAAGATGGCGGAGTAGTTCGCGATCAGCTGGCCGAGACCGTTCTCGGCGGAGATCAGCTCGGAGCCCACTACACCCAGCAGTGAGTAGACGAGGCCGAGGCGCAGGGACGCGAAGATGGCGGGCGTCGCGACGGGGAAGAAGATCTTCGTGAACAGCTGGACCTTGTTCACTCCGAGGACGGCCGACAGCCGGAGCCACTCCGCGTCGGCGGACCGTATCCCCGCGCGCGCCCCCGACATGACGATGAAGAAGACGAGCGTCGATGCGAGGGCGACCTTGGCCCACAGCCCGATGCCGAACGCCACGATGAACAGCGGCGCCAGCGCGATGCGCGGCATGGAGTTCATGGCGTCCAGGAACGGCGTGAGAATCCGCTCGGTGGAGGGCAGGAGGCCCAGCGCGAGCCCCGCGACGACGCCCGCGACCCCCGCCATGACCCAGGCCAGCAGCACCGCCGTCATCGTCGCCCGGGTGTTGGACCACAGCTCCCCCGACTCCCCGGCAGTGACGAGGTAATGCCACGACTGCTCAGGGGACTTGGAGAGGACGGGGTCCAGGATGCCCGCGCTGGTGGTCCATTGCCACAGGCCGAACCAGGCGATCAGCAGGAAGACCTGCCATGCGCGCACCTTGATCCGTCCGCGCTTGCGGCGAGCGGACGGGGGACGGCCTTGCCCTTCGGCGGCTCCGGCCGCCCCCACGGGAACGGGTGACTTGGTGTTGCTGGAGGTCATGGCCTCTCCGTCTCGGGAATGCATCAAGAGGTTCAAGATGCCCGGTCGCTCAGGCCGGGGCCTCGCCGTGGAGCGTGATCCGGTTGAGGGCCCGCGGCTGGTCGCCGTAGTCGTGGACGGCGTAGTGCATCGTGCAGCGGTTGTCCCACATCACGAGGTCACCGGGCTGCCAGCCGTGCCGGTACACGTTGTCCGGGGTGACGGACCGGGTGTAGAGGAACTCCATGAGCGGGTCGCTCTCCTCCCTGGTCCAGCCTTCGATGCAGCTGTTCTCCAGGTGGCCGACATAGAGGGCCTTGCGCCCGGTCTCCGGGTGCGTACGGACGAGGGGGTGCACCGCCTGCGGCCGCTCCGCCTCGGGGATGCCCATCATCCGGCCGAGCCGGATGCCGCGGAAGCGCACCCGCAGGGTCTCCAGCACACGCCGCAGATCCGGTGAGAGCCTTTCGAAAGCGAGGTACTGGTTCGACCACAGGGTGTCGCCGCCCACCGGGATGGTGACGGCCGAGAGCATCGAGATCTTGGGCGGGACCGCCTCGAAAGCGGCGTCGTAGTGCCATGCCTCGGTGGCGGTGGTCTCCTTCTTGACGTCGGTGATCTGGACGACGCCCGGAGCGTCCGCGAGCTGGTTGAGCATGGCCGTGACGACCGGGTCGCCCCAGTGGCGTGCGAACCTGGCGTGCGCCGGCGGTTCGAGGTGCTGCCCCCGGAAGAGGAGCATGCAGTGCTCCAGGAACGCTTCCCGGAGTGTGGCGAGTGTCGCCGTGTCGAGGTCCTCCCCCAGGCGGACCCCTTCGACCGACGCACCGATCGACCCGGTGAGTGGTGTGATCTTCAGGGCCATGATGTTCCTCCGCGATCCGTGCCGACAGGGATGGCTCAATCCTTTTTCAGATTGATGTCGACAAGAATAAAGAAGGGGTGACCACTGTCAACCCCACGGACGAAACCCGTTCAGTCAGATACGTTCAGTCAGATACGCGGGTGTCCTCAAGGGCCACCAGGGCCGCGTCGCGGATTCGCTCGATGCGATCCACGGCGATCCGGACCACCGGGGCGGCCTTGCCCGCCGCCACCGCGGCCCGAAGGGTGTGCCAGCTCTCCAGGGACCGCGGGATGCTCCCGGGGTCGCGCGCCAGTCCCAGACGCACATATCGGAGCGTCTGGAGGGAGACGGACTGCAACAGGTCCGCGAGGGTCTGGTTGCTCGCTGCCGCCGCGATCGACGAGTTCAGCAAGAACGTCGCCGTCGCATAGTCGTCGGCGGACTGGTCGTCGACGGACTGGGAGACCGACCTCTCGACCGCGGACATGTGGGAGTCCAGGACGGCGAGCAGCCTCTTCGGTTCCTTCATCTCCTCCCGGAGGAGCATGACGTACAGCGCGATCCGCACGTCGAAGACGTTGCGCACCTCCCTGGCCGTCGGCGCGGTGACGAGCGCGCCCCTCCGTGCCTGGAACTCGACGAGCCGGTCCCGCTCAAGGATGCGCAGCGCTTCACGGACCGGCGCCCGGCTGACACCGAGGATCTCGCAGATGTCCTGTTCGAGCAGGCGCTGACCGCCGTGGATCAGGTCGAAGGTGATGACACAGGCCAACCGGGCAGCGATCTGCTCCGCCAGAGAGACCGCCACCTGCATACTGGAGCGATGCCTGAGCAACGACTGCTCCACAGCCGTCATCCGCTGGTCACGAGGCAGGAGCAGCCCGGACAGGTCAGGCAGGTCCTCCGTCCGTTTGCGTGCCAAGCCGCAGCCCTCTTCCTCGGTCGGTGTCGTCGGTCAATGCCACCACCAACCGCGCGGACGCCACAGTACCGGCCCATCCAGCCAGGGCGGCCCGTGCGAAGCCACCAGGGAATCCCTGAAAACGCCACAGCCCTACCGACGCGGGGTGAGCCCGCCCAACTCCCATCGCCCGGATCAGAGTTGGTTGAACAGCGACGAAACGTTGTCCCCGAAGGTCCATCCCTTGGAGCCGTCCCAGTTGAGCGACCAGGTCATGAGTCCCTTGAGACCGCTGTTGTAGGCGTTCCACGCCTGCGCCACCTGCCCGGTCGACATGTACCCGCCGCCCGCACCGGGTTGCGCCGGCAGTCCCGGCACCTGCTTGTCGTAGGGGACCTTGACCGTCGTGCCCTGAACGGAGAGCCCCTTGTTCAAGCAGTCCGTCTGCGCGGTGAAGCCATCGACCGTCCCGGCGGAGTACGAGTCACCGGAGCAGCCGTACATGCTGCCGTTGTAGTACTGCATGTTCAGCCACCAGAGCCGGCCGTTGTCCGCGTACTTCTTCACGATGGGCAGATACGCGCCCCAGATCGAGCCGTAGGTGACGCTGCCCCCGGTGACGTACGCGGTCTCGGGCGCCATCGTCAGACCGAAGTTCGACGGCATCCGGGCGAGCACGCCGTCGATGATGCGGATGAGGTTGGACTGGGAGGCCGAGAGCTGGTTGATGTTGCCGCTGCCGGTCAGTCCGGTCTCGATGTCGATGTCGATGCCGTCGAAGTTGTACTGCTTCAGGAGCGGCACCACGGTGTCCACGAACCGGTCGGCGACCGCGGTGGAGCTCAGGTCGATCCCCGCCGTCGCGCCGCCGATGGACATCAGTGTCGTGAGGCCGGAGGCTTTGGCCTGGCACATCTCGGCCGGGGTCGGGACCTTCACCGTCGAGTCCATCCCGTCCTCCCACAGGGCGGTACCGTCCGAGCGGATGACCGGGAAGGCCGCGTTGATCACGTTGTAACCGTGGGCGGGGATACGGGGGTCGGTGATCGGGATCCAGCCGAGCGGCGGATGCACACCGTTGGCGGCCCCGTCCCAGTTCTCCCAGTACCCCTGGAGCACCTTGCCCGCGGGCTTCGACTTGACCGCACAGGTGTCGACGGCCCGCGGACTGCCGGGCGCGGCGGCGACCAGCATCTGCACGACGGCGGCCGTCGCGAGACCGACCCCCAGAAGACGTACCGTCCGACCGATCATGTCGTGTCCCTTCCTGGCCCGGCGAGTTGGCGGAGCACGGGCATCACGCACCTGGCACACTCAGACATCCACGCGATGTCACGTACCTGTCAATCTAAAGTGGTCCAGACCTGTGGTCAATAGGTCTGGACCAAGGCGCAGGTGAGGGGTGGACAGCGACGGGGGCGGCCCGCTCATTCGCCGGCCGGCAGCCGTTCGATGGCGACCATCGCCGCGTCGTCGCCCAGGCTGCCGCCGGCATGACGCAGCAGGTCGGTGCAGAGCCGTTCGAGCAGCGCGTCCGGGCCGTCGGCTCCCCAGGACTCGATCCGGTCGGGCAGCGGGTAGAACCGGCCTGCGGTGTCCCGGGCCTCGATGACGCCGTCCGTGTACAGGAGGAGGACATCACCGACCCCGAAGTCGAACGTCTCCGCGGTGAAGGCGCTGGGGAGCAGCTGGCCGAGCCCGAGAGGCAGGGCCGGCTCCCGTACGTCGAGCGAGTGCACCCGGCCCGCGCGCACCACCAGCGGCGGCGGGTGTCCGCAGCTGACCAGCTCCAGTTCCGGTTCGGCGTCGGGGATGTCGAGCACGGCCGCGGTGACAAAGGCCTCCCCGATGTCCTCGTCGGCCCGTTGCGCCCCGGCCGTGTCGCCCCGGTCGGCCGCGACACCGGCCTCCAGCTGGGCAACGGCCTCGGGGAGCTCCGGATCGTAGTGGGTCAACGCCCGGAAGGCGCCGAGGACACCGGCCGCCTCACCCATGGCTTCGAGTCCGTTGCCGCGTACGTCACCGATGATCACGCGGGTTCCGCCCGCCGTACGCGTGACCGCGTACAGATCGCCGCCGAGCTGCGCCTCCGCCTCCGCCGCCAGATAGACCGAGGAGATCCGCAGCGGCCCGCTGCGTTCCGGCAGCGGACGCATCACCACGCGCTGCACCGCGCGTGCCACCCAGCGCAGATGGGTCATCTCACGTTCGTGCCGCACTCGCAGATGGGCGAGGAAGGTGACGAAGACGGAGATCATGAAGAGTGCGGCGAGCTGGTAGGTGTGATTGAGATCGGTGACGCTGCCCCGGGCGCCGGCCACGAACGCGTCGGCCACGAGGGCCACCACACTGACGACCGCGGTGCCGAGGGGGCCGGCGAACGACGCTGTCACGGCGGGCGCCGCCACCAGGAAGGGTCCGAGATGCACAGCCGGCGGGGTGAAGACGTCCACCACCGTGACAGCGGCGATCAGAGCGAACGGCACCACCATGAGTGCCTTCGGATGGCGTCGCGGCCCCTGGAGCGAGTGCAGAAAGCGCAACGAACTCATACTCCTGCCTATCTCACCCGGTTCGCACCCGCGCTTCGGACGGCCAGGGCTTCGGACCGGCCCGGCTTCGGACGCCGTGTGCTCCGGGCCGCACAGAGTGCTGCTCAGCTCTGTTTGATGGCCGAGATGTCGAACTCCAGCACCACCTTGTCGCCGACGAGGACGCCACCGCCTTCGAGAGCCGCGTTCCACGTCATGCCGTACTCCTTGCGGCTCACGGCCACCTCACCCTCGAAGCCCACCCGCTGGTTGCCGAAGGGGTCCTGGGCGGTGCCGGTGAGTTCGAAGTCGATGCTGATCGGCTTGCTGGTGTCCTTGATCGTCAGATCGCCGGTCAGCCGGAAGTGGGTGCCGTCCACCTGCTTGATCCCGGTCGAGGTGAAGGTGATCCGCGGGTAGTTCGGGACATCGAGAAAGTCGTTGGTCCGCAGGTGCCCGTCGCGCTGCTCGTTACCGGTGTCGATGGTCTCGGTATTGATGGTGACCGCGACGCTCGACTTGGCCGGGTCCGAGCCGTCCAGCTTGAGCGTGCCCTCGAACTCGGCGAACGAGCCGCGGACCTTGGTGATCATCGCGTGCCTGGCCACGAACCCGATGCGGGTGTGGGCCGGGTCGAGCACATACGTACCGGTCAGGTCGGCGAGGGCGGGCATCGTCATGGCGTACTCCAGGGGTCGCGGGGGAAGGGCACCTCACGCTAGGCAGACCGGCCGGTACCGGAGCCGGGCCGCGCCACCGTGCCGCCCGCCGGTCACCCCGATGGGCCAAGGGCTCAGAGCCCGCGATGCCCCTCTCCGGGGCCCCCGGGGAGGGCGCGCCGCCCCGCTGTCCGCGCACGGCTGCGGCTCCGGATCAGCCGGGGTGCGCCGGCCTCCCGGCGTGCCGGAACAGGCGGCCGGACGCACCCTGAGGTCATGGACAGCACACCGATAGTGGTGCACCCGCCCTCCCCCAGCGGCGGACGGCGGGTGACGATCCAAGGAGAGATCGCAGGCCTGGCCCATCACGACGCGGACGTCGTCGAGTTCCTGCGGCGGGCCGGGCTGCTGGACGCGGACACCCTGCTGGACGACGAGGCGTGGGTGAAGTGGCGGGGCGGGCGAGCCCACCAGTACGCATCGGCCCGACCTGCCTGATTCCCGGAGCGCCGGAGCGCCGCCGGACGGGGCCGTCAAGGGGGCGCCGCGGCCACTGGGTTGGGGCTCCCTGCGGCTTTCCATCGAGATGCCCGAGTGCGGTCCGCCGGCCTGATGCGCAGTCATGGCTCCTGGTTCCGTGACGATCATCACGCTCATTTCCCGGTGTCCCGTGTCAGCCGGATGCCCGGTCCCAGGCGTATTCCCAGGAGAGCCGAACACGCAGGAACCGCGGGTGCCACCGGTCATCCCGGCACGCCCCGCAGACCAGGAGAGAGTCACCATGCCGTTCTTGCCGTCCGGGCTGCGTGAGAACACACCCGTATCCGCACGCAAGTCCCGCGCGCCGGGCCAGCGGACGCACTCGTCAGCAGGGTGCGAAGCCAAGCCGGACGGAGACCGGTCGCACGGAGACCGGCCGACCGGAAACCGTTCGCGCGGGGCCCGGTGGTACGGAGACAGCCGGTACCGATCCGAGTCCGGTCCCCGCCACCGGCCGGGGGCCTTGCGATCGCTTCTTCTGCGGGTGAGCCCTGCCGACCGTGAGGTGCTGTGGCTGTATCTGGTGACCCGCCTGGGTATCTGGACCACGGCCTACTGCGCCCGCTGGCTGTTTCCCGCCGACCACAACTCCCGTGCCGCCGGTCCCCTTCTGGCACCCTTCCAGCAGTGGGACTGGTACTTCTACCTGCACATAGCCAAGGACGGCTACTTCCCCGGGCAGGGCGAATTCCTGCGCAGCACCCTGGACCACAGGGAGGCCTTTCTGCCCGGCTTCCCGCTCGTACTGCGGGCGGTGCACACCGTCGTGACGAACTGGACAGCGGCCGGCCTGCTGATCTCCTTCGCCGCCGGGGCCGTTGCCGTTCTGGCGCTCTCCCGGATCACCCGGCTGCACCTGCCCGACCACGGGGCCGGCCGGCGCACCGTGGCCTTCCTGCTGCTCTCGCCGTGCGCGATCTTCCTGGCCGCCGGCTACACCGAGGCGCTCTTCCTCGCCCTCGCACTGCCCGCCTGGCTCGCCGCCCAGCGGCGCAACTGGCCGCTCGCCGCCACGCTGACCGCCCTGGCCACCGCGGTCCGGGTCAACGGCCTGTTCCTCGCGGCCGCCATCGCGCTGCACTTCCTGCTCACCGCCCGCACCGGCCGCCAGTGGCGCCAACTCCCCTGGCTCGCCCTGCCCGCCGTACCCGTGGCGCTCTACAGCGGCTTCCTGCACGCCCACACCGGCGACTGGATGGCCTGGAAACACGCCGAGGAACACGGCTGGAACCGCACGTTCCACGCTCCCTGGGAGGCCTGGTCCAACACCTGGCACGCCGCCTTCGCCCATGCGCAGACCACCGGTTACGCCGTCATGTTCCAGGCCGAACTCCTGGCCATGGTCGCCGGACTCGCCCTCGTCGCCTTCCTGGTACGGCAGCGCCGCTGGGCCGAGGCGCTGTACATGGGCCTCACCCTGTGGGCCCTGGGCACCTCGTACTGGTACATGTCCATCCCCCGCTCCACTCTCCTGTGGTGGCCGCTGTGGATCGCCCTGGCGGGATGGAGCCTGCGCAGGCCGGGGTTCAAGACCCTCTGCCTCGCTGTCGCCACCCCTGTCACGACTGCCGTCGCACTGACCTTCCTCTCGGGCAGGTGGGCGGGGTGAGGGAGTTGGGGTGAGTCGGGCGACACCAGTGGGCGACACCTTGCGGGCACGGCCGGTCCGGGCCGCGGCCGCGCTCCGGACCGGCACGCCGCCCTGCTGTCCGGACTCCGGGGCTATAGGTTAGGTTAGGCATACCTAAGTAGCCGTAATGAGACCTACCCGCCCGCTCCTCCTGGAGAAATTGGATGCGCCCTTTCAACGCCCGCGTCACGCAGCCGACGCCCGCCGAACGCGTGCTGTCGATCCTGACCGCAGCCCACTCGATGACGGTGGTGAGCGACGGTCACGACCCCATCGAGGTGCACCGTCTCGACGGCGCCGGCGCGATGGGCCACGTCCACCTGCACGCGCCGCCCGAGGCCCGCCCGGCCCACCCGGGCACACGCGTCCCGGTCCGGCTGGAACTCACCGACATCGCGCCCACGCCCGTACGGGACCGGATGCGGGCCCGCGTCACGGTCACCGGCCTGCTGCTGGCCGAGTACAGCGTGGAGACCACGGCGAGCACCTGCATGGAGTTCGGCCAGGCGGTCCTCGACGACCACAACGGCCGGGCCTTCGTCACGTATGCCGCGCTGCAGAGGACGGACCCCGATCCGATCGCCACCGGCGAGGGGGCGATGCTGACCCACCTCATGGACGGCCACAGCGAACTCGTGCCCCTCCTCCTGCGTCTCACACAGCCACAGCCGGACAAGGGCATGGTGCGCGTCCTGCCGCTGGCGATGGACCGTTACGGCCTGACCCTGCGTCTGGAATACCCCGGAACCCACCGTGATGTGCGGCTGCCCTTCGCGAAGCCGCTGAGCCGGACCGACCAGGCCGGCTCTCAGATCCGTTCCCTGGTGGCCGCCGCCCGGCGCGTGTCCCACCTCAACCGGCTGCTCGCCTGACCGGCCACGGGCCGCGCCCGACAAGTCCCGCACGGGAGACCGCCTCGACCGGATGGGGCCCAAGCACGGCCGTACGGCCCGCGCTACGCCTGTTCGCTGCTGACCTGATGCGGCCAGCAGGAGATGACGACCAGGAAGGGCCACAGCGCCTGCGTGAAGGTCAGGACGCGTTCGGCGACGCCCGGCAGCCCGTGAAGCTGGAGCCCGACGAGGAACCAGACCGCGCAGGCGCCCATCATGGCAGTGACCGCGATCGACACGTCGTGCCGCAGCCCCCATGACGCACCCCCGTCCCGGACTGCGGCAGGCCGCAGTCCCCACGGCGCGTCCGCACCACGGTCGACCGCCAGTACCGGCCAGACGGCCAGCAGCCCGAACCCCACCGTGACCACAGCCCCGTGACCGAACGAACCTCCACTCGGGGGCGCCGGTACCAGCGTCAGCACCATCGCGGAGATCCCGCCCCCGGCGAGCGCGGCCCGGCCGAGGAGCGTGGCGGAGCGCAGCCCGATCGCGGTGACGACGTAACAGGCCCCGAGGGCCAGCAGCATCCCGGTCATCACCCCGTATCCGGGCATACCGTAAGCGGCGAGGACACTGATCGTGCGGGTCTTGGGGTTGTAGCCGGGCCCCTGCAGCAGCTCCGCGAGATTCCAGCCCCCGATGAGCAACACAGGTGCGAACCCGGACGAGAGCAAGGCCCACCAGGGTACAAGTCGCATCGGATCACCATAAGATGCCATGCTCTGCGCTCGCTGGATCCCACGCGGGAAGCACGACCGCGCACCCGGGCGGCCGCCCGGGTGCGTGCGTGCCGTTGCACCGAACGGATGGGCGGCTGGTGGGCGGGTGGCGCGGCTGCCGTTCTTCCCGGGGAAGGCCGCTGATCCTGGCGTCTGTCAGGACGTCGGGCGGAAGGGACGAGCTGTTGCAGGTCGAATTCGTTACGAGCATCGCGCCGATCGTGCGGGACCGCGAGGCTGCGCGGGCGTTCTATCAGGACGCTCTGCACTTGACGTTCGAAGGCGGTGAAGGCGACTACGTCTTCACCCACAGGCTGGGCGGCGTCAAGCACTTCGGGCTGTGGCCGCTCGCCGAGGCCGCTCGCGCCTGCTTCGGAACCGAGGAGTGGCCGACAGATGTTCCCATCCCTCAAGCCAGTGTGGAGTTCGAGGTCCTGGACGTCGCCGGGGCAGCCGACGAGCTGAAGCAGCGCGGCCACCGGCTGATCCACGAAGCCCGGACGGAACCGTGGACGCAGGTGACCGCGCGGCTGCTCAGCCCGGAAGGACTCCTCATCGCGGTCTGCTACACACCCCAGTTCCATGCGGACGCGGAGCGGGAGGCCGACGGGGGCTGATCCCGCCCCCGCCCGTGGCCCGGACGTGCCTTCGCGCGCCAGGTACACCACCGCCCCGGGGGTGCCGGCGTTCACCCACCGCCCTCAGACCCCCGGCATCGGTCCCACCCGGGGCCGCAGATAGACCACCCACGTCACGGCGCAGCACACCGCATACGTCGCCAGAAAAGCCCAGTACGCCGCGTCGCCGTCCCCGACGCCCAGGAACGACTGCCGGAAGGCGATGTTCACCAGGACACCGCCGAACGCCCCGAGCGCGCCGGCCAGTCCGATCAGCGCCGACGCCCGGCGCCGCGAGTCCCGCTCCGCGGTCTCCTTATCGGCTCCGGCCGCGACCGCGATCCGTGCCCCGGCCTGGAAGATCGCCGGAATCATCTTGTACGTCGAGCCGTTGCCGATCCCGCTCAGCACGAACAGTGCCACGAAGCCGGTCAGGAACATCGGCAGCGACTTCTGCTGCGAGGCGACCAGCACCACGCCCGTGCCCGCCGCCATCGCGGCGAAGGTCCACAGCGTCACCCGGGCACCGCCCCAGCGGTCCGCCATCCTCCCGCCCAACGGCCGTACCAGCGAGCCCAGCAGAGGGCCGAGAAAGGTCAGGTACGCGGCTTTCACGGGGGTGTCGAACTGCTGGTGGAACTGCACCTGCAGGACCTGTCCGAAGGCGAAGCCGAAGCCGATGAACGAACCGAAGGTGCCGATGTAGAGCAGCGACATGACCCAGCTGTGCGGCTCCCCGGCCACCTCCCGCAGCGCCCGCCTGTCGCTCCTCAGCGACGTCAGGTTGTCCATCCTCAGCGCCGCGCCCAGCGCGGCCAGCACGATCAGCGGCAGGTAGACCAGCGGTACCAGCCGCGGGTGCGCCGCGCCCGCTGTGGCCAGCACCAGCAGGCCGACCAGTTGCACGACCGGGACGCCGAGGTTGCCGCCGCCCGCGTTGACCCCCAGCGCCCAGCCCTTGAGGCGCTGTGGGTAGAACGCGTTGATGTTCGCCATGGAGGAAGCGAAGTTGCCGCCGCCGACACCGGCGGCACACGCCACGGCGAGCAGCGTTCCGTACGAGACACCGGGCCGCAGCACTAGCCCCGCCAGCACCGTCGGAACCAGCAGCAGCAGCGCGCTGACCATGGTCCAGTTGCGGCCGCCGAACCTCGCCACCGCGAAGGTGTAGGGCAGACGCAGGACCGCGCCGAGCGCCGTGGGCAGTGCGGTGAGTGTGAACTTGCCCGCCGCGTCGACGTGGTACTCCGGTCCGAGGAACAGCACCAGTACCGACCACAGGCTCCACACCGAGAATCCGATGTGCTCGGACAGGACCGAGAAGACCAGATTCCGGCGGGCGACTCCCGCCCCGGTCTCCGCCCAGAACACCTCGTCCTCCGGACGCCAGTCCGTGATGGACCGGGACCGGGCCGCGTCCACCGCCCCTTCTGTATCTCCGGGGGTGTCCCCGGCCGGGGTTTCTGTTCCGGCTGTTCCGGCTGTTCCGGCTGTTCCGGCTGTTCCGACGGCAGTGCGCATCAGCTGTCACCTGCTGGTTCGTGAGTTGGGGGTACGTGTCGACCCGACGCTAGGAGCGGCGGGTTTCGCCGGTCGTCCCCCCGCCGCTCAGCCGTGCTACGGCTCGCGCACGGCCGCTCCGACCAGCTGTGAGGGCGCCGCCGCTCCGGTCCGAACCGGCCAGACCCGCAGTTCTGCCGGGGTGCCGTCGGGGGCGGTGTCCTCGTCCAGGCAGCGGCCGTCCCGCAGGTCGAAGACCTGCTTGTACATCGGCGACGCCACCGTCGGGGCCGTACCCCGGCTGCCGAGGATGCCGCGTGAGATGACGTACGCGCCGCTGAACGGGTCGCGGTTGTCGACCGCGTACAGCGCGCCCGCCCGGTCGCGGAAGACCGCCACCTGCGCACCGCGTTCGCCGAGCACGGCCACACCGCGCCCGGGAATCAGGTCCCGGTAGTCGCAGACAGGCGTCCACTGAGTGCCGTCGAAGATCTCCACCAGTGTGCTCATGCGGTACGCACCTCCAGTCGGGCTCCGGCCACCAGGGCCGGTGCGGGGCTCTGCTCGTTCTCGCCGGGGCGGGCCGGCCGGATCTGGCCGCGCTCCGGCATGAAGGCCACGGCAGGGTCGGGCGTGCCGGGGGCGTTGACGAAGGATGCGAAGCGGCGCAGCCGTTCGGGGTCGTCCAGCACGGCGGCCCATTCGTCGCGGTAGCCGCCGACATGACGCTCCATCAGCAGATCGAGCTCGGCGCAGATGCCCAGCGAGTCGTCCATGACGACCGCCCGCACATGCTCCAGGCCGCCCTCGACGCGGTCCAGCCAGACGGACGTCCGCTCCAGCCGGTCGGCGGTGCGGATGTAGAACATCAGGAATCGGTCGATGCTCCGGATCAGCGTCTCCCGGTCCAGGTCGGTAGCCAGCAGGTCCGCGTGACGTGGCGTCATACCGCCGTTCCCGCCGACGTAGAGGTTCCAGCCGGAGGAGGTCGCGATGATGCCGAAGTCCTTGCCCTGCGCCTCCGCGCACTCGCGTGCGCAGCCGGATACCGCGGATTTGAGCTTGTGCGGCGAGCGCAGGCCCCGGTAGCGCAGCTCCAGCTCGATCGCGAGGCCGACCGAGTCCTGCACTCCGTACCGGCACCAGGTCTCGCCGACGCAGGACTTCACCGTACGCAGCGACTTGCCGTACGCGTGGCCGGACTCGAAGCCCGCGTCCACCAACCGCCTCCAGATCAGTGGCAGTTGATCGACCGCGGCGCCGAGGAGATCGATCCGCTGGCCGCCGGTGATCTTCGTGTAGAGCCCGAAGTCCCGGGCGATCTCGCCGATGGTGATCAGACCGTACGGGGTGATCTCGCCGCCCGGGATCCGTGGCACCACCGAGTAGGACCCGTTGCGCTGGAGGTTGGCCAGGAAGTGGTCGTTCGTGTCCTGCAGCGCGGCCTGCTCGCCGTCGAGGATGTGGCCGTTGTCCGAGCCGGCCAGGATCGAGGCGACGGCCGGTTTGCAGATGTCGCAGCCCTCCCCGCTGCCGTGTCCGTCGATCAGGGCCGAGAAGGAGGTGATCCCGGTGGCCCGGACGATCTCGTAGAGCTCGGCGCGGGTGTGCGCGAAGTGCTCGCACAGGTTCGTGTCGACGCTGACGCCGCTCGCTGCCAGCTCCTCGGTCACGATGGTGCCCAGCAGTTTGACGCAGCTGCCGCACCCGGTGCCCGCGCTGGTGCACTTCTTGACCGCGGGGACGGTGGTGCAGCCCTGCTCACGGACGGCGGCGCGGATCTCGCCCTGGCTGATGTTGTGGCAGGAGCAGACCACGGCATCGTCCGGCAGCGCGACCGGCCCGGCCGGGCCGGCACCGGCCGGAAGTACCAGCTGTTCGGGGGCGGTCTGCAACGGCTTGCCGCCGATCGCCAGCGGGCGCAGCAGGCCGTACGACTCGGTGTCGCCGACCAGCACACCGCCGAGCAGTTGCCCTTCGCGGCCGATGACCAGCTTCTTGTAGACCCCGGATCGGCTGTCGCTGTAGAGGACGTCGAGCGCACCGTCGGTCGCGCCGTGGGCGTCACCGAAGCTGGCGACGTCGACGCCGAGCAGTTTGAGCTTGGTCGAGGTGTCCGCGCCGGTGAAGGCGGACTCGTCGCGGTGTTCGCCGGCGAGTGAGCGGGCGGCCGTGCCGGCCATCGCATAGCCGGGGGCCACCAGGCCGTAGACCTTGCCGTCGGCGGCCAGCGCGCACTCGCCGATGGCGTAGACGTGCGGGTCCTGGGTACGGCAGCGCTCGTCGACGACGATGCCGCCGCGCTCACCGACCGGCAGACCGCTCTCGCGGGCCAGCTGGTCGCGCGGTCGTACACCGGCCGAGAAGACGACCAGACCGGCCGGGAGTTCGCGGCCGTCGGAGAGTTCCGTCCCGCACACCCGTCCGTCATCGCCGGTGACGATGGCCCGGGTGCCGGCCCCGGTGTGGACGTGGACTCCCAGTTCCTCGATCTTGCGGCGCAGCAGCTGCCCGCCTCCCTCGTCGACCTGGAGGGCCATCAGCCGGGGCGCGAACTCGACGACGTGCGTCTCCAGGCCGAGGGCCCTGAGGGCGCCGGCCGCTTCGAGGCCGAGCAGGCCGCCGCCGACAACGACGCCGGTGCCCGACCGGCCGGCGTCGGCGCGGATCGCCTCCAGGTCCTCGATGGTCCGGTAGACGTGACAGCCGGCCGCGTCGTGGCCGGGGACCGGCGGCACGAACGGGTACGAGCCGGTGGCCAGCACCAGCGCGTCATAGTGCAGCACCTCGCCGGATGCGGTGGTGACGGTCTGCGCGGCCCGGTCGATCGCGGCGGCCGGGTCGGCGAGGCGCAGGTCGATGCCGTGTTCGGTCAGGAAGCCCGGCGCGGCGAGCGACAGTTCCTCGACGCTGGTGCCGGAGAACCACGAGGTCAGATGGACCCGGTCGTAGGCGGGGCGCGGTTCCTCGGCGAGTACGGTGATCCGCCAGGCGGCGGCCCCGGGCTGCCCGGTCAGCGCCTCCAGGAAGCGCTGGCCGACCATGCCGTGACCGACCAGGACGAGATCCTTCAGCCGGCGGGGCAGCCGGCCGGATGTCTGGTGATGCGTCATCGGGAGGCTCCGTAAGGGGTGAGCAGGTGCAGGGGTCGGTCGGAAAGGAGGTCGTCGCGCTCGCAGGCAAGGGCGAGGTCGCCCACGGTGGCCAGGTCGCCGAGCAGGATCGCGCCCACCAGACGCCCGTCGCGCAGCATGAGCTTCTTGTAGGTGCCGCGCGTCGCGTCCGTCAGCCGCAGCACGTCCAGTCCGGGATCGGCTGCCTGATCGGCATCGTCGAGGTGGGCATCGCCGAAGGCCGCGTACTCCAGCGGTCCGGCGCTGAGCCGGGCCAGCGGGCGCGCGCCCCGGTAGAGCGCGTCGGGGTCCGCGCCGGAGAGCCGTGCGGCAAGTACGTCGGCCTGCTCCCAGGCCGGTCCGGACAGCCCGTGCACCGTGCCGCGGTGCTGGGTGCAGTCGCCGATGGCATACACGTGGGGCTCGGATGTGGCCAGCGTGTCGTCGACGACGACGCCGGCGCCGACGTCCAGTCCGGCGGCGTGGGCGAGCGCGGTGCGCGGCCGGACACCGCAGGCGAGTACGGTCAGGTCGGTGCTGAGGCGGTAGCCGTTGGCCAGCTCGACGGCGGCGCCGTCGGTGGCGCTCCCCTCCACGACCGCACGGGCGCGGTTGCCCGGATAGGCCTCGACGCCCAGCCCGCGCAGCCCGGCGCGGAGCGCGGCCGCCGCTTCGGCGTCGAGCTGCCGCTCGATCAGATGCGGACCCTGGTGCACGATCTCGACGGTGAGGCCGATGGCGGCCAGCGCCCGGGCGACGCTGACGCCGAGCACCCCGCCCCCGATGACCACCGCGCGTCGCGCCCTGCCTGCGTCCTCGGCCAGCCGCGCGCAGTCGGCGAGGGTGCGCAGGGCGTGCACGCCGTCGCACAGCCCGGCGCCGTCGGGGCGGCGCAGGCCGCGGACCGGGGGCAGCAGCGGGTTGGCGCCGGTCGCGAGGACGAGTTGGTCCCAGGCCTCCCGGCGGCCGTCGGCCAGCGTCAGCGTGCGTGCGCCGGGGTCCACGGCCACCGCCTCGATACCGAGCCGCAGTTGAGCGTCACCGGTCGGCAGAGCGATCGACTCCGCGTCGTAACGTCCGGTCAGCACATCCGCGAGCAGCACCCGGTTGTAGGGGGCGCGGGCCTCGGCCCCGTAGAGGGTGATCCGGGCGGTGCCGCCGAGGGCGCGGTAGCGCTCGGCGAAGCGCGCTGCGGCCATCCCGGCCCCGACGACCGCAATATGACGTGTCGTCAGGCCATGGTTCAGGCGCTCGTTCATACGGGTTCCCCTTCGCCGGACCGCGCCGCTCCGGCCGGCGCTGCTTCCACCCGCACCGCGCAGACCTTGAACTCGGGCATCTTCGAGGTCGGGTCCAGTGCCGGGTTGGTGAGGGTGTTGGCCCGGCCCGCACCCGGCCAGTGGAAGGGCATGAACACCGTGTCCGTTCGGATCGCATCGGTGATCCGGGCCGGTGCGACCGCCCGGCCCCGCCGGGAGGTGACCGCGAGCAGCTCCCCCTCCGTCACCGCCAGCCGCCGCGCGAGCAGCGGGTGCAGCTCCACGAACGGTCCGGGTGCGGCGGAGTTGAGCGCGCCGACCCGCCGGGTCTGCGCCCCGCTCTGGTACTGCGACAGCACGCGCCCCGTGGTCAGGTACAGCGGGTACTCCGCGTCGGGCTCCTCCGCCGCCGGGCGGTGGGTGACCGGGGCGAAACGGGCGCGGCCGTCCGGCGTGGCGAAGGCGTCCAGGAAGAGCCGCGGCGTGCCGGGGTGGCCCCCGGCCGGGCAGGGCCAGAAGACGCCGTCCCCGGCGCGGATCCGGTCGTAGCTGATGCCCGCGTAGTCGGCCGCTCCGCCGGCCGATGCGCGGCGCAGCTCATCGAAGACCGTCTCCGGGTCGTCGTGGAACCCCCGGTCGACGCCCAGCCGTTCGGCGAGTTCGCGCATCAGCCACAGGTCTCCGCGTACGCCGTCGGGCGCGTCCACCGCCCGCTGCCGGAGGATCACCCGGCCCTCGACATTGGTCATCGTGCCGGTCTCCTCCGCCCACTGGGCACTGGGCAGGACGACATCGGCGAGCTGCGCCGTGTCGGAGAGCACGAGGTCGCTGACCACGAGCAGGTCCAGTGAGCGCAGCCGCTGCGTCACATGGGCCGCGCGCGGGGCGGAGACGACGGGGTTGGACCCCATCAGCAGCAGCCCGTGCACGCCGTCCCCGCCCGGCGCGCCGAGGCTGTCGAGCAGTTCGTAGGCCGAACGGCCCGAGCGCGGCAGGCTGTCCGGGTGCACGCCCCAGACGCGGGCGACGTGTTCACGTGCGGCCGGATCCTCGATGGAGCGGTAGCCGGGGAGCTGGTCGGCCTTCTGGCCGTGCTCCCGCCCGCCCTGCCCGTTGCCCTGGCCGGTCAGACAGCCGTATCCGGAGTACAGCCGGCCCGCCTTGCCCGAAGCAAGGCAGAGGTTGATCCATGCGCCGACGGTGTCGGTGCCCTTGCTCTGCTGTTCCGGGCCGCGTGCGGTCAGCACCATGCCGGTCCTGGCCCGTCCGAAGCGGTGGGCAGCATCCCGGAGTTGTTCGGCCGCTATGCCGGTGAGCCGCTCGACGCGCTCCGGCCAGTGGGCCATCGCCGCGGCACGTGCCTGCCCGAATCCGGTGGTGCGCGCCTCGACGAAATCGGTGTCGACCGTCCCGTCGGCGATCAGCAGGTGCAGCAGGCCGAGCGCGAGTGCCAGATCGCTGCCGGGCAGCGGCTGAAGGTGGAGGTCGGCCAGGGCGGCGGTCCTGGTGCGGCGCGGGTCGACGACGATCAACGTGCCGCCGTTCTCCCGCAGTTCGCGGAAGTAGCGCAGCGCGGGCGGCATCGTCTCCGCGGGGTTGCTGCCGACCAGGATCAGGCACTCGGTGCGCGGGATGTCCTCCAGCGGGAAGGGCAGCCCCCGGTCCAGGCCGAAGGCGATCCTGTTCCCGGCGGCGGCCGACGCCATGCAGAAGCGGCCGTTGTAGTCGATGTTGGCGGTGCCGAGTGCGACCCGGGCGAACTTGCCCAGCTGGTACGCCTTCTCGTTGGTCAGCCCGCCGCCGCCGAAGACTCCGACCGCGTCGGCGCCGTGCTCGGCCCGGATCGCCGCGAAGCCCCGCGCGACCCGGTCCAGCGCCGCGTCCCAGCTCGCCGCCCGCAACTCGCCGCGTTCACGGACCAGCGGCGTGCTCAGCCGGTTCGCCGGGCCGAGCAGCTCTGCGGCGGACCGGCCCTTCCCGCAGAGCGCGCCCCTGTTGACGGGGAAGCCGGGCCGCTCGACGACCAGCGTCCCGGCGCCGTCGGCCGCGGCGAGGCGCATACCGCACTGCAGCGAGCAGTACGGGCAGTGCGTGTCGGTGAGGGTCGTCATGCCATCGACCTTGGCCGCCGGTCGTTACGCGTCCTTGTCGCCCGTGTTGCGCCCGCGGTACGCGTCCCTCACGCCGCAGCCGGGACGGGGTGCGGTCGCGGACATGCGCCGTAACACCGCACGGCGTCATCTCACGCGCGCGTGACAGCTGGGCAATCTCCCGGTAACCGGGTGGCCCGAGTCTGCGTCCATGAGCACTTCCGGCAACCCCACCCCGACCGCGCCGACGGGCCCGCTGACGGGGTACACCGTCGGCGTGACCGCCGCGCGCCGCCGTGACGAGCTCGTCGCGCTGCTGACCCGGCGCGGCGCGCGCGTGGTCGAGGCACCGGCGCTGCGCATCCTCCCGCTGGAGGACGACATCGCGCTGCGCCGGGCGACCGAGCTGTGCCTGACCGCGCCGCTGGACTACGTCGTGGCGACCACCGGCGTCGGCTGGCGCGGCTGGATGAGCGCGGCCGACGGCTGGGGGCGCGGCGCCGCACTGTCCGCCGCGTGCCGGAACGCCGTCGTACTGTCCCGTGGCCCGAAGGCGACCGGCGCGGTCCGCGCCAGCGGGCTCGACGAGGCGTACTCCCCCGGGAGCGAGGTCACCGGCGAACTGCTCACCTGGCTGCTGGCCCAGCCACTGGCAGGCCGCCGGATCGCGGTGCAGGAACACGGCCTGCCGCTCACCGCGTTCGGCGCGGCCCTGCGCGAGCGCGGCGCCGAGGTCGTCCCGGTCCCCGTCTACCGCTGGGCTCCGCCGGAGGATCCGGGCCCGGTCCGGCGGCTGGTCGAGCAGACCGTCCGCCGCGAGGTCCACGCGCTGACCTTCACCAGCGCGCCCGCGATCACTGCCTTCCTGGAGACCGCGGCGGCCGACGGCCTGCATGAGCTGGTACTGGAGGCGATGTCCGGCGACGTACTGCCGGTCTGCGTCGGCCCGGTCTGCGGCCGGCCGCTGCTGGACGCCGGGCTGCCGGTGGTCTGGCCCGAACGCGGCCGCCTCGGCGCGCTGGTCCGCACGCTCACCGAGACGCTGCCCGGGCGCAGCCGCCGGGAACTCCGCGTCGCCGGGCGTACGTTGGTGCTCCAGGGCAGCGCACTGCTGGTCGACGGGGAGAACTACTGGCTCTCGCCGAAAGGCGCGACGCTGCTCCGCGCGCTGGCCGAGAGACCTGGCCGGGTGCTCAGCCGCGCCGAACTGCTGGGCCGCGCCTGGGCCGGCTCCGATGCGGACGAGCACGCGGTGGAGGCCGCGATCGGCCGGCTGCGCGCCTCGCTAGGCCCGCACGGCGACCTGGTCAGGACCGTGCCCAAGCGCGGCTACCGCCTGGCGACGGCATGACCGTCCCTGCCGGTCCCGATGCCGCCCGCCAGGCGCCGCCGACCCTGCTCGCGGTGGCCCACGGCACCCGGGACGCCGAGGGTGTCGCGGTGACCGAGGCGCTCGTCGCCGGGGTGCGCGCGCTCCGTCCCGGACTGCGCGTGGAGCGGTGCTTCCTCGACCTGGTCGCCCCCTCCCTGCCGGAGGCGCTGGCCGGACTGAACGGTGAGGTGGTTCTCGTACCGCTGCTGCTCGGCGCCGGATACCACGTCCGCGCCGACATCCCCGGCGCCCTCGCGGCCGCGCCGCACCTGCGCGTCCGGGTCGCCCGTGTGCTCGGCCCCGACCCGCTGCTGGCCGAGGCCCTCGCCGACCGTCTCGCCGACGCCGGGTGGCGCGCCGGGGACGGGCCGGTCGTACTCGCGGCGGCGGGATCCACGGATCCCGGCGCCAACGCCGGCACCGCGGCCATGGCCTCGCTGCTGCGCGAACACCTCCCGGGCGGGGACGAAGTCGTCCCCGCCCACCTCTGTGCCGCCGGCCCCACCCCCGCCGCGGCCGTCGCCGCACTTCGCTCCGAGGGCCACGCCCGCGTCGCTGTCGCCGAATACCTGCTGAGCCCCGGCTACTTCGCCCGCAGCGCCACCCGTTCCGGCGCCTGCCTCACCTCCGCCCCGCTCGGCACGCACGACGCGCTCGCCCGCCTCGTCATGCGCCGCTACGACAAGGCCCGCGGTGCCGGTCGTCAGCCGCGGGGGCTGCTGACCCGTTCGGGCCGGATCACATAGATCACCCGGACCTGGTCCCGGCCGCCGAACCACGGGTAGGGGCCGCCGAGATACTTCTGCGCGAGCGCCTCGATGTGGTCGACAGCCCCCTCGGTGGTCACCCGCAGCACCCGGCCACGGATCTGGACGTAGGAGGAGGGGTCCGAGGGGTCGGAGACCGCGACGGCCACGCGCGGGTCGCGCGCGATGTTCCGGGTCTTCTGATGCGACTCGACGCTGTTGATCAGGACGTGCTCGCCGTCGGTGTCCACCCATGTCTGGGTGAGCTGGGGCGAACCGTCGGGCATCGTCGTGGCGATGTAGCACGTGCTGGGGCGGCGCAGCAGCGCCACCACGTCCTCGCCGAGGGGTACGGACACGGGGCTGCTCCAGAGGTCGGGTTCGGTGGGGTACTGGGCAACGGTAGCCACGGCAGGAATCCCGGCCCTCCCCCACCCCTTGGAATCATCGAACAGCCGTCGATGACTCAGTGACGGAATTCGTTGAATCAATCCACCAGTGCAACGAAATCAGAAGAGGATCTGGGCATACAGGGCCGAAATCTGTATGCTCCGCCGGAAGCCGGGATCCGGACCGCCGGAAACCGTGCGAGCGCGGGGACCAGGGCCAGTACCGGCTCAGCCCCGTACACCGTCACCGCGGAGAGACAGCCATGAGCCCAGCCCTCCCCAGCCGGCCGCTGCCGGAGTCCGAGCGCACACGCCACCGCCGGCTCCGCGAACAGGGCAGCCTCGAACGCGCCGACCTCGACGCCATCCTGGCCGCAGGCTTCATCTGCCATCTCGGGGTGACCGTCGAGGGGACCATGATGGTCGTCCCCACGGTCTACGGATCGGACGGCGCCACGCTCTACTTCCACGGCTCCGTCGCCAGTCGCAGTCTGGTCGCGTCCCCGGAGGCAGCCGTCTGCGTCACCGTCACGCACGTGGACGGCCTGGTACTCGCCCGCTCGGTCTTCGAGCACGGTGTCAACTACCGCAGTGCCATGGTCTTCGGCACCCCTCGTCTCGTCACCGACCCGGACGAGAAGACCGAGGGCCTGCGCTGCCTCACCGAGCAGGCCACTCCGGGCCAGTGGGACTACGCCCGCCGCCCGAGCCGCAAGGAACTGGCCGCCACCGCCCTGCTCGCCCTCTCCCTCGACGAGGCATCGGTGAAGATTCGCACCGGCCCCCCGGACGACGGCGAGAGCCCCGACGCCGAGCTGGACGTCTGGGCCGGCACCCTCCCCCTCCGCACCACCTGGGGCACCCTCGAACCGGACCCCCTGCTCACCCCCGGCATCACCGCCCCGCCCCACATCGCAGACCGCGCGGGGACCGACGCCACGTAGTCACCGACCCACCGGTCCGCCCCCTCCCCCTCGGCCTCCGCGCCGCCCGGCCGCCTGCGGCACGCGGTCACGTCCGGAGCGACCGGAGCGACCGGAGCGACCGGCGTGCGGATGCCCGGATCACCAATCCTCTGCGCACCCCTGGCCCATACCGACCAGTCAGTACTACCCTCCCGGCCATGCGACGCCCGAAGGCGTACGCACTCATCGGCAGGAGGCCAGGATGACGGTTCCGTCACCGGCGGGGACAGCACGGCCGCAGGGCCGGGCGCTCACTTCAGCGTTGAGGGGGCTGGGCAACCGTCAGCTGGACCACTATCCGGAGAACCGTCGCCGCTACTGGTATCTGGCGATCGTCGTGCTCGCCACGGTCGTTCTGTACTACCAGCTCTACATCCAGTACGCCGTGTCGACGGCCATCATCAGCCACTACCACATGACGTTCCTGTACTTCGTCTACATCTCGGTGGCCGCCAACGCGGTCGGTGCCTTCGCCTCCCTGGTGGCCGGTCTTGCCGACCGCTGGGGACGGGCGAACATCGCGGTGTACGGCCTGCTCCTGGTCGGCCTGCTCACCACGTTCGCCCTGCCGAACGCGCCGGGAAAGGTGAGCTACCTGATCATCTACGCGTGCGTCGCACTCGTCGAAGGCATGATCCTGGTGGCCACCCCCGCGCTGATCCGCGACTTCTCGCCGCAGCTCGGCCGCGCCTCGGCCATGGGGTACTGGACGATGGGCCCGGTTGTCGGGAGTCTCGTGGTCACGGCGGTCACCGGCCGCACCTTCACCGGCTCCACCACCTGGCAGGACGAGATCCGGTATGCGGGGGTCGCCGGACTGGTCGTGTTCGTGGCCGCGCTCATCGGACTGCGGGAACTCGCCCCCGCGCTGCGCGGCCAGATCATGGTGAGCCTGCGTGACCGCGCCCTGGTCGAGGCACGCGCCAAGGGGATCGACGCCGAGTCGGCCCTGCACGGACAGTGGCGCCAGATGCTCCGCCTCGATGTCCTCGGCTCGGCCCTCGCCATCAGCCTCTACCTGTTGCTGTACTTCGCCGCGGTCGGCAACTTCGTAGTCTATTTCGCCACGAACTTCGGATACTCCGCGCAGCGCACGAACTCCCTGCTCAACTGGTATTGGGGGACGAACGCCGTCTTCCTGGTGGCAGCCGGACTCCTCTCCGACCGGCTGCGGGTGCGCAAGCCGTTCATGCTGATCGGTGCGCTCGGTTCGATCGGCTTCACCCTCGCATTCGTGCTGCACACCACCCAGCCGCACACGGGCTATTACACCTTCGCGTTCATCGTGGCGGGCATCGGCGCCACCAGCGGCGTCGCGTACTCACCGTGGATGGCGGGCTTCACCGAGACGGTCGAGCGGCGCAACCCCGCGGCCATCGCGACCGGGCTGGCCGTGTGGGGGTGGCTCATACGGATCACGGTCGCCGCCTCCGCTGCCTGCCTGCCGCTGGTCGTGAGCACCGTGACCCCGCTCATCGAGCACGGCACAGCGGTCAAAGAGGCCTCTGTGCAGGCCGCCCCCGCCCTGGCCATCACGCGCGCCCATCCGCAGCTCTTCGCGCAGCTCTCCTCCTATCCCCCGGGCAAGGCGCCCGCACCGCTGACGGCGCGGGCGGTGCAGGAGGTCGGCGCGGGCGGCTTGCGGACCGTCCGGAAGGCCGCACCACAACTGAAGATCCTGCGCGTCCACGGCCCGGAAGTGCAGAAGGCCACCGCACACAACGCGCAAGAGTGGCAGACCTGGTGGTGGGTCTGCCTGGGAGGCCAGGTGCTGTTCCTGCCGTGCATCTTCGTGATGACCGGCCGCTGGCGCCCACGTGAAGCGCGCCGCGACACCGAGGCCCACGAGCGTCTGGTGGCACAACAGCTCGCCGGGATGAAGGAGATCAACGCATGACGGAAGTGACGGGACAGGCCGGAGCGCCCCAGCAGGCGGGTGGCGGTCTCCACGGACTCAGCGCCCTCGACCAGGGCGCCGCCGTACGCAGGGGCGAGGTCGGCCCCCTGGAACTCGTACAGCACCAACTGGCCCGTATCGAGCAGTTCAACGACCGCTACGGAGCATTCCTCACCATCGATCACCGTGCGGCCGTCGCGCAGGCCGCAGCGGTGCAGGAGCGGCGCGGGGAGGAGGGTCTCTCACCGCTGTTCGGCGTACCGACGGCTGTCAAGGACCTGGTCGACACCGCCGGTGTGCGCACGACGTACGGTTCCCGGGCCTTCGCCGGGTCCGTACCGGAGGTGGACGCCCACACGGTGACCCGGTTGCGCGAGGCCGGCACGATCAGCCTGGGAAAGACCAACACCCCGGAATTCGGCTGTTGTTGCTACACCGACAACGACCTGACCGGGCCGGCCCGCAATCCCTGGGACCCCGCGCTGTCCGCCGGCGGCTCCAGCGGCGGGGCGGCGGTCGCGGTGGCACTCGGCATGGTCGCGGTCGCACACGCCAGTGACGGCGGCGGCTCCATCCGGATCCCGGCGAGCGCCTGCGGGCTGTTCGGCATCAAGCCGTCCCGTGGCCGGGTCAGCTCCGGGCCGGCCGGGGCCGAGGTCAACGGCCTCGCCGTGCAAGGCCCGTTGGCCCGTACCGTACGGGACGCCGCCGCCATGCTGGATGTGCTGGCCGGACCCATGCCGGGCGACCCGCACTGGGCGCCGCCGCTGCCGGAGGGCGAGACGTTCCTGGCCCACGCCGAACGCAGCCCCGGTCGACTGCGTATCGGCCGGTACGCGAAGCCCGCAGCCCCGGGCGTGGACGTCGACCCCACGTGCCTGGCGGCCTGGGAGCACGCCTCCCAGCTCCTGGAGGAGCTGGGACATGACATCGAGGACATCACCACGCCGTTCGGCCCCGAACTCGGCGACTTCTTCACCGCCGCATGGAGCGTGCAGTCACTCGGCTACGCCGTGGAACCCGGGGCCGAGGAGCTGCTGCGCCCGGTGACCCGCGCCTGGCGCGAGTACGGGAGGACGGTCACCGGCGAGCGGTTCGCCGCCGCGATCACCGGTATGCAGCGGGCGAGCCGCCGTGCCGTCGAGGCGACCGCCGGTTACGACGTCATCCTCACCCCGACACTGGCTTCGCTGCCGCAGCCGGTGGAGTACTTCGCCGAGACCGGCGATCCGCTGGCCAACCTGCGGCGCCAGAGCGCCTTCAGCGCGTTCACCAGCCCGTACAACATGACGGGCCAGCCGGTCGTCAACGTACCGTTGTACTGGTCCCGGGGCGGGCTGCCCGTCGGAGTCTCCCTGGTGGGGCGCCCGGCCGGCGAGACCACCCTCATCTCGCTCAGCGCCCAGCTGGAGGAGGCATCTCCCTGGCAGCACCGGTACGCACGCCTCCTCTCCGCGGATCCGGGAGCGGCGGCCGGCTGAAAGCCACCCGACGGCAGGCCGGGCACGGCGGTGAAGGGTGCTCCGCGCCTCACTCAGGTGCGGTTCCGGTACTGCGCACGGCGGCCACGAACGACGCGACCAGCGGGCGGCGGTCCTGCTCGTTCCAGGCGAGCACCAGACGGCTGGGCGGCGCGTCGGTCACCGGGACGCAGATCAGACCGGCCGGGACCGGTTCGACCAGTGAGCGCGGCAGCACCCCGATCATCCGGCCGACCGTGATCATGTGGAGCATCTGGACCACATCGGTGACCTCGGGACCGGTGCCGTCGCCCCCGGGGATCCCCTTCCAGCGCGGCAGCGTCTCACCCTCCAGATCGGCCATGAGCACCGAGGCGCGCCCGGCCAGCCGGTGCCCGGACGGGACGATGACCACGCGGTCCTCGGTACGCAATGTCTCGTGGGCCAGGCCGTCGAGATCGTCGAACGGCACATAGAGCAGGCCGACATCGGCCCGGCCGCCGAGCAGGAAGTCGGCGCGGTCGGCGGGGCCGCTGAACAGGACGTCCACCCGGCGGGCGTCGGGCTGGTGGGCGTACGCGGCCAGGATCCCGGACAGCAGGCCCGCGTCACCGCCGGGCTTGAGTACGAGTCGCAGGTGGAGCTGGGTGTCGCCGGCGCGCCGGGCGTTGCGGACCGCGGCACTGACCGCGTTGAGCGCGTGCCGCCCGTGTTCCTGCAACGCCTCCCCGGCCGGGGTGAGTTCGACTCGGCGGCTGGAGCGGACGAACAGCGGGACACCGAGCCGGGTCTCGATCCGCTGGATCGCCTTCGACAGCGCCGGCTGGGCGATCGAGAGCCGCACGGCGGCCCGGCCGAAATGCAGCTCGTCGGCGACTGCGATGAAGTACTCCAGCTCACGGGTCTGTAGTTCAATCATGCCTCCAGGTTATCGCTGAATATCGAACCGATCTTGGACACGGTCGGTGGTCGCCATCAAAATTGGCACATGATCAACCACACAATGATCGTCTCCTTCGATCAGCCGCTGCCCACCGCTGAACTCGACCAATACCTCACAGACATCGAACGGGCCATGCTCGACTCCGGTCTCGTCCAGTCGATCGCGGCCCGGCGCCACATCCCCGTCCCCGGCGAGGAGGCCATTCCGGCGCTGATCGCGACCGCGATCGTGCAGGTCGCCGTGGCCGACACCGACGCCCTCGCGAAGGCGTTCACCGCGCCCGGCCTGCACGAGGTCATCCGCCACTGGCAGTCACGGCACCCGTACAAGGTCGCCTGGGCGAACCACGAGCCGCTGGTATGAGCGACCTCTCCCGAAAGGCCCGCAAGGCGGGACTGGTCACCGGCGCCGGCAGTGGGATCGGCCGCGCGACGGCGCTGGAGCTGGCCCGGAGCGGCGCCGCGGTCGCCGTGCTCGACATCGACGAGCGCACCGCGGCCGAGACCACCGAAATGATCACAAAGGACGGCGGGGAAGCGCTGGCCGTCACCGTCGACATCGCCGACGAACGCTCCGTGCGGACGGCCGTGGAGCGCACGGTCACGGCCTACGGCGGCCTCGATTTCGCCGTGAACAACGCCGGCCTGGCCTCGCACCACCGGCAGCTCGACCGGATGACCCTGGACGAGTTCGAGCGCGTGGTCCACGTCAATCTGGCCGGGACCTTCCTGTGCATGAAGTACGAGCTGCCCTTGCTCCGTGGAGGCGGCGCGATCGTCAACATCGCCTCCAACGGCGGCCTGTACGCGATCCCGCACGCCCCCGCCTACGTGGCCGCCAAGCACGGCATCGTCGGGCTCACCAAGGCCGCCGCGGTGGACTACGCGCCGGACAACATCCGGGTCAACGCCGTCTGCCCCGGCCCGACTCTCACTGCCGGGTTCGAGAAGGTGGCGGACGGCACGGACATGATCGCGCAGCAGGCGGGGATCACGCCGCTCGGCCGGCTCGCCATGCCGGAGGAGGCCGCCGCGGCGGCGGTCTGGCTCTGCTCGGACGCCGCGTCCTACGTCACCGGGATCGCGATGTCGGTCGACGGCGGCAGACGGGCATGAGGCGCCCGTGAAGGCCATCGCGGCCGGGGAGCACACCGGTCCCGGTGCCCGGCCGCGATCGTACGGCGGCGCCCGGGCCGGTTCGGCGGCCGGTCTCGGTTCAGGTCATGACCTTGCCGACCACTGCGCCCATGTCGGTGTCCAGGAATCGGTGTTGGGCGGGCTCGGCCGTCGGGAGCCGAGGTAGTCGCGGAATTCGGCGAGCGCGGGGTGGGGGTTGTCGTCGCGCCAGATCAGGGACAGCGGGTAGATCAGTGCCGGGCCGCGTACCGGGATGCGCCTCAGGTCGTAGCTGTCCGGCCACAGATACCGCGTACGCTCGCCGACCAGAGTGGCCAGCTCCGCGGAGTCGGCGATCTCGGCCAGCAGTGCCTCGTTGCCGAAGACCGGCCCGATGAAGTCGAGGGTGAGCCCGAAGGCGGCGGCGAGCTCGTCGAAGTACGCGGCCACCTCGGTCCCGGCAGCGATACCGGGCATCCAGATCCGGTGTCCGACAAGCTGCGCCGGCGTGACGGTGCGGGCGTTGGCAAGTGCGTGGCGGGGCCCGACGAGCAGCTGGTGCGGCTCGTCGATCACCCGGGCGGTCCTGATGGCATCCGGCAGATGCAGCTGCGGGGCCACAGCGTGGAAGGTGGCGTCGATCGTGCCGGCTTCGACAGCGGCGACTGCCGCGTCGACGTCGGCGCTCAGCAGTGCCACGACATCCAGCAAGATCTCAGGACGCATACGGTGGAAGTCCTGCAGGAGCACTGCCGACGCGATCCGCCGGCTGACGACATCGATACGCAGAGCGCGCCGGCCCGGACGCACCGACGCGTCGGCGCGTTCTTCCGCCCGCAGGAGTTCGCGGGCGTGAGGCAGGAACGCCTGGCCGTCGATCGTGAGCCGGGCTCCGCGGGCCGTGCGGGTGAACAGACGCGCCTCCAGGTCCTTCTCCAGCGCGGCGATGCGCTTGGAGACGGCCTGCTGGGTGATCGAGAGCGCCGCGGCGGCTTCCTGAAACTGCCCGGCATCCGCAGCGGCGACGAAGGTACGAACGGCGTCGAGGTCCATGCGGCCACCCTATGTGTACAACGGGAGGTTGTGGCTCGGCGCCGCATCAGCTGTCCGATCCGTTCCCGCCGATCGCGTTGCCACCCGTGGCCGAGGGTGGAGTTACGCGGCGGGCGGCTGCGCCCGCAGACCGGGATCCGTCGTACAGGCGTGCGCCAACTGCACACCCTTTTGGGACAGTTGATGCAGGAGTAAAGCCTGTGGCGCTTTGCACAACGCTTCCCCTCTGTTCACTCAACTGAGCTTCAGCAAGCCTCCGCGCTATGCCCTACTGGGATGCGCTACGCGCGTTGCGCGCCCCCACGAGACTACGTACAGGAGCCCCGGTGAACCCCACACACCGCCTCATGCCCACCCTGGCCGCAGGCGCCCTGGCCGCCGTATGTGCCCTTCTCCCTGCTACGGCCCATGCCGCGAGCGCCTACTCCCTGGTGGTCCTGCCGGACCAGAAGGAAGGCGCGATCTACGACTTCGTCAACTCGGCCAAGAAGTCGGTCGACGTGACGATCTACGAGTTGCGCGACACCACTCTCGTCAACGATCTGGTGAAGCAGCAGAAGGCGGGCGTGAAGGTCCGCGTGGTCTTCGACTCCCAGCATTCGTCCATCGACGGCGCCGCCTACAAGGCCCTGTCCGCCGCCGGTGCCGGGGTCACGTACTCGTCATCGGCGTATGTCTACACCCACCAGAAGACGATCACCGTCGACGGCGCCAAGTCGTACATCAGCACCGGCAACTTCGACACGGAGTACTACTCGACCTCGCGCGACTACGGCGTGTTCGACACCGACCAGGCCGATGTCGCGGCGATCGAGAAGGTCTTCGACGCCGACTACGCGAAGACCTCCGTCACCCCGTCCGACGGTACGGACCTGGTCTGGTCGCCCACCGACTCGCAGAGCCATCTGCTGGCCCTGGTCACGGGCGCGAAGAGCAGCCTCGATGTCCAGGAGGAGGAGTTCGGTGACTCCGCGCTGGTGAATGCGGTCGTCGCGGACGCGAAGCGCGGCGTCGCCGTTCGCGTCGTCGCCGAGAACCAGTCGTCGAAGTACAGCAAGGAGCTGCAGGAGGTCACTGCGGCGGGTGGCAAGGTGACCACCTACACGAGTTCCACCGGCTACTACATCCACGCCAAGGCGATCGTCGCCGACTACGGCACGTCCTCCGCGAAGGTGTTTGCCGGTTCGGAGAACTTCTCCGACAACTCGCTCAACCACAACCGCGAACTCGGCCTCATCGTCAGTGACTCCGCAGTGGTCAGCGGCATCGAGAAGGCATTCGACGCCGACTTCCTCAAGAGCTCCGGCACGGCCTGACCCCGTCGGGATCAGGACCACAGCAGCTCTGCCGGGAGTCCGGCCCCGGCCCGCGCGGCCGGGGCCGGACTCCCGGCCGCGTCGGCCGGCCGGGAAGCACTCCCGGCCGGCGCCGCGAAGTCCGCTGTTCACGGGCCGGGGCACGACCGGTCCACGGTCGGGTGATGTTTACGGGATCCCACGTCGCCGGGGTCCCTGCCAGGGCAGTGGTAGGGGTGGGAACACCACCACCACGGAGGATCGTCATGCCCGATGTCACCAGTCCGTACACACCCGGCACCCCCTGCTGGGTCGATCTCATGGTCCCCGACCAGCAGGCTGCGCTCGATTTCTACCGTGACCTGTTCGGCTGGCAGGGAGAGGCCGGAGGGGCCGAGACCGGGGGATACGCGGTCTGCACACTGAACGGCAAGCCGGTCGCCGGGATCATGAAAGCGATGAACCCGGACGGCAGCACACCCGACCCGGCGCCCCCGACCGCCTGGACCACCTACCTCGCCACCACCGACCTGTCTGCCGCCGAGAGAGCGATCACGGCCAACGGAGGCCAGGTGATCATGCCTGGCATGGACGTGCTCACGCTCGGCCAGATGGCCGTCGCGACCGACCCTACGGGCGCTGCCTTCGGTCTTTGGCAGGCCCGGGACTTCCACGGCGCCGGAATCGTCAACGAGCCGGGCGCGGTCATCTGGAACGAGATCAACACCACCGACCCGGCCGCCGCCGCGCCCTTCTACGCCAAGGTGCTGGGCGTCAAAGCGGCCCCCATGGAGGCCGCGCCCGACTACTTCGCGCTGTCCGTGGACGGCCGTACGGTCGGCGGTATGCAGGGCTTCGCGAACAAGGAGGAGCCGCGACCGGCCGGGCCCTCGCACTGGCTGACGTACTTCTCCGTCGACGACACCGACAGCACGGTCGATGCGCTGGTACGGGCCGGCGGCAACGTCCTCAAGCCCCCCTTCGACATGATGGCGGGCCGGATGGCTCTTGTGCAGGACCCGCAGGGCGGCGTCTTCGGGGTCATCAACACGACCGGGCCCGAGGCGGCCTGAGTCCGCCCGCCCCGGCCCCGGCCTGTCGGCCGGCCTCACGTACGAGAAGTCGTACACGGCGAAGCCGGTGACCGGGGCGTTCCCGATGCGCCGGCAGAGCGCGTTGCGGGCGGTTCCCCTTTTACCGGGAGCCGGACGCTTCAGGAAGGGCTGACCGGCGGATACCGCAGCTGCCACTCCGGTTCGTCGAACGCTCCTGTCGGGTCGCCGTCCAGCGGTGCGGACTGCCCCGCTCCGGTGACCGGCAGGCGGCTCCCGTCCCGTTCAGGTTCTCCGTGCTCCAGGAACCAGGCGTCCAACCGCTGCCGCAGAGCCCCGATTTGCCCGCGATGGGCAGGGTCCCCGGCCAGATTGACCCGCTCGCCCGGGTCCGCGGCCAGGTGGTAGAGCTCATGCGGGCCGTACGGATAGCGGTGGACGTACTTCCAGTCCGTGGTCCGGATCATGCGTACCGGCCCGTATTCGTCGTAGACCACCACAGGCCGGGACGGTGCGGACCGCTGCGCCCCGGCCCGCCGCACTCCGTCGCCGAGGAGCAGACCCGCGAAGGAGTTGCCCGGACCCTGTTCGTACGGCTCGGGGTCCAAGCCTGCGCATTCCATGAGCGTTGCCGCGAAGTCGTAGGCCGACAGCAGCTCCTGGCGCACCTGACCCGCGGTGATCCGCCCCGGTTGCGAGATGATCGCGGGCACCTTGACCGAGCTGTCGTACATGTTCTGCGGGAAGGTGCCGTTGCCCTTGCCCCAGATGCCGTGGTGACCGCAGTTGAACCCGTTGTCGCTGGAGAAGACGACGAGGGTGCTGTCGGTCAGCCCCTGTTCGGCCAGTGTGTCGAGCACCCTCCCGATACCGGCGTCCATGGCGGTGACCGAGGCGAAGTAGCCGACAAGGGCCGCACGCACATCCGGCTCGCCTCCGACGGGCACCCCGTCCACCAGGGGCTGCCAGGGGTGCGCGGGCTCCTGCGGGCAGCTGTCGAAGGCGCAGTCGGCGTACAGACTCTCGATGTGCGACGGGTGCTGGTCCTTCCAGGGCTTGTGCGGAGCAGTGAAGTGCAGAGAGAGGTAGAAAGGAGCGTCGTCGCTGTCGGCCTCGGCCCGTACGCAGGCCGCGGCGTCGTCCGCGAGCAGATCGGTGAGGTAGCCATCGGCCGGGGCCGGAACGCCGTCGCGGTACATCGGTGCACCGTGATACGGACTGCCGCCGCTTTCGTGGGAGTACCAGTGGGTGAACCCCGGCCGGGGCCGGTCGTTCGCACCGAGATGCCACTTGCCGGACAGCGCCAGCCGGTACCCGGCTGCGGCCAGGTCGTCGGTGAACAGGCGCTGCCCGGCCAGGAAGTCGACACCGTCCTCCCCTGCGTGACCGCCGGAGAGCCAGTCGTGCACCCCGTGGCGGGACGGTATCTGCCCGGTGAAGAGGCTGGCCCGCGCGGGAGAGCAGACCGGGGAGGTACAGAAGAAGTTCTCCAGGCGGGTGCCTCCGGCGGCGAGCGCGTCGAGCCGGGGAGTGATGATCTCGTCGTTGCCCGCGCAGCCCAGAGCCCAATGGCCCTGGTCGTCGCTGAGGATGACCAGAATGTTCGGGTGCAGCGGATCACGGCTTGCCATGGGCGTCTCCAGGGTGGGCAGGCCGGGGCCCCGGCCGGCGAGTTGTCGCAGGCGCCGTGGGTGTCCACTCGTCCACTCGGCGCTGACCGGCCGTCAGGGACAGGGTGTTGCGTGTGCTCATGCTCCGTCCGCCCCTCGCCGATGCGCTCGGAGCGTTTCTTCGCACGGCGCGCCGATCGGCACCGTACGAGGCCGTCAACTTTTTAGTCAACCCTTGAGAATAAATAGGGCGGGGGCTCAGGCTTCCAGTGCGGCGCGGATGAAATCCCGGCGATGTACGTCTGCACCTCGGCGTCCATGCAGCTCATTCTGGCCGCGCGGTCACCGCCCGCAACTGCGGACGCCAGCCGTCGGCCGTCGGCCGCAGCGCGGAGCCCTGAATCCGCCAGAAAATTCCGCCACGGGATGTCGAGAACCCGCGCGCGGCTCCGTCCCAGGAGTGAACACGGCCACAATGGGCCGTACCTCACCGGGGAGTACACGATGGCCAAGTACCTGCTGCTCAAGCACTACCGGGGCGCGCCGGCGCCCGTCAACAACGTGCCGATGGACCAGTGGGAACCGGAGGAGGTCTCGGCCCACGTGCAGTTCATGCGTGACTTCGCTGCCCGGCTGGAGGGCACCGGCGAGTTCGTCGACGGTCAGGCTCTCTCCCCGGACGGCACGTTCGTCCGCTACGACGGCGAGGGGCGGCCGCCGGTCACCGACGGCCCCTTCGCGGAGACCAAGGACCTGATCGCCGGCTGGATGGTGATCGACGTCGAGACCTACGAGCGCGCGCTCGAACTGGCCGGCGAGCTGTCGGCGGCTCCGGGTGCGGGTGGGAAGCCGATCCACGAGTGGCTCGAAGTGCGCCCGTTCTACGCCGAGCAGCCCACGGCCACCGAGTGAACGAGTCGCTGCTCCGGGAGCTGGTGCCCGCGGTGATCGGTGTTCTCGTCCGTCGCGGAGCCGACTTCGCGGAGGCCGAGGACGCCGTACAGGACGCCCTGGTCGAGGCCGTGCGCAGGTGGCCGGACGGCTCCTCCCCGCCCTCTTCGAGCGGGGGACACCCCGTGCGGGACCTCAAGGGCTGGCTGGTCACGGTGGCCTGGCGCAAGTTCCTCGACGCCGTACGCGCCGATACCTCCCGGCGGCGGCGGGAGGAACTGGTCGATGCCGAGCCCCCGCCCGACGCGAGCGAGGCGGTGGACGACACCCTTCAGCTGTACTTTCTGTGCGCGCACCCGTCCCTGACACCTGCCTCGGCCGTCGCCCTCACGCTGCGCGCGGTCGGCGGTCTGACCACCCGGCAGATCGCGCAGGCCTACCTCGTGCCGGAACCGACCATGGCCCAGCGGATCAGCAGGGCCAAGCGGACCGTCTCCGGTGTCCGGTTCGACCAGCCCGGTGATGTCGGCACGGTGCTGCGCGTGCTCTACCTGGTGTTCAACGAGGGCTACTCCGGCGACGTCGACCTCGCCGCCGAAGCGATCCGGCTCACCCGCCAGCTGGCAGCCAGGACCAGCCATGAGGAAGTCGCGGGCCTGCTCGCGCTCATGCTGCTCCACCACGCACGGCGCCCGGCGAGGACCGGCCCCGACGGCAGGCTCGTGCCGCTTGCCGAGCAGGACCGCGGCCTGTGGAACACCCAACTGATCACCGAGGGCGTCGAGCTGCTCCAGAGCGTCCTCGCCCGCGACCGCCTGGGCGAATTCCAGGCCCAGGCGGCCATCGCCGCGCTCCACGCCGACGCCCGGACCACCGAGGAGACCGACTGGGTACAGATCGTCGAGTGGTACGACGAACTGGTGCACCTCACCGGCAGCCCGGTGGCCCGCCTCAACCGGGCCGTCGCGGTGGGCGAGGCCGACGGCCCGCGGGCCGGGCTGGCCGCCCTGGCAGAGCTCGACCCCTCTCTGCCACGGCACGCCGCCGTCGCGGCGTACCTGCACGAGCGTGACGGTGATCCGGTGACCGCGGCACGGCTCTACGCCCAGGCCGCCCGGTCGGCGCCCAACATCCCGGAACGCGATCACCTCGTGCGACAGGCCGCCCGGCTCAACGCGCGGCTACGCGGTTGAGCGGCGAACCCTCGGTGGCGCCGTCGTGCGGATGGTTCTCAGGGGCAGCCCGCCGAGCACGACGAGCAGTCCAGGAGCCCCGTCCCGCCCTGGATGGTCCGCCCGCGGTTGTGCCTGCCCCCGGGACAGCGGATTCTGGAAGGGATGAACGGGGCTGATATGGCGCCATGACGGCATGGAACACGGAGCAGAGTGCCGACTTTCGTAGTCCCCTCGACATCACCAGGGCGGCCACGGCGGTCATCGACGCCCAGGACACGGTCATCGGATGGAGCGCAGCGGCGGAGCAGCTCCTCGGGTACCGGCCGCACGAGATCGTCGGCCGGCCCCTGACCACGTTCCTGTCACCCGGCCCGACACCCTCCGCGCGCCCCTTCCCTCCCCGGCTCCGCGGAAGTGAGATCCGCGTTGCCCGGCACCGCGACGGGCGTGAGCTGATCGTCGCCACCGCGGTGTGTCCGCTGCCGGGCGCGGGCACGGCGGAGCGTGTGCTCGTCGCGACGGAGCTGAAGGATCTCCGGCTGTGGGAGTCCCAGCAGGCCCTGCTGCACGGACTGACCACCCAGTCACCCGTCGGCCTGGCCATCTACGACACCGACCTCCATCTGATCTGGTGCAACGCGGCGTACGAACAGGAGATCGGCCGCCCGTTCGCCGAGTTCCGCGGCTCTCGGCCCGACGATCTGTACTCCGAGGGGAAATTCGTGTCCAAGGGGCACCCGCCCACTCTCGACGGGGTCATGCGTCACGTACTGGACACCGGAGAACCAATTCTGGACCTGCACTTCCTGGGCCGGCCGCCCACCGACCCGGAAACGGACCACCTCTGGTCCTGCGCCTACTACCGGCTGCAGGACGCCGGCGGACACGTATTCGGAGTGTGCGAGGACGCATTCGACATCTCCGATCGCTACCGGGCCCAGCGGCGGCTGGCCCTGCTCGTCGAGGCGGGCCGCGGAATCGGCACCACCCTCGATGTGCTGGTCACCGCCGAGAAGATCACCGAGGTGGCGGTACCGGAGTTCGCCGCCACGGTCACGGTCGACCTTTCGAGGCCGGTACTGGAGGGCGAGGTGCCGGCCACCAGCGACTCTGCGGCGATATCTCTCGTGCGGGTCGCCCGCCGCCCGGCCGAGGAAACCGGCCGGGAGGAGCCGGGACAGCAGCCCACTCCCCCTCCCGTGGTGAACCACTCGCCCGTGGAGTACCGGCCCGGTTCGCCGCAGGACCGCAGCCTCGCCTCGGGCGGGCTCGTACTCGACGACACAACCCTGGTCGTGCCGCTGCGGACCGGAAGCAGCATGCTGGGACTCGTCACCTTCATCCGCGACACCGGTTCGGCCACCTTCGACAGCGGCGAAGTGGCACTGGCCGACGAGCTGGTCGCCCGTACGGCGGTCTCCATCGACAACGCCCGCCGCTTCGCCCGTGAACGCACCGCCGCCCTGGCCCTCCAGCGCCAGCTGCTGCCGCAACACGTGCCGGAGCCGTCAGCCGTCGACCTGGCCTACCGCTACCTGCCCACGGACGCCGTGACAGGGGTCGGCGGCGACTGGTTCGACGTCATCCCCCTGTCCGGAACCAGGGTCGGACTCGTGGTCGGGGACGTGGTCGGCCACGGCCTGCAGGCAGCCGCCACCATGGGACGGCTGCGTACGACCGTACGTGCCTTCGCCCAGATGGACATGGATCCCGTCGAGTTGCTGTCGCGGCTGGACGATCTGGTGGGGCAGACGGCGGACGAACAGTCGGACGAGCTGGGCGCACCCGACGGCGCCTACGCCGATGTGACCACCGGGGCGACCTGTCTCTACGCGGTCTACGACCCGGTCTCGCGGCGCTGCGTCATGGCCAGGGCCGGGCATCTGCCGCCGGCGGTCGTCGAGCCGGACGGCCGGCTGTTCTTCCCGGACCTGCCGGCAGGCCCGCCCCTGGGCCTCGGCGGTCTGCCGTTCGAGTCCCTGGAGATCGAGCTGCCGGTGGGCAGCCTGCTGGCTCTCTTCACCGACGGACTGGTCGAGGCCCGCGACCGCGACATCGATCAAGGACTCGACACCCTGGGCCGTGTGCTCCGCGACCGCCACGCATCGCTCGAAGAGCTCTGCGACCGGGCGGTGGCAGAACTCCTGCCGGGCGGGACAACCGCCGACGACACCGCCCTGCTGCTGGTCCGCACCCGCGAACTCCACGCTTCGCAGGTCGCCGAATGGGAGCTGCCCGCAGAGCCGTCCGCCGCGGGCCGTGCCCGGGAACTGGCCATCGGACAGCTGAACCACTGGGGCCTCGCGGAGTTGTCGTTCGCGACCGAGCTGATCGTCAGCGAGCTGGTGACCAACGCGGTCAGATACGCCGAAGGACCGCTCCACGTACGGCTGATCCGCGACCGGACCCTCCTGTGCGAGGTCGCGGATTCGGGCCACACCTCACCGCACCTGCGCCACAGCGGCGAGGACGACGAAGGCGGGCGCGGCCTGTTCATCGTCGCGCAACTCGTCCAGAGGTGGGGAACGCGTTACACCCGCTCCGGCAAAACCATCTGGACCGAACAGGCCTTCCCCGCGACGGGATGAGATCGCCCATGGCCGGCGCCGCACCGCCTGCTGCGCCCGCTCAGCAGTCCTCCTCCGAACTGGCCAGAGCCTCGCTGATCAAGCGGGTGGCGAAGTCGGGGTCGTCGGTGATGCGGTTGATGTGCTCAGCGAGCAGGAACGCGGTGACTTCGAGGGGAGTCATCTCCTCCTCGGTCCAGTACCCGTACTGTTTCCGCCACAGGCTGGGGCTCAGCCCGGTGCCCGCGGCGATGACGAGGCCGGCCATGGTGGGGATGGTCTCGGGCCGGACGCTCCTGGGCATCATGCGCATCGTGGCCACCAGGTTGGGCACCACGTACTCGATGACGTCCTTGTCCTGTTCCTCATGGGCTTTCCGCAGCCAGGTCATGAACATGAGAACGAGCGTGCACACGCCGTCCAGTACGTCATCGGCTCCCTCGGGGCCCAGTGACGCGGTCAACTGGTCGATCAGCACCTGTTGTTCGGGGTCGGTCCCGGCCTTGCCCTCGTGGATGCCTCTGAGCCGGGAGTCGATCATCATGAGGGCCACCCCCACATCACCGACGGGAGCGTGCTGGGGACCGCAGGACGATGACACAGGATTCCTCCTCAGGAGGCCACGACGGGCAGAGCGGCGAGTCCGACAGTAGACGGCCGATGGGCAGGAAGGGGGACAAACCCTGGTTGGCGTACGTCAGTTCGCCGGGCCGCCGCCGGCCGTCATGTCCCGCACCGTCTCCATGACGGCCCGGGCGCGGGCGGTCTGTGTCACACCCTGGACCGTCGCCAGCTTGAGTTCCAGCGGTGAGTATCGCTCGCTCAGCTCCAACTCCACCACCTCGCCGCCGCCATACGTCTCTCTGGTCGCCGGCCGCTGGTTCAGCACCGAGTAGCCGAGGCCCCTGGCCACCATGGAACGGACGGTCTCGTAGCTCCGGGTGCGGTACCGCACGTCGGGTGCGGTGCCGGTGGCTGCCACGAGCGCGCGGAAGTAGTCCCGGCTGTAGGGCAGATCGAGCAGCACCAACGGCTCCGCGGCCAGTTCGGTCAAGTCCACCGTCCCCCGGCCGGCCAGGGGGTGGCCGGCCGGGACGATGACATGGGCCGGCACGCGGGCGATCGTCTCTCCGCGCACCTCGGGACCGGTGGACAGGCCGAGGCCGTAGGTGAGGGCGAAGTCGATGCGTCCCGCACGCAGTGCCTGGAGCAGCTGTTCGGCCTCGGCCTCCACGACGTCGATCTCGATCCCCGGGTACCGGCCGGCGCATGCGCTGAACAGGGCGGGCAGGTAGTACGGGGCCAGCGTGATGAAGCATCCGACGCTCACCGGCCCCGACAGGACCCGCCCGCTGCCGCGCGCCTCCCCCGCCATCTCACGCGCACGGGCCAGAAGTTCGCGTGCCTGGTGCCGGAGCCTCTCCCCCGCCGGTGTCAGGACGAGCCCGCGGCCCCGGCGGCGGATGAACAGCTGTGCCCGCAGGTCGCCTTCCAGACTGTGGATGGCAGCGGACACCGCGGACTGCGCGATATGCAGCTCGGCCGATGCCGCCGTCATCGAACCGCACTCGGCGGCGACGAGGAAATAGCGGAGCTGAACGAGGGTGAAACCCACCGGTGCCGTCATCTCCGCACCTCGCGCCGGGTGTGAACATCGCGCCGGACGATCGTGTACGTGCCCGACGTGCCTGCCCTCATGCGGCGGCCGCTAGGAGCGCTCGGCGGCCGGCACGGGCACGTCCTCGGGTGCCGGGTCGGGCACGTCCTCGGGGCGCAGCATGGCGGAGCCTGCTGTCTCCCGGAGGGACAGCGCGGCGACGAGGCCGCCCACGGCGAACACCATCAGGTAGAAGCCGGGCAGCAGGGTGCTGCCGGTCGCGGAGATGAGCACGGTCATCAGATAGGGCACCGTGCCGGCGAAGAGCGCGGCGGTGATGTTGTACGCGATGGACAGGCCGCTCTGGCGGGTGCGGGTGGGGAAGATCTCCGCCGACCACACCGCGTAGGTGCCGAGGATCGCCGCGAGGATCACGCCGAGCACGAGACCCGCCACCCAGGTTCCGACGAGCCCGGTCCGCATCAGCAGGAACGCGGGGACGGCGAGGACCAGCAGGGCCACCGTCGCTCCGACGAAGACCGGTTTACGTCCCACCCGGTCGGACAGCAGGCCGAACAGCGGAACGAACAACAGCCCCAACAGCGAGATCGCCGTGGACAGCAGGGCCGCGTTGTCGGACGACTGCCCCAGGTGGTCGGTCTCGTACGTCACCAGATAGGTCAGCACGATGTAGAAGGGCACGTGCATGGCGGTCATGAGGCCTGCCGCCTGGAGCAGTTGCCGCTTCTCGGTGCGGAGCAGTTCTCGTACGGGGCTGCGCGGGACGGTGTCGTTGGCTTCGAGTGCCCGGTACTCGGGGGTGTCCTCGATCTTGTTGCGGATGATGAAGCCGATGACGCCCAGGGGCGCGGCGATGAGGAAGGGGATGCGCCAGCCCCAGGACGTCAGCTGGCTGTCGTCGAGCCCCGAGGAGAGCAGCAGGAAGACGAACGATCCGGCAAGGAAGCCCAGCAGGGAGCCGACCTCCAGCCAGCTGACCCCGAATCCGCGGCGCCGCCGCGGGGCGCTCTCGGCCAGGAAGCTCGCCGCGCTGCCGAACTCGCCGCCCGCGGCGAAGCCCTGTATGAGGCGCAGGACCAGCAGGAGCACCGGGGCGGCGACCCCGATCGTCGCGTAACCGGGCAGCAGACCGATCGTCAGGGTCGCGCCGGACATCATGAAGATGACCAGTGACAAGGTGCGCTTGCGGCCGATCCTGTCGCCGAGCGGCCCGAAGACCATGGCGCCGATCGGCCGGACGCCGAACGACACCGCGAACACGCCGAACACGGCGAGCAGCCCGGTGGTGCTGTCCTCTGCCGGGAAGAACACGGTGGCGACGGTGCCGGCGAGGTAGGCGTAGGCAGCCCAGTCGAACCAGTGCACGAACACACCGATGGCTCCCGCGGCGACGTTCCTGCGCAGTGCGACCACATCGGTGGCCACCTCGGCCTCGGTCGTCGTGGTGCCGGTGTTACGTGTGGGCATACACACCTCCTTGGGGATGGGGGGAGAAGCTGAGCTGTGCGGGCACCGTCGGCGTGTGCCGTCGGAGCGCGGGCAGGCCGGTCAGGGAGGCGGGGCCGGCCCGGCCGGTGCGCCGGGGGTGCCGGGGGTGCCGGGCGGCGGTGAGCAGCGGTTGACGGCCGCGGCGCATGCCGTCGAACCGGCCGACGGGGGAAGCGGCCGGGCCGGGCCCGGGCCGGGTGGCGACCGGGGTCGTCCACTGCACGGGGTCGATCCGTGTGGCCACGGCGCCGGCCGCTCCCGTCATGACCTCGTTCCCCCGGCCGCCCCGCTTCGGTCCAGGCCGGTCCAGGCCAGCGCGATCGCCGCGTCGAGCAGAGCCCGCTGGGCCTTTCCGCCCACGCAGAACGCAGCGAACTCGTGCTGATGGTTGGTGGCCGGCAGCGATCCGATGCCGATGTAGGGGTGGATGGCCGGCACCACCTGCGACACGTTGCCCATGTCGGTGGAGGCGCGGTTCATCCGTGCCGCCTGGCCGGGCGGCGCGAACTCCCGTCCCAGCGCGAGGGCGTTCGCCCGGTAGTGCCCGAGAGCGGTCTCGTCCGTGCGGAACTCCGCGTACGGCTTGCTCTCCGGTTCGATCTCCAGCTCGCAGCCGGTCGCGAGGGCGCCCGCTTCGAAGGCCCGCATGACGCGTGGTTCCAGCTCGGCCAGTTCGGCGAGCGTCTCCGCCCGTACGTACCACCGGCCGGTGGTCCGGTCCGGGATGGCGTTCGGCGCGTCCCCCGCGTGGGTCACCACGCCGTGCACGCGGGCCGATGGCGGCAGTTGCTGCCGGAGCAGCCCGATCGCGACCTGGGCCACGGTGAAGGCGTCAGCCGCGTTGACCCCGGCCTCGGGATAGGCCGCGGCGTGGGCGGACTTCCCGGTGTAGGCGATCTTGGAGTGGGTGACCGCGAACGGGCGGGCCTCGGCGACGTCGACCGGCGCCGGGTGCGCCATCATGGCGAGGTCCACTCCGGCGAAGGCTCCCCGGTCGAGCATCTCGATCTTGCCGCCGCCGCCTTCTTCGGCGGGGGTGCCGTAGACCTCCACGGTGAGGCCTGCTTCGTCGGCGACGGCGGCCAGGCCGAGTGCGGCCCCGACGGAGCTCGCCGCGATGAGGTTGTGCCCGCAGGCGTGGCCGAGGCCGGGCAGCGCGTCGTACTCGGCGCACAGCGCGATCCTGGTGGGCCCGCTGCCGAACCGGGCCAGGAACGCCGTCTCCAGGCCCAGGTAGGACGAGGTGACCTCGAATCCGGCGCGGTCCAGCAGTTCCGGCACGGCTGCGGCGGCCCGGTGCTCCTCCCAGGCCGTCTCCGGGTCGGCGTGCAGCCGCTCGGAGAGGCCGACCAGCTCGTCGGCCTGGCGGTCGATCTCGCGCCGGGCGGCCGCTTTCAGCGCGCCCATCACAGATCGCCCAGGACGCCGTACGAGGGCGCGGCCTGCGGGTCGAGTCCGCGCCGTACGTAGTCGTCGCGCTGCGGCAGCCAGACGTCGAGGAGTTCGGCCAGCCGGTCGACGGGGTCGTCGGCCCAGTCCACGCGCAGGTCGGTGACCCGCCAGTCCACGTCCGCGACGACCGCCAGGCCGGCGGAGTGCACCGGCCCTTCCTCCCCGCCGGCCGCCACGGCGGCACGCAGGGCGGCGATCAGACGCTCTTCCAGCTCGCCGGTGGCCGCCGTGTACGCGTCGAGGAGCACCTGCGGGATGTGTTCGCCCGACAGCATGTTGCCCGCCGCGACCGCACCGTCCGCGGTGGCCGACGCGTGCGTGCCCAGCGTCCCCGGGCCGCTGTACGCGAATCCGGGGCCGGAGCGGCCGAGCACCGTCAACTGCCGGTAGCCGATGGTCTTCGCGTTCCGCGCCGCACCGGTGACGTCGGCCAGGGCGCGCTGTCCGTCGCCGTGTTCCGCGAGCCCGGCCAGCAGGCTCGTGCCGAGGGTGGGATCGGTGACGTTCTGCGACGCCGCCGCGCCGACACCGGGTGCGAGATGGGCGACGCGGGCCGCAACCGCCGGGCTCGACGAGCTGACCGCGATACCGAACCGCTCGCCGTCACGGACCACCAGGGAGAAAGTCATGACCGCTCCCCCTCCGGGATCACCGCGACGGCGTCGATCTCGCACAGCCACTCCGCACGGGCCAGAGCGGACACCACGATGCCGGTGGAGATCGGGTGCACGCCCTTGGTCCAGCGGCCCACCGTGCGGTATACGGCCTCGCGGTAGCGCGGGTCGATCAGATAGATCGTCAGTTTGACGAGGTGCTCCATGCGGCTGCCCGCTTCTTCGAGCAGCATCTTGATGTTGGCCATCGCCTGCTCGGCCTGGGCCCCGGCGTCACCGATTCCGACCGACTCGCTGGTATCGAGGTCCTGACCGATCTGGCCCCGGACGTAGACGGTGTTGCCGGCCACGACGGCCTGACAGAGGTCGTTGTCGAGGTTCTGCTCGGGATAGGTGTCGCGGGTGTTGAACGGCCTGATCCGGGTGTGCCCGCCCGCGGTGATCGGGCCCCTCGCCGGGCGGCCGTTGCTCGTGGAGGTCATCTTCTGCTCCTCAGTTCTGCCGGGTCGCCGGCACGGCGCCGGGCCGGTCGGTGGTGCTGTACGCGAGGTAGCCCCGCTGGGTCGTGATGTGGTCGGCGATGTACCTGGCGTCGTGCCAGACACCCCAGATGAAGCTCGACCCGCGGCGGGACAGCCAGGGCAGGCCCACGAAGTAGACGCCGGGTTCGGAGGACACTCCTCGTCGCTGGTCCGGCCGGCCGTTCTCGTCGAAAGCGTCGACGTCGAGCCAGCTGTAGTCGGTGGCAAAGCCCGTCGCCCAGACGATCGAGGTGACGCCGGCCCCGGCCAGGTCGAGCTCCGGGAGCGGGTCGGTCACGCATTCCGGGTCCGGGCCGAGGACATGGGCCTCCGGCTCCTCGGGGAGGTCGAGCCCATTGCGCTCGACGTACGCGTCGGCCGCCTGAAGCAGTGCGAGGTACTTGGCGTCGCCGAGGGCTATGTTCGTGGCGAGGTCCGGCGCGAAGCGCAGTACGCCGTCGTCGCAGGACGCGGTCATGCCGACGAGCTGGATGCCGGTGCCGGCCAGGGCACGGAAGTCCACGGTGTGGCCGCCCCGGGCGCCGCTGACCGCGATGGTGACATGTGCGGCACCCTGCGGAGGCGTCTCCGCGTCCCAGAGCCCGAGCACACCGAGCCACCAGCAGAAGTCACGTCCGCGGTACTCGCGGGGAGGACGGTCGTGCGGGCCGACGGAGAGGAAGACCTGGCGCCCCGACCGGCGGAGTTCGTCGGCGATCTGCACCCCGGATGAGCCCGCCCCGACCACGAGGACCGCGCCCTCGGGCAGTTGCTCCGGATTGCGGTACCCGCTGGAGTGGATCTGCACGGGGACGGCGCCGTCCGGGACGATGGGCGGGATCACGGGCCGCTGGAAGGGTCCGGTCGCAGCCACGACGAAGCGCGCGTCGATGGTGCCGTCCGACGTCTCGACCCGGAAGCCGGGCCGGCCGGCGTGCTTGCGCACCGAGGTCACCTCGACACCGCACCGGACCGGGGCACCGATCTTCTCGGCGTACGCGGCGAAGTAGTCCGCGACCTGTCCCTTCGACGCGAAGCCGTCGGGGTCGACGTCGGCGAACTCCAGCCCCGGGAACCGGTCGTGCCACGCGGGCCCGTTCGCGACCAGGGAATCCCACCGCTCCGAGCGCCACCGCTCGGCGATACGGTGCCGCTCCAGGACGATGTGCGGTACGCCGCAGGCTCCCAGGTGCTCGCTCATCGCCACGCCCGCCTGGCCCGCCCCGACGATGACTACTTCGGTCTCTTCACTTGGCACTTTCAGCCTCCACTCAGGCGGTAGTTCATCCCTGTGTCGCGTTGACTGCGCTACCGCACGGGAAATCCTGGGGCGTGCCGGAAATTCTGTCCAACAGATGTTTCCGTTGCAGGCGATCTGATTTATAGATTCAGAAACCTCAGGAACTCCGGGGCGACACGCCGCAGCCGGCCTGCGCCGTGTCCATAGACGCATCGGCGCGTTTGCACATGTATGACCACAACACGACGAATTGCCGCATGCCTCGCTCTGGCCGCCGCCCTCCCGTGCCTTGCCATGTCGTCGGCGCACGCCGCTGACGCGTCCGGCCGGGCCGGCTCGAAGCTGAATCCCATCGGCGAGCTCGATGCCATCGCCACGACCGGCATCCCCGCGCCGTACGCCGCCCGGCTCCCGAAGGTGAAGGATCAGCTGGCCGGCTTGAACCACCTGAACGAACTGAACCAGCTGCACCAGCTCACCGACCAGGCCGCGCCGGTACTCAGCCTGGCTTCCGCGGTGGAGTGACATCACCCCGTTGCGCCGGAGGCACCGGCCTTCCAGGTACGGCCCTCACGACCTGTGGCCGACGCCTCGTGCAGCGACAGCACGACCGGGCCGTCGGAGCCCCAAAGGCTCCGACGGCCCGTCATATTGCTGCGCGAGGTGTGGAGTTGCGCCTGCGTCGCAGAGCTCCAAGCGAATTCGGGGACGGTGTCGGCGTATGCGCCGAACAACGTCCCCAGCGGCGCGAAGGGCTGTCGGTCCATCGCCCTCGGTCTCGTGAATCAGCGCCGTGGAGCAGGAGTTCAACCGGACGGCGTGACCGGGGACCACACGCCGAACCACTGCTCGGCGCCCCACTCCTCGTACCGTTGCACCTCGGTGAAGCCCAGCTTCGCCGCGAGGCGCATCGAGCGGTCGTTGGCGGTCTGGGTGCAGAGCACCACCGGCTCGCCGGGTAGCGCGCCGGCGAACCAGCCGAGCGCAGCCGTGCACGCCTCGAAGGCGTACCCGCGCCCCCACGCCTCCGGCAGGAACAGGTAGCCGAGCTCGGACTCTCCGGCATCCGGACGGACTTGACTCCGGTGCGCGGCGTCGCGCCGGTTGAGTTCGATGGTGCCGATCATCGCTCCGTCGAGCTCGATCACGAAAAGGCCGGGGCGCCCCCCGGGCGTCTCGGGCACTGTGCGTTCCAGCTCATCACGCGGCCGAGGCCCGCCTATGAAGGCGCCCACCTCCGGCGAGGTGAACAGCTCGATGCACGCCGCACGGTCCCGGGCCTCGGGCTCCCGGAGCACGAGCCGCTCGGTCCTGATCGGGGCAGGTGGCCAGCTGACAGGCCCTGGTTCAGTCATGGCGGGCAACCTATCGCGCGCCCGTGAACGCGCTTCCACTACGGCCGCATCAGCACGGAGGCGGACGGGAAGTCACCGGTGAAGTGCGGCGGCAGCGGCGCGACGAACACGTTCTCGGTCCGGGTCCGGGTGATCCGCCATGTGCCGTCGATGCGCCGGAAGGCGTTGTTGAGACGGCTCGACCGCAGCAGCGCGGTGCCGTCGGCGAAGAGCCACGGCTGCATGTGGATCCACTGGCCCGTGGCCTCGGCCCCGTCGACATGAATCTGTTCCGACGTCACATAGTGGGCGTTCAGCAGGAGTTCGGGGTCCCGCTTCTCACCCCAGAACCTTTCGAAGTGGGCGCGTATCCGGGCGGCCCCCTCGGCGCGGCCGAACTGGCCGTCGTAGTACTCGCCGACGCCCTCCCATACGGCGTCCTCCGCGTACAGCTCCATGATCAGGTCGATACGGTGGCTGTCGTCCCGCACGCCGAACTCGGGGCAGGGCGTGTCGCACAGGAACATATAGCGCGTCTGGAGCCGGCGGATATCGGCCTCGGCCTCCAGTGTCTCGATGCGCTGTACAAGCGCGGCAATCGTGTCCTGGCCGGTCACCGGTGGCTCCTTCACGTCTCGCACGGACAGCTCCTTCTCGTGTCGCTCGCCCACCGGGCTTCAGGACAGCACCGCCTCGATCCAGGCGCTCCTGGCCAGCAGGCCGGATTCGCCGTGCGCCGGGCCGACCGCCTGAATTCCGAGTGGCAGCCCTGCCGTGTCATACAGCCCGGGCACCGTCACAACGGGCAGGCCCAGCGCCTGCCAGGCCCTGCTGAGCACGGGGTCTCCGGTGGCGTCCAGCCCGGCCGGGGCGGAGCCCAGGGCGGCCGGTCCGACGATGACGTCATAGGACGCCAGCAGTGCGGCCATCCTGGGACGGGCCGCTGCGACAGTGCTGCGGGCGGCCGCGAGATCGGCGTCCGAAGTCGCGGCGCCGTCGCGGAACAACAGGGCCAGCGGCGCGCTCAGCCGGTCGGTGACGGCGCGTTCGGCGGCGCGTTCGCGTGCGGCCTCGTACGCCATGATCACGGGATGCGCGGCCGTCACGTCGGCGATGAGCCGCTCCTCGGGAAAGGCCTCCACCTCGGCACCCGCGGCAGCCAGCCGCTTGCCGGCTGTCTCAAGCGCCTGCCGCATGTCGTCGCTCAGCCCGCCGATCGGACCCGCCGTCCACAGCAGTACGCGGGGCGGCGCCGCGGGGCCGGAGGGCGCGGGGCCACTGCCGGTGAGGGCTTCCCAGGCGACCGCGAGGTCGGTCGCGCCCGCCGCGTAGAACCCGTGGCTGTCGAAACTGGGGCTGAGGCCGACCACACCGTCGAGGGGGAACCGTCCGTGCGTCATGACCAGCGACGCGACACCGCAGTACGAGGCCGGGCGGGTGACTGATCCGGCGGTCTGGGAGCCGATGGCGAGCGGGACGTGACCGCAGGCGACCGCGGCGGCCGAACCGCTGGACGAGCCGCCTGGAGTGTGCCCCGGGGCGGCGGGGTTACGGGTCGGGCCAGGGGCGAAGTATGCGAACTCGGTGGTGACGGTCTTCCCGACGACGGTGGCTCCGGCGTCGCGCCAGGCCCGGACGATCGGTGCGTCCGCCCTTGCGGGAGCGTCGTCAGCGCGCAGTGCCGAGCCGCAGCGGGTGGGCCGGCCGGCGACGTCGATGATGTCCTTGACACCGAACGGGGTGCCCGCCAGCGGCCCGGACGTGGCGATGCCGTCCGGGTCGCCCGCCTGGCCTACCCAGGCCATGACCTCCGGTTCTGTCGCGGCGATGCGGGCGCGGGACCGCTCCAGCGCGGCCGTCGCGGTGGTCCGCCCGGCGGCGAGGTCCCGTACCAGCTCCCGCAGCGACCAGGGGTGCCACAGACTCATGCTTTCTCCCATTCGGCGTACGCCTCCCGCGAAGGGCCGGAGGGCCACTTCTCGTCCCAGCGTTCCGGTCCGGCCCCGGGCACCTCGACGGTAGGCGCGGTGGCGGGCCTGCGGTATCGAGATTTCCTCCGCCGCCGCTGAGGATTTCCCCTACGCCGCGCGGGCTGTTCCCGATCGGCCCGCTCCCGGAGCCTTCCCGGCGTCGTATGCACCGGCCGGCGGGACGCGCCGGCGATGGTTCAGCCGGTACAGCGCGGAGACCGCCCGCTCGCCGCGGGCGGTCGACCCGTGGCGTCAGTCCCTTTCGACATCGACGTTCGTCAGCTGGGCGTACCGCTCGGGGTCCCTTCGCCGGATGCTCAGGGCGACGCACACACCCGCGAGCAGAGCCACGGGCAGCGGTGCCAGGAGGGCCATGTTCACCGCGTCCGGCGCACCCGTCAGAAGGCCGAAGTGCAGGACCGCGAGGACGGCCAGGAGCGTGAGACCGGCGAACGCGATCAGTGGGCACCAGACCACCCGCAACGCCGGCATGCCCCGCCGGTCCCGGCGGAAGAAGGCCCACACCGCGAGGGCGGCCAGCGCCTGCATCACCATGATGCCGAGGACAGCGGTGCCATTGGTCCAGATGAAGACCTCCGAGAACGGGTCGGCTGCCAGTGCGGCACCGGCCAGGATCACCAGCAGGTTGAAGACCGTCTGGGCGCCCACCGCGACCCCTGGGGAGCCGTGTCGTGCCGAGGCTATACCGAGGCGTCGCGGCAGGAGGCCTTCACGGCCGAGGGCGTACAGATAGCGTGCGGCGGCGTTGTGGAACGCGAGCGTGGCGGCGAAGGCGCTCACGATGAGGAGGGCGTGCATCGTGTCGGCGAGCCAGGTTCCCACGTACAGTTCGCCGGCCTTGAAGGTGAGTTCGGGGCCGGCCGCGCCACGGGCCAGCGCCACGGCCTGGTCCGTGCCGAACGCGCCCATGATCAGCCACACGCCGACCGAGTAGAAGACGGCGAGGAAGCCGATGGCGATGAACGTGGCCCGCGGCACCGTGCGGCCCGGGTCGCGTGCCTCCTCCGCGTAGATGGCCGTGGCCTCGAAGCCCGTGAACGCACCGATGACGATGACGAACATCCCGGCGATCCCGCCGGTGGCGAGCGTGCTCGGGTCGAAGGACCGCAGGTCGAGTGCGGCGGTACCGCGGCCGCCGAGAATGCCGCCGTCCATGACGAGGAGCGACGCGACCTCAAGGATGAGGGCGATACCGAGGACCTTGGCGCCGAGCGTGACCCTGAGCCAGCCGAGCACACCGACGACGAGCACGCAGACCGCTGAGAGCATCCACCACGGAATGTCCGCTCCGGTCGCGTCGTGCACCGATCCGGCCGCGAAGTAGCCGACGGCCGCTGCCACTCCGGGCGTGATGAGGTTGTAGGACACGACGGCGACGTAGGCGATTCCGACACCTGTGGTGCGGCCGAGGCCGCGGGCCACGTAGGCGTAGAAGGCGCCCGCGTTGCGCACGTGCAGGCTCATGGCCGTGAAGCCGGCGGCGAAGAGGACGAGCAGCGCACCCGAGATCAGATAGCCCAACGGCGCACCGGGGCCGCCGATACCGATCACGACGGGCGCCACACCGGCCAGCACGGTCAGCGGTGCGGCCGCCGCGACGACGAAGAAGACCAGGTCGAACGTACCGATCCGGCCGGCGGAGAGACCGGCGCCCTTCTCGTGGGCGGCGCCGGGGGACTGAGGTCTGCCGGGTGCCTCACGTGCGCGGTCGGCAGCGGGCGGCCGGGCGCTCATCGGGCCCCCCGCGGGGCAGCGGCGCCGCCCGGGCCGGCAAGCGGAGCGCGGGGCGTGGACGATGAGCCGCCCGGTACGGCGAACGAGGGGAAGTCCGCCTCGGGTGCGGGGCCGACGACCTGTCCGCCGTGCAGGACCAGTAGGCGTCGCGGGTGGGCCGCGACGGCCTCCGGGACTCCGCCGGCGGCGACGACGACGAGATCGGCGCGGCAGCCGGGGGCAAGGCCGTAGCCGGCGAGCCCGAGGGCCGCGGCGGCCCGGTCGGTGACCATCGAGGCCGCGAGGTGCAGCTCGTCGTCCGTCATGAGGTCGCCCTGCAGCCCGATGATGGTGGCGCGTTCGAGCATGTCCGCCGTGCCGTAGGGCCACCAGGTGTCGCGGATGTTGTCGGATCCGGCGAAGACGCGGACGCCGTGCTCGTGCAGGCGCAGGACGGGCGGCATGGAAGTCCGGGGCCCGTTCGTCATGATCGCCACACCGGCCGTGGCCAGGGCGGTGGCGGTGCGGTCCAGTTCGGGTCCTTCGACCGCACCGAGGGCGTAGGCGTGGCTGACGGTGACTGTCCCGCCGAGGCCGAGCGCCGCCGTCCGTTCCGCGATGGCGCGCAACTGCCGGGTGCCGGTCACGCCGCCGTCGTGCAGATGGATGTCGATCCCGGCGCCGTGCCGCTCGGCCAGTGCGAAGACGATGTCGAGCTGCCCGTCCACGTCACCGTCGAAGCCGGCCGGATCGAGCCCGCCGATGAGGTCGGCGCCCTCCGCGAGGGCCGCATCGAGGAGGTCGGCGACACCCGGGGAGCTGACCACGCCGCTCTGCGGAAACGCCACGAGCTGGATCCCCAGCCGGTCACGGAACTTCTCCCGCACCTCAAGCAGCGCGTGCAGTCCGTCCAGGCGCACGTCGGGGTCGATGTCGACGTGGGAGCGCACATGGCCGGTGCCGAGGGACACCATGCGATGCGCCAGGGCCGCGGCCCGGTCCGCCACGGGGACGTCGGCCGAGGCGCGCAGGGCCCGTTCGTTCGCGATCTGTTCCCGCAGGCCTGCCGAGTCGCGGTGCGGCTGCCAGGGTGCGCCGAACAGTGTCTTGTCCAGGTGGGCGTGGCCGTCGACGAGCGCGGGCAGGACGAGTGCGCCCCCGACGTCGACACCGGCGGGCTCGGGGGCGGCCGACCTGCCGGAGACAGCCGGGTCCGTCACGGCCTTGACACGGCCGTCGGCGAGATGGATGTCGGCACGCCGGCCGCCGGGCAGGGTGGCGTTCCTGAGGACCTCGGGGGCGATCGGTACCGGCGGGGCGTCGGCGGGTTGCGACACGTCTTCCTCCAACTGTTCGTTCGACGCCCGCCACGACTGACCAGCCGGTGCCAAGACCGGCGAAACGCTGCTGGTGGGAGGCGGGCACTGACAAGTTAGCTGGTATACCGAATACCAATCAATGGTCTGTCGCCACTCGTTTCCGCGGTCTGCGATGATCGGATGAACCCCGGGCCGGTCATGGCCGGGCCCGTACGTCAGTCGAGAGGATTCGATGACCATCCGCCCCGGCCGCCGCCCCACGATCGGCGAGACCCATCAGTCCCTGCGTGAACGGGTCTACGCGGAACTCCGGGAGCGGATCATCGAGGGAACGTACGCGGCCGGGCTGCGACTGGTGGAGCGCGACCTCGCAGAACAGCTCGGCGTCTCCCGCATTCCGCTGAGAGAGGCCATGCAGCGGCTGGAGCGGGACGGCTTCCTCACCGTGCAGGCCCGGCGGGGCTCCGTGGTCACGGAGTTCGGCGCGCAGGACGCCGCGTACCTCTTCGACGTCCGCGAAAGCCTGGAGGGCCTGGCGGCGGGACTCGCCGCGCGCCATGCGACGCCCGCCCAGCTGCGCACGATGGAGAGCCTCCTGACCCGAGGCCGCACAGCCGCCGACGCGGGCCGGCTCCGCCAGGCCGTCACCTGCAACGCCGACTTCCACCAGCAGATCGTCGAGGCGTCGGGAAACCCCCTCCTCCAGGAACTGATGGCGCCCCTGGACGCCCGCCTGCGCCGCCTCTTCCACCTGACATCCGACCTCGACGACGGCGATCCCATGTGCGGCGAACACGAGCGCCTGTACGAGGCGATCCGCGACCACGACGCACCCCGCTCGGAGGAAGTGGCCAGGCGCCACGTGGCAGGCACCCGCGATTCGGCCCTGCGCTACTTCTCCGCCGCGGGTGCGCGGAGCGCGGCGGAGGACAGATCGGGTGACGCCGACGCGGGGCCGGTCGCAGGCCCAGTCTGAGCACCGCGTGACAGCCTGAGCACCGCGTGACAGTCCGAGCACCGCGTAGGGGAAACCCTTACACCGCCGGGCGATTCCCCGGGGGTGCGCGCGGACAACTCGCATTGCCCGCCCGTCCCCCGGCTGTCTAGCCTCGGCGGACCGGAACGAGTGACCTCTAGGGGTGAGGGTGACAGCGAACGGCAGCCTTGCGGACGGGCCGGCGCACGACAGCGTCGTCTACATCGTCGACGACGACCAGGAGCTGTGCGCGTCACTGGCCTGGCTTCTGGAATCGGTGCACATCAGGTCGGTCTGTTTTCCCGGCGTGAGCGCGTTCCTCCAGTCCTACGACCCGCAGCAGCCGGCCTGCCTCGTGCTGGATGTGCGCATGCCCGAGGCCAGTGGCTTCGAACTGCAGGACATGCTGAACCGGACCGGCTCGGCCGTCCCGATCATCTTCGTCTCCGCGCACGGCGACATCAGGATGTCGGTACGGGCCCTGCAGCACGGCGCCGTCGACTTCCTGGAGAAGCCCTACGATCCGCAGCACATGCTCGACGTCGTACAGAAGACGCTGCGGACGGCACGGGAGAGGTTCGCCCGCTCGGCCCGGGAAAGCGAGCTCCGGGCACGTCTGGACAGCCTGACCGATCGCGAGCTGCAGATCCTTGGGCTGGTCGCCGACGGTCTGCCGAGCAAGAGCATCGCGTCCCGGCTCGGGATCAGCGTGAAGACCGTCGACGTACACCGGACGCGGATACGCGAGAAGGCAGGGGCGGTGAGCATCACCACCCTCGTCCGGGACGTGCTCCAGGCCGGGCTGGAGCTGCCGTCGCGCTGAACCGGAGGGCGGTTCCGCGCAGCGCCCGGCGGTGGCCCCCCACCGCGTACGGACCTACGAGAGGCAGGAGTTGTCAACGATGAGCAAGGCGGCACAGACACCGGAGCAGTCCGGTGATGACGGCCGGAGCATGCTGCTGACCTGCTACGCCGACACCCATGGGTACCGCTGGCATCATGTGGACCTGTTCGTCCACGACAGCCGGGGCCGCGAACTCGACTGGGTGCACTGGCAGGTCGAGAAGGACGGCCCCGAAGGGGCGGACGCCGCCACTGCGAAGGTCGAGCCGACCCTGCGCCGCACCGCTGCCTGGCAGCACGGGGTCAGCGCCGACGGCAGCGAGTACTGGACTGCGCCCGCCGTGTGGGGCCCGTGAGATGAGGAGGACCGGTCCGCGTGCATGAGCAGCCCGTTTCCCTGGACTTCAGCAGGCTCTTCGCGGCCCTCCAGTGCTGCGTTCTGGTGCACGACTCGGTCAGCAAGGACATCCTCTGGGCCAATCCCGCCGCGTGTGACGTGCTCGGCTTCACCCTCGACGAACTGAAGCCGCTCAAGGCACCCGACATGAGTTCCAACGCGCACCAGTACGCCCGTGAGATCGGCGTCGACTGGCTGCAACGGGCCGCCGACCACGGCAGCAGCTCCATCGAGTGGTGCTACCGGTCCAAGGCCGGTGAGAACATCCTCACCGAGGCGATCGCCTTCCGGGTGGAACTGGCGCAGGGCCCTGTGGTGATGGTCCAGTTCCGCGACATCGCGGCGGAGCAGGCGACCCGCCTGGACCTGCTGCGGACCGAGAGCCGACTGCAGACCTTCCTGCGGAATCTCGACGAGGGCATCGTGGTGCTCGACGACGACGCCCGTGTGCTGTACGCGAGTTCATCGGCGGGCTCCCTGCTGCATCTGGAGGCCGAGCAGCTCACCGGAGGTGACTTCACCCGCTTCTGCGACGAGGAGTCCGCCGCCGCGTTGCGCGAGGTACTCGCCATGACGGAGCGGGACGGCCCGCCCACGGACGGGCAGTACCGGCTCCGCACCGCCGACGGCCGGAAACGCTGGTTCGCGGGCCGCTGGCAGTACATCGACATCGAGAGCGATCTGCGCGGCCTGCTCCTCCTCTTCCACGACATCACCGACCGCGTCCAGGTGGAGGAGGAGCACCGCCGGGACGCCCAGTACCTCAACTACCTGGCCCGCTACAACGCCATGGGCGACATGGCGATGGCCATCGCCCACGAGGTGAGTCAGCCGATCGCCGCCGCGCACAACTTCGTCGCGGGCGTACGCGGGCGTCTGGGCGGCGGCGCCGACCACGAAGCGCTCGACTGGGGCCTCAAGAACGCCACCCTCCAGATCGACCGAGCGGCACAGATCCTTTCGAGCCTGCGGCAGTACGTCGTACGGCTGGAACAGTCGGAACAGCTCATCGATCTCAATGACATCGTCACCGACTGCCTCTACTTCATCGACGTCAGAGCACGCCAGAGCGAGGTGGCCGTCGCCTGGCTGCCCAGCACGGACCCGCTTCCGGTGCGCTGTGACAAGGTCCTGATCGGACAGGTCGTGATGAACCTTGCCTTCAACGCCATCGAGGAAATGACGCGCTGGCCGGCGGATCGCCGGTCGGTGACTGTTTCAACGGCGCGGAACGGCTCCCTGGCCGAACTGACCGTCCGGGATCTCGGGCAAGGTCTTACCGCATTCCCGGACGGCCTGATATTCGATGGCGCATTCACCTCGAAAGAGAACGGAAGCGGCATCGGACTGGCCCTGAGCCATCGCATCATCACGCGCCATCACGGTACGATCCACGCCGCCGAGAATTCCCCCAGGGGCGCGGCGTTCAGCTTCGCTCTGCCGCTGCTCTCCGAGTAAGGAAATCCCCTACAGGGCGCGGCAAAACCCCGATTGCGACACCCTCGCCGACGCGAATAGCGTGAGAACGCGGTGGAACAGGAAATCCACCCGTCAACGCGAGGAGAGTTTCCATTGACCTCGATATTGGATTCCCGAATGCCGGATCATTCCGGCGACCGGAAGGAATTCGAGAAGGTACTCGCCCTGGTGGCCGAACGGCGGTCCGAGTTCGAAGAACACCGGCATGTGCCGCGCGACATGATCGCCGAGTTCAAGCGGGCCGGCATCTACCGCGCAGGTGTACCGCGACGTTTCGGCGGAGACGCGCTGCCACCGGCCGTGTTCCTCGACCGCATCGAGCGGATCTCGCAGGTCGACGCGTCGGCCGGCTGGGTTGCGAGCTTCGGCTCGTCGCTGGTCTATCTGGCGGCGCTGCCGCTCCCGACGCAGGCGGAACTGTACGCGGACGGCCCGGATGTGGCCTTCGCCGCCGGTCTCTTCCCGGTACGGAACGCCGAGCGCGCGGACGGCGGATACCGGATCGCGGGGCAGTGGAAGTTCGCCAGCGGCTGCAAGGGAGCCGACGTTCTGGGCGTAGGCATCAGCGTCGGCGACGACCACGCCGGACGGCCCCGTACCGCGCTGCTGGACCCCGCCCAGGTCGAGATCGTCGAAAACTGGGACGTCCTGGGTATGCGGGGCACCGGCAGCCACGACCTCAAGGTCGACGGCGTCGTCGTCCCGGAGGAGTGGACGTTCGTCCGCGGCGGCGAACCGACCGTGGACGAACCGCTCTACCGCTATCCGGCCGTCGCCTACGCGGCGCAGGTCCTGGCTGTCGTCGGTCTCGGCGTCGCCCGGTCCGCTCTTGACCTGGCCATCGCCAGAGGAGGCCGGGCCGGCTACACGGGCGCGCCCAAACCCGCCGACCGCGCCACCTATCGCATCGCTCTCGGCAAGGCGGAGGCCGAGCTGCGGTCCGCCCGCGCCTTCTTCTACGAGACGACCGAGGAGGTGTACGCGAGCGTGGAGGCCGGCGACCCGGCGACGCCCGGACAGACCAGCCTGCTGCGCCTCGCGTCGGCCCACGTCGCCAAGGTCTCGTTCGAAGTGGTGCGCTCCGCGTACCAGTTGTGCGGAATTCCCGCCATCACCGACGGCAGCCCCATGCAGCGCTATCTGCGGGATGCCTCTGTCGTCCCGCAGCATGCCTTCCTCCAGGAGGGCATGTACGACGGCGCGGGCGCGGTCCTCACCGGTGTCACGCCTTTCCCCGGCTATCTCTGACGCCTCTTCTCCCCCACGTTCCTGTCGGTGCGTCTCCCGTCACGCGTTCGTACGTCTCCCGTCACACAGAAGGATTCCTCATGCCCCAGCCTGCCTCGTCCGACCCTCTGCGCGTGCTCTTCTGCATAGGCGTCAACCAGAACTTCTTCGACCTGCCGACCGGCCGGGGCAAGGAGGTCTGGAACGGTTTCACCACCATGCTCGCCGACCTCGCCGCCCTGCCAGGTGTCGAAGTCCTCGGCACCTTCGACGACGACTGTCACATGGTCGGGCCGTCCGCTTCCTGGCCGTGGACCTCGTACGTCCTCGCCGACGTCGTCGACCAGCCCACCGTCGCGGCCGCCTGCAATCTGTTCCGCACCATCCAGGTCGGCGAGCACGGCCTGTGGCGCTACATGAAGATCGAAGCCCGGATGGGCCGCTCGCTGCCGGAGCCGGAGGTCACCCGATGACCACGGTCCCCGATCTCCCGGCGCTCGTCGGGAACGACCGCGTCTCCGGCACGCTGTACACCGATCCCCGGCTGTTCGAGCTGGAGATGGACAGGATCTTCCAGAAGACCTGGGTCTGGGTGGCGCACGAGAGCGAGGTTGCCGAGGCCGGTGACTTCAAGACGGCCTGGGTGGGCCGGCTGCCCGTCATCGTCACTCGTGACCGCAAGGGCGGTGTGAATGTCCTGCTGAACCGCTGCCGGCACCGCGGCGCCAGCGTCTGCGAGCTGCCCAAGGGCAACAGCAACGGCTTCACCTGCCCTTACCACGCCTGGTCGTACGCCCTGGACGGGAGGCTGCGGGGCATTCCCTACCCCGAAGGCTATGAGGGCGTCGCGGAGAAGAAGGATCTGCCGCTGCAGCGCCTCGAAGTGGGCATCTACGCGGGCATGATCTTCGCCAGCTTCAACCCGGACGTCGAGCCTCTGGAGGACTTCCTCGGCGGCGCCCGCCTGTGGATCGACCGGTTCATGAAGCAGGGCGCCGGCTATCCGGTCAAGGTGCAGGGCGAGCACAAGTTCCGTTTCCAGGGCAACTGGAAGATCCAGCTGGAGAACACCACCGACTGGTACCACTTCCCGATCGTGCACCGCTCCTGGATGTCCTCGGTGGACGCCGAGACGGCGAGCATGCTGTCGATCATGACCGACGAGACGGCGGTCACCCATGCGCTGGGCAACGGCCACAGCGTCGCCGTCAGCGTCTCCGACCATGTCGACTTCGATGCCGACGACGGCACGGAGAAGCTCCAGGACCGCTTCAGCCACATCGTTGAGGAACTCTCCAAGGACATGCCACCGGAGAAGGTCCGACGGATCGTCCGTGCGATGCACGGCGTCGGTTTCAACCTGAACCTGTTCCCGAACGTTGCCATGTCGATGTCGTTCTTCCGGGTGCTGCGGCCCCTCTCGGTGAACGAGACGGAGATCCGGCACGTCGCCCTCGGCCTGGACGGTGGTCCGGAGATCGTCAACCGCGAACGGCTCCGCATCCACGAGCACTTCCAGGGCCCGTTCGGGTTCGGCAGTCCCGACGACGCCGAGGCGTGGAGCCGGGTGCAGCGGGGCGTCGCCGGCGGCGCCGACTTGCCGATCCTCGTCAACCGGGGTCTCGGCCGCGAGACAACCGACGACCTCGGGCAGCCCACCTCCCATGCGACGGACGAGACCGGCATGCGGGAGGCGTACAGCAAGTGGAAAAGGATGATGGCCGATGACAAGTGACACTTTCAGCGCGATGGCCCGGGAGCCGGGGCTGCCGTTCGACGACCGGCGGGCGCTGGACTCGGTCTCGCTGATCTGGCACGAGGCCCATCTGCTGGACGCCCGGCGGTACGAGGAGTGGGACGCCCTGTGGGCCGAGGGCGGGGAGTACGTGATCCCCATCGCACGGGAGACCGCGGACTTCGCGGCCACCCTCAATCTCGTCTATGACGACGACCGGATGCGCCGCATGCGGATCGAGCGCCTCAGCGGAGAGTTCTCCATCTCGGCGGTGGCTGCGGCCCGCACGGTCCGGTCCGTGTCACGTTTCGTGGTCACGGGCCGGGACGCGGACGCGGTCGAGATCGACTCCGGCCAGATCCTCGTCGCCTACAAGCGGGAGGAGACGTCCGTGCTCGCCGCCGACGTCAGCCACCGCATCGTGTTCACCGCCGGAGGTCCGCGGATCGCACGCAAGGTCGTACGCCTGGTCAACGCCGAGGACGCCGTGACGGCGTCGGGGTTCCTGCTGTGAGCGCGCCGGGAACGTACCGGCCCGATGAGAGCGCCTCCCCCCGGGTCGCGCTGGTGACCGGGGCGGCCCGCGGTCTGGGGGCGTGCATCGCGGCCCGTCTGCACGGTCGGGGCTACCGGGTCGCGCTGACCGACCTGGACGGGGACTCCGCGGTCGCGGCCGCCGCATCGCTGGACCCGAGCGGGCAGTCCGCGCTCGGCCTCCGCCTGGATGTCCGCGACAAGGACGCCTTCGTCCACGCACGGGACGCTCTCGTCGAGCAGTGGGACGCGATCCATGTGCTGGTCAACAACGCCGGTTACTCGAAGGTCGAACAGCTGATGGAGATCGGCCCGGAGAGCTTCGCCTCGGTCGTCTCCGCCAACCTCAACGGTACGTTCTTCGGCTGCCAGGTCCTCGGCTCCTACTTCGCCGGACGTGGCTACGGACGCATCGTCAACATCGGCTCGCTCGCCGGACAGAACGGAGGCACCGCGACCGGCGCGCACTATGCGGCGGCGAAAGGCGGAGTGGCCACGCTCACCAAGGTCTTCGCCCGTGAGCTGGGCCCCCGGGGTGTGACGGTGAACGCCGTCTCGCCCGGACCGCAGGACCTGCCGGTCGTACGCGAGAGCGTCGCGCCGGACAGGCTCGCGCAGATCGAGGCATCGATCCCGGTGGGCCGGCTCGGACGGCCCGAGTTCATCGCGGACATGGCCGTCCTCCTGGCATCCGAGCACGCGGACGCCGTCACCGGAGCCTGCTGGGACGCCAACGGCGGCCTGTACATGCGCTGAGCAGCCCCGCAACGAACCCCAACCATCACGAAGGCAGACGGATGTTCACTGTCACCGTCACCGAGACCGCCCAGGAGACGGCGGCGGTCAAGGTGCTCCGACTGGCTCGCTCCGACGGCCGCCCCCTCGCTCCCTACGCGGCCGGCGCCCACATCGACGTGACCGGCCCCACCGGTGTCACCCGCCCGTACTCGCTGTGCGGCCCGCCCGGCGACATCGGCTTCTACACCATCGCAGTCAAACGTGAGGAGAATTCCCGCGGCGGCTCACTGGCCCTGCACGACAAGGTCACGACCGGCACCGATCTCCTCGTCGGTGAACCGCGCCGGCTCTTCGGCGTCGTCCCGCAAGCGAGTGAGCACCACCTGGTGGCGGCAGGCATCGGTATCACTCCCTTGCTGGCCATGGCGTACGAACTGCACGCGGCAGGCGCCGAGTTCAGGCTGCACTATGTGGCGCGCGACCGTTCGGAGGCGGCTCTCGCCGGGCTCCTCGAAGAAGCCGCCTTCGCGGACCGGGTCGCGTTTCACTTCGGGCTGGGCCGTGCGGGCACCACGGCGGTGCTCGCGGACGAACTGACGGGGCTCCCCGCACAGGCGCACGTCTATACCTGCGGGCCACCGGGCTTCATGGAGCAGACGGCCGCGCTCGCGGGTCGCGGACTCCCGGCGGACCATATCCATTCGGAGCTGTTCCAGGCAGGCGAACAGGAGGACGCCGCCCCCTGCACCAGCTTTGAGGTCGAGCTCGACACCGGTGAGGTCTTCACCGTGCCACCCGACAGGAGCATCGCCGACGTCCTGGAGGCGAACGGGGTGGCTATCGACACCTCCTGCCGCGAGGGCATCTGCGGCACGTGCGTACTCCAGGTCCTGTCCGGCGATCCCGACCACAGGGACCACTGCCTCACCGCGAAGGAGAAGGCCGCCGGTGACCAGATCGCGGCGTGCGTGTCCCGTTCCAGGTCACCTCGCCTGGTTGTCGAGCTGTGGTGACCCGCACCCCGCACCTGTCAGACGCGCCAGTCGGCGCAGAGAGGAACCACCAGCCATGAGTGTGAATCCAGCCATGAGTGTCAACGACGCCCCTGGCATCCCATCGAGGGACGCCTTCCGGGAAGCGATGGCGCATCTTCCCGCCGCCGTCAATATCCTCACGACGGACGGGCCGAGCGGCCGCTGCGGCATCACCCTCAGCGCCGTCTGCTCCGTGACCGACAACCCACCGACCGTCCTGGTCTGTGTCAATCGCAGCAGTGCGATGCACGATGTGTTCAGTGCCAACGGGCGCGTCTGCCTCAATGTGCTCGGCGGAGACCAGCAGGAGCTCGCGCTGCACTTCGCGGGTGCCACCGAGGTGTCCATGGCCGAACGGTTCAGCTGGAACATCTGGGACCGGAGCCAGGACGTGCCGGTTCTGGAGGATGCGCTGGTGGCCGTGGTCGGAACGGTCAAGGACCGTAAGCCGATGGGATCGCACAGCGTGCTGTTCGTGGAGATCGAGCAGGTCCGCACCCGAACCGGCGGCCAGAGCCTCGTCTACTTCAACCGGTCCTTCCACCGCCTGGACTCAGCCCCGCCGGTGGCCTGCTGACCTGCCGGTGCTCGGCGTGCACCCGGCGGACACCGAGTACGGCTGCCGAGGAATCCGCGCGCACCGAGCCCCCCTCCGTACGACCATCCGCACGACCGCGAGCAGGCACCGATGAAGATCACAGCGATCGAGGCAATCCCCTACGCCATCCCCTACGCCAAGTCCCTGCGCTTCGCCAGCGGTGAAGTACACACTGCCGAGCACGTCCTGGTCCGCGTCCACACCGACAACGGGCTGACCGGCGTGGCGGACGCACCGCCCCGCCCCTTCACCTACGGCGAGACCCAGCAGTCCGTGATCGCCGTCATCGAGAAGATCTTCGCCCCGAACCTCGTGGGCCTGGACGTGCTGGCCCGCGAGGCCGTTCACGGGCACCTGCGCCGTACTGTCGGCAACCCCGTCGCCAAGTCGGCGATCGACATGGCGCTCTGGGACCTCGCGGGACAAGCGCTCGGCCTTCCCGTCACCACGCTGCTCGGTGGGCACGGCAATTCCATGCGGGTCTCTCATATGCTCGGATTCGACGAACCGGCGAAGATGGCCGCCGAAGCCGAGCGGATGCGGGACAGGTACGGCATCCGCGTCTTCAAGGTGAAGGTCGGCCGCCGCCCCGTACGGCTCGATGTCGAGGTGTGCCGGGCACTGCGCGAAGTACTGGGTGACGAAGCCGAGTTGTACGTCGACGGCAACCGCGGCTGGACCGCGTCCGAGTCGGCCCGGGCCCTGCGTGCGCTCGACCCGCTGGGCATCACGCTCGCCGAGGAACTGTGTCCCGCCGACGACGTGCTCGGGCGACGGTGGCTCGTACGGCAGAGCCCGGTGCCGTTCGTGGCCGACGAATCGGCCGTCACACCCGCCGAGGTGACGCGCTCGCTCCTGGACGGCGCGGCCACCGCGATCAGCATCAAGACCGCCCGCACCGGCTTCACCACGTCCCAGCGCGTGCTGTTCCAGTGCGAGGGCATGGGCGCGGAAGTCGTGATGGGCAATCAGATCGACGGCCAGCTGGGCACCGCGTGCACCGTCGCCTTCGGCGCCGCCTACGCCGCCTCGTCCCACCGCGCCGGGGAACTCTCCAACTTCCTGGACATGAGGGACGACCTGCTCACCGAGCCGCTCACCATCAGCGACGGCCGGCTCACGGTACGGGACCTGCCCGGCCTCGGTGTGGCGATCGACCCGGACAAGCTGGCCCGCTACCGCCAGGACACCTGAAGGGGCCACGCCCCACCCCGAAGAAGCCAAGCCACCACAACCACCAGAACAGGACCGGGACATGACCGACGCCACCCAGCAGACCCCCACCGCGCAGCCCCCCGCCGGCCCGGCCACCGCGGCAGCGTCCGGCGCCGCCGCCACCGAGCGGTTCCGCGGCAAGCAGCACCCAGAGGCCCCCGTCGCCGGCACCGCGCGCGTCGGCCTGCTGGCATCCGAGGCGATCGCCGCCGTGCACGACGTCATCCGCAGGCACAAGGTCACGTACGCCGAATACGATGCGCTGAAGTCCTGGCTCATCCAGGTCGGCCAGGACGGCGAATGGCCCCTCTTCCTCGACGTGTGGATCGAGCACGTCGTCGAGGAGGTCGCCAACGAGAACCGCGAGGGCACCAGCGGCACCATCGAAGGCCCCTACTACGTCCCCGGTGCGCCGGTCCTTCCTGCGGAAGCCACCCTGCCCATGCGCGTGGGCGAAGCCGGTACGCCGCTGCTGTTCCAGGGCCAGGTGACCGCGGTCGGCGGCGCGCCGCTGCCCGGTGCCAGGGTCGAGATCTGGCACGCCGACGCCGACGGCCTCTACTCGCAGTTCGCCCCCGGCCTGCCGGAGTGGAACCTGCGCGGCACCGTCATCGCCGACGGTCAGGGGCACTTCAAGATTCACACCCTGGAGCCGGCCCCGTACCGGATCCCCACCGACGGCTCCTGCGGAAAGCTGATAGCCGCGGCCGGCTGGCACGCCTGGCGCCCGGCTCATCTGCATCTGAAAGTCTCCGTGCCGGGCCACCAACTCATCACCACCCAGCTGTACTTCGAGAGCGGAAGTCACCTCGATGACGACATCGCCTCGGCTGTGAAGCCAGAGCTGATCCTCGCCCCGGCGCCGGCCGATTCCGGTGAAGGCAATGAAGTGACGTACGACTTCGCGCTCGACAAAGCCTGACGTACCGCCGCGCCCCGCACCTTCCACCAGCAGAGGAAACACCATGCTGTTCGCAGTGAACATGGATGTCGCGATCCCGCACGACCTCGCCCCCGAGGTACGCGAGGACCTGATAGCCCGTGAGAAGGCCTACTGCCAAGCGCTCCAGAGGGACGGCGTCTGGGTCCACATCTGGCGGTGCACCGGGCAGTACGCCAACCTCAGCGTCTTCGACGTCGCGGACAACGACGAGCTGCACAGCGTCCTGTGGAATCTGCCGCTCTTCCGCTACATGTCGGTCTCCGTCACGCCGCTGTCGGCCCATCCGTCGGCACTTCACGGTTCCGGCGCTGCGGTGGCCTGACGGCCCGGCGTCAAGAGCTCGCGGTGACCGGGGACTTGCCCTTGTCACCCACCGAGTTCTGTTCGGCGGACTTCGGAATCGGACGGTCGTCCCGAAGCGCCTTCCAGACCTGCTGGGACGCCTTGGTGAGGGGCAGGACCCGGTCCGGGGCCTGACTGTCGTAGGTCACCGGCATCGTGACCATGTTCATGTTCTTCGGGCTGATGCCCTTGAGGTCCTTGGCCAGACCCAGCAGCTTGTCCGCGGACGCCAGCCCGGAGTCGGCGGTCACGGTCCGGGTCGCGGTGTCGGCGAGGCCGTAGAGCTTGGCCGGATTGCCGAGCAGGCCGATGTTGTCGACCCGGTCGGTCAGGGCCTTGATGAACGCCTGCTGGAGCTGGATACGGCCGAGGTCACTGCCGTCACCCACACCATGCCGGGTCCGTACCAGACTGAGTGCCTGTTCGCCCTTGAGCGTGTGCTTCCCGGCGGACAGGTCGAGGTGGCTGTCGCTGTCGTCGATCGCCTTGCTGGTGGTGATGTTCACACCACCGAGCTGGTCGATGAGCTTCTTGAAACCGTTGAAGTCGACTTCGACGTAGTGGTCCATGCGGACACCGGACATCTTCTCGACCGTCTTCACGGTGCACCCCGGGCCACCCACGGCGTAGGAATCGTTGAACATCGCCTGGTGCGCTCCGGGCACGGTACCGCCGTGCGGCTTCGGGCACGCCGGGCGGTCCACCATCGTGTCCCGCGGGATGCTGACGACGCTCGCCTTGCGGTGGGACTTGTCGACGTGGAGAACCATCGTCGTGTCGGACCGGGCGCCGCTGACGCCCTTTCCGTACTCGCCGTGCGTTCCCGCACGCGAGTCGGACCCGAGGAGGAGGATGTTCATCGCGCCGTTGTGCGCGTCGCTGGGCCGGTCTTTTCCGAGGGCGGCGTTGATGTCGACGCCCTTGACGTTGCCGTTGAGGTGCGACCAGAGGTAGGCCGCGCCTCCTCCTCCGACCGCCAGTACACCGAGGGCGGCCCAGGCGGTGATCCGCAGTGCTCGGCGACGCGGACGCCGCCCGTGCGGCTCCTCACCTGCCGGCCCGGGGGCGGCGGGCCCCGGGCCGTCCTGCCCGGGTATCGCGTTCCCGCTCTCGTACGCCATCAGCTATCAGTCCTTCGGGTGGTGGCGGGCATACGGAAGTACCTCTTACCTCGGGGATGTCGTGCGAGGCCGCGGGGGCCGGCGACAGCGGAACGGAGCTACGCGTCGTGGGCGGAGCAGCGGAAGCGGGCGGGGCCCGACCGGTCCGGCACTCGGCTCCCCGGGACTCGAACCATGGTTAGCGCCGCTGGAAGGCCGGGGCAACGAGGCCCCTTACTACCTGTGTACGTAGTCGGGCCCGCAGCGGCGTCGACGACCCCGGTGCGCGGTCCGCCACGTCTTCCGCACCCCTACTGCCGTGCCTCGTACATGACATACGCCCTATGGGCGGGCTCACAGTCGCGGCGCCCCGCAGCCGTCCCGGAGCAGCGGATGCCGACGCTCTGCCGACCATCCGTCACTCTCTGCGGTTTCCGGGAAGCGGCAAGGGCTGCGTGTCCGGCCACTCGCCCCGCACGGGCGCAGCTGGGCCCGGTGCGGCGGCGCGGTTCCTGTCGGGGGCCAGGCGCCTTACGTCTGAATCAGGCCGGGTCAGGGGCGGGCGCCGACCTCGTGTTCGGCGATCGTCCAGGCCCGGGCCTGATCACTGAGCGTGAAGCCGAGGCCGGGGCGGGCGGAGACGTACATGCGTCCGTCCCGGATCTCCAGGCGCTCGTTGAACAGCGGCTCCAGCCAGTCGAAGTGCTCCACCCAGGGTTCGATCGGGTACGCGGCGGCCAGGTGGAGATGGATCTCCATCGCGAAGTGCGGTGCGAGCTGCAGCTGGTGGTGCTCGGCGAGAACGGCGAGCTTGAGGAACTGGGTGATACCCCCGATGCGGGGGGCATCGGGCTGGATGACGTCGGCGGCGTTCTGCCGGATCAGCTCGACATGATCGGCGACGCTGGCCAGCATCTCGCCGGTGGCTACGGGGGTGTCCAGGGAGGCGGCGAGCGCGGCGTGACCCTGGGCGTCGTAGGCGTCGAGAGGCTCCTCGATCCAGACCAGGTTGAACTTCTCCATGGCGCGGCCCATGCGCTGTGCGGTGGGCCGGTCCCACTGCTGGTTGGCATCGGCCATGAGCGGCACCTCGTCGCCGATGTGCTCGCGCACCGCAGTGAGACGGGCCAGGTCGTATGTGCCGTCGGGGTGACCGACCTTGATCTTGATGCCGCCGATGCCGCTGTCCAGGGATGCGGTGGCGTTGTCCAGGACCTGCCCGGTCGGCGTGTGCAGGAAGCCGCCGGAGGTGTTGTAACAGCGCACGGAGTCGCGGTGGGCGCCGAGCAGCTTGGCCAGCGGCAGACCGGCCCGCTTGGCCTTGAGGTCCCACAGCGCGACGTCGAAGGCGGCGATCGCCTGGGTGGCGAGACCGCTGCGTCCCACTGACGCTCCGGCCCACACCAGCTTGGTCCAGATCTTGCCGATGTCGCTGGGGTCCTCACCGATCAGGGTCTCGGCGATCTCGCGGGCGTGCGCGAACTGGCCAGGGCCGCCTGCCCGCTTGGAGTAGCTGAAGCCGATGCCCTCGTGCCCCTGCTCAGTGGCGACCTCCACGAAGAGGAAGGCGACCTCCGTCATCGGCTTCTGACGGCCAGTCAGGACCTTCGCGTCGCTGATCGGCGTGGACAGCGGCAGGGTCACCGACGAGAGACGTAGCCACGCGATGCGGTCGAGGGTGGCTGCGCCCACGGAGTGCGCGGCGTGCGCGGCTCGGGGTGTCGTGTTCGTCGTGGTCGCCACTTCGTGTCCCTGGGTCGGTGCGGTTGGGATGGTGGGGACGTGGTGCGTTCTCTCCCCCCTGGCTCCCCGCCGATGCCGGATCGTGTCGGTGCGGCGTCCGCCGTGCCGCCGTGCCGAATACGTTCGACGCTACGGTCGCGATTGATCCACGTCCACCACAGGTTTTCGATGTGACCATTCAAGGAGAGCATCATTGTTCACGCTGACTCAGCTGTCGTGTTTCGTGGCCGCGGCTGAGGAGCTGCACTTCACCCGCGCCGCGGAGCGACTGAGCATGACCCAGCCGCCGCTGAGCCGGGTCACGCCCTGCGACCGGCGCGACATCACTCCGTCGACTCCAGAATGCGGTCGAGTGTCCGGCGCCCCATCCTGCTCATCGCCGGATTGCTCTCGACGTAGTACCAGACAGTGCCCATCGCCTGCTGGAACGCCCATGCCTTGCCGCGCTCCCACTCCAAATCGTCACAGCCCAGGGTCCGCCGGAGCACTTCACGCGGCGCCCTCTGCAGCAGGTGCCAGGCACTGACCAGATCCAGCGCGGGGTCGGCCGGGCCGAAGCCGCCGGTGTCGAGTACGCCGCTGAGCCGGTCCCCGGCGACCAGCACATTGCCGGGGATCAAGTCACCATGGCTCATCACGTCGGGACCCGTGCGTGCCAGTTCCCGCAGGCGGCTCCACACCCCGCGCAGCCGGTCCACGTCGAGCAGCCCCTCGCTCTCCTCGAAGCACTCCTCCATCCATGCGTCGTGGTGAGTGAGAACGCCGCCACGACCCCCGCCGCTGAAGAGCCGGCCCCGTGTCCCGGCCGTGCGGAGGGCCGCGATGAACGCCGCAAGGTCCTGCGCGAAGGCTTCCGACCCACTCGGGTCGGCATCCGATGCGACCGTGCCGGGCAGCCATGTCTGGACCGACCACGGCATGGGGTAGCCCGCTCCAGGCTCTCCCAGGGCGACGGGTTCCGGAGCAGGGAACCGGGACACCTGCGCCAGCTCCGTGCTCGCCAGGGCTTCCCGCTGCAGAACCGTCAGCACATCGGCGGCATCGGCCATACGCAGAGGGAAACGTGCCGAGAGGTCGTTCCCGATGCGGAAGATGGCGTTGACCGTCCCAGTCGACCGCAGGAGTCGGATCTCCTTGCCGCTCCACCGGGGGAACTGTTCCTGGATCAGGGTCGCAACCGTTGCCGTGGTCACGTCCACTTGATCATCGTGCATGGTCATCCTGTTCCGCCGGCGAGCAGTGCCCTGTGCGGCAGCGCGAGCCGACCGTCCGGACCGGTGAACTCTCCGCTGAGACGATCGAAATGCCGCTTGATCTCCGCTCTGGTGCGGGGCGGTTGGGCGGCGATGAGGTGACCGGTGAAGCCGACACCCGACGCCGCGCCGTGCCACCACTCCTGTGCGGATGTCCGATGGTTCCAGGCGATGGTCCGGCAGGAGGGCCTGGAGAGTCCGGCGGCCAGCAGCAAGTCCTCAAGCCCCTGCTCAGTGCGCGGGAAGTCGGTCTCGGGCGCCAGGACCGGCCGGTGGACAGGGCGCTGCACCCCGGCGGCCTCCATCGCTCGTCCCAGCAGTGCCTGCCCGGGCCCGGCCGGCACGGACCACACCGTCACCGCGATCCGGCCGCCCGGCCGGCTCACCCGGCCCAGCTCGGCCAGCGCGCGCTGCGGCCGACCGACATGGTCCAGAACGAAGTTGGCGGTCACCGCGTCGAAGGCATCATCAGCGAAAGGAAGAGCGGGCAGCTCGGCGACACCGACATCGGCCAGCGGCACAGCCTTCGCGGCCAACTCCACCATCCCCGGCTCGGCATCAACAGCTGTGACCCGGGCACCTCTCGCGCTCGCTCCCGCGGCGACGTTCCCCGACCCGGTGCCCACATCCAGCAGATCGGTGTCGGGACCGGCCCCGACGGCATCCAGCAGCTCATCGACCGGATGCGCGCACACCGCCGCGAAGGACGCCGCGTACGCGACTGCCCGCCCCGACCAGATCGAGCGCCCGGTCTCATCGAATCCGGTCACTGCAACACCAACCCCTCAGACCCGTCGGATCACGGCCAGGACCGGACAGTAACCGACCTGAAGAGCCGGCAACCAGACCTTTCCGTGTGTGGCCGCGCAGTTGAGGGCCACCGCCTCGGATGCGGCGCCGGCCCGCGCTCCCGACCGTACGGAAGACCTCTTCGAATCCGGACCTGGCCTCAGGGGCCCCGTACGTCTCAACATCAGTTGCCGGCAGAGCCGTTACCACGCCTCCGACTCCTCGGCGTCCAGGGGACCCGGCTGTGCAGCGTCGCTGCCCGCGCGAACGTGCCTGGCCAGCAGCGGGAATACCAGCACCGAGATCATCGCGGCGCCGACCAGAGCCGCCGCCACGGCCGAGGTGACGAGCTTCTGGCTGACGCCGATGGTGGTGATGGCGACCACAAGGGGGAGGCAGGTCGCCGCGAACAGGGTGAGCGCCCTCCTGCCGCGGCGGTCGAGGTCGCGGGGTGCGAGCAGGTATACGGGTCCTCCCCGGATGAGGAGGAACAGGAGCAGGAAGACCGGCAGCAGCACCAGTGAACGGACGTCGTGGAGCAGGGCATGGAGGTCGAAGTTGATGCCGGTCACCACGTAGAACAACGGCACGAGGAATCCGAAGCCCATGGCCTCCACCTTGCCCAGGACTTCGGCGCTGCTGTCGGGGGCGGCGCCCTGCAGGACCAGGCGGGCCAGGATGCCCGCCGCGAACGCGCCCAGCAGGATGTCGAGTCCGAATGCCGACGCGAGAGCCAGCATCCCGGCCAGCAGGAACATGACGAAACGGACGGCGAACTGGGCACTGTTGTGCAGGGTCTTGTCGATCAGCCGGGAGAACCAGGGCGGCCTGGGGCGCAGCGCCCAGAAGAGGGCCGCGGCCGTGACGGCCGCGAAGACGATCAGAAGGGCGGCCGACACCCCGGGTTTACGGCCGCTGAGCAGCAGAGCGGTGGCGACGACCGGACCGAACTCCCCCACCGCTCCGAAGGCCGTCACCACCGTGCCGAAGCGGCCGTGCAGGTCCCCCTCGTCCTTGAGCATCGGCAGGACCGTGCCCAGGGCTGTGCTGGTCAGTGACGTGCCGATCACGAACGCCTTGTACACGTCGTCACCGCTGAGCAGGAAGGCCACCGCGATGGCGACGGCCAGCGAGGACAGCCAGGCTCCGGCCGCCCGGTGCAGGGTCCTGCCCCGCACCGCCGCGAAGTCGATCTCGTAACCGGCGAGGAAGATCAGCATGGACAGCCCCAGGTTCGACAGGGTGTCGATGACCTGGTCCGAATGCGTCCAGCCGAGGGCGTCGGGGCCGATGAGAATGCCGAGCGCGATCTCGAAGATGACGAGCGGGACGGCGAGGCGTCGCGCTGCCACGTTGGCCAGCAGCGGTGCGAGCACCGCGGCGGCCATGATCAGGACCAGCGTGCCGGGGTGTGACACGGATCCGGGCGGCGGTCAGACCCGGCCCGGCATACCGGGCCGGACCGATCGGGCTGGACCCGTGCAGCCGTAGCTCGCGTCGTCCGGGCCACGCGTGTCGCAGAGGGGCGGGCCCTGCGTGTCGGAGTAGGGAGCGTGCTTCCGCACCGTCCGGACCGCCTCGGCGATGCCCGGCCGGCCCGGCTTTGCTTCGGAGGTGGACAACAACGGCCTCCCTGGCAGGGCGTGGACACGGCGGGCCGCACACCTGGTACGACCGGTGCTGCCCACCCTCATCCCGCGAGCGGGGCGTCACGAGCGGGGATAGCCCATCGGAGGGGCGGGCCGGCGGCCGGCGGGGCGGACGGAGGTCAGCGGGCGGGGCCGGGTCCCGGGGATGTGGACGGGGTGTCACGCGGCGCGGCCGACTCGCGGCGCCGCCCGCGTCGCGTGACGATCGAGATCCCGGCGCAGATGAGGACCAAGGATGCCCATGTCCGAACGGCAGGTGCTCCGCTCGGAGCCACTGCGACCCGTCGAGGCCCCATCGGTACCCGTCAAGGCCCTTCGGACCGGGGAGGCGACGTGCGCCGCGGTCACGGCCGTGCTGTGACGCCGGAGGCGAGGACGCGCCCGCCCCGGCGCGGCGGGGCCGCCCACCGCGCTCGTCGTGTCCGCAGTCAAGGAGCGGCGCTGCTCCTGGTGGGCGGTGGAGCGCTGCTGGGCTGGGTGCTGCCGGAGTGGGACCAGAACCTGCCCACACCGGGCCTGGGCTTCGACGCCTCCACGGCGCAGGCGACTCTCGCCGCGATCGCAGGCGGCATGATCACACTCGCGGGGTTCGTCGTCACCGCCATCACTCTGGTGGTGCAGACGGTGCAGACGATGTCTCCCCGACTGGTCGGGGCGCTCGGCCACTTCAGCCGCTACCTGGTCCTGTTCGGTCTGCTGATCGGGACCGCCCTGTACGCGCTCGTCGCCTTGAGCCATGTCCATGGGCGCAGCGTCCCGCGGGTGAGCGTGACCGTGGCGATCGCTCTCGTCCTCATCGACGCCACGGTTGTCCTCTACCTGCTGTCCTCGCTCCGGCACGCCGTGACGGGCGGCGGTCTCGCCCGTGCGGTCGGCCGGCGGCTTCGGACGGTCATCGACCAGACCTGCCCCGCCGAGGACTCTCCCGCCCAGGACTCTCCCGCCCGGGCCTCTCCCATTCAGGCCCGTCCCGCCGGGCGGGCGGACACGGCTCAGTACCCGTCACCCCAGGGCCGCGAGGGCGCGCCCGTCATCATCCACAGCGGCCGTCCGGCTGTCATCTTCTCCATCGACGAGACCCTCCTCACCCGGATCGCCGCTCGCCACGGGGTCCGTGTCGTCCTCGTACACCCCGTGGGCGACTTCATCAGGTCCGGCGAAACGGTCGCCTATCTGGAGGCGGACGGCACGGACTGCGGCCGCCGGACCGTCAGACGCGTCACCGCCTGTTTCCACTACGGCCCGAACCGTACCGTCGAGCAGGACACCGGGTACGGGTTCCGGCTCCTGGCCGACATCGCGATCCGGGCGCTCTCCCCTGCCGTCAACGACCCGACCACGGCAGTGCAGGCGCTCGACCAGATCGAGGACAGCCTGCTGCGGCTGGCGAGCAGGCCCCTCGGCCCGGCCTGGCTGACCGACGCCAAAGGCACACCCCGCGTCTTCTGCCCTGCCCCGGACTGGGCAGGCCTCCTCTCCCTCGCACTCGACGAGACACTTCTCTACGGCGCCTCGAATCCCCAGACGGTGCGGCGCCTGCACGCCCTTCTCCAGCGCCTGCTGGCCACGGCACCGGCCCACCGCCAACCGGCCCTGACCGAACGCTCGGATGCTCTGGACCGACTGGCGGCCGCAACCCTCACGGATCCTCTCCTGAAGCGCATCGTGGCCCGCCCCGACCGGCAGGGACTGGGCGGAACCCTCGCCGCTGATCCGTCGGAACCGTGATCCGCCCGGTGCGCGTGCACAGGCCGCCCGCCACCCGAATGGCTCACTCCGAATCGGCATCCCGTGCCCCCGGGGACGATCCTGGCGAGATGAGCGGACACCAGGCTCCAGACGCCCCGCGCGCCTCGACCGGCCGTGCCTCACGGTGGCGCCAGGCCCTGACGCCTACGCGCGTCCTCGCCCTGCTGCTGACCGCGGTCGCGATCACTCTCATCGCCGAGAACACCCGGCAGGTGAAGATCCGGCTGCTGGTTCCCGTCGTCACCATGCCTCTGTACGCGGCGCTGCTGATCATGTTCGTGATCGGCCTCCTCGCCGGGGCCCTGCTGGTCTACAACCGCAACCGCAGGAGGCGGCGCGCGCGGTACTGAACTGCCGGACTGCCGGACTGCCGGACTGCCCGACTTGCGCACTTGTGGACTTGCGGGAGGGCGGCCCGCGCCTCTGTCAGCGGCCGCCCCGGAGACATATCGCTGCGAGGGAGATCCCCATGCCCAGGAATCCCGGCCTTCCAGAGGGGTGCGCGGTACTTTTCGGCCGCACGGGAACGGGTCCCCGGCAGGCAACCGGCTGCCTCCACGGCACCGCCCGGTGACAGCGCCGGACAGGACTCCCGGCGCCGACGACCCGGACGGCGGCGCGGACGGCCACCGGCCGGCCACGGCCACCGGGCGCTGGTGGGAGAGCGGGGAGGAGCCGGACTACCGGGCAACCCTGGCCAACGAGCGCACCCTGCTTTCCTGGCTGCGCGCCGCCCTGGCCCTCCTGGCCGGAGCACTCGGCGTCCTCCAACTGGTCCGTATCTCCCCCACCGCCCTGCGGCTGGCGCTGGCAAGCTACCTGGTCGCCCTGTCCGTGGGCTCGACGCTCATCGGCTACCGGCAGTGGCGGCGGCGACAGGCCAGCATGCGGCGCCGTGAGGCGTTCGGCCACTCGGAACTTCCCGCCTTCCTCGCGCTGGCGCTCCTGATGCTGGCGGCACTCGTCGTCGCCGTGGTCGCCGTCGGCCCCTACTGACCGAGTGCGTGGACAGTGGGACGGGATCCCTCCCGTGCGATCAGATGTTGTGGGGCTCCCAGACCGGCAGCCAGACGTCGTTGGCCACGCCCTGCGGGGTCCCCGAGTCCGCGGTCAGACGGGGAGACGCTCCAGCACTCCCGCGAAATCCGTGTCCGGCGGAAGGGTCCCGAACGCCAGCCCCCGGTCCCCGGCCAGCCGGGACGCGCAGAAGGCGTCGGCGACAGCGGCCGGCGCGTGGCGGACGAGGAGCGATCCCTGGAGCACGAGCGCCGCGCGTTCGATCAGACGGCGGGCCCGCAGTGGGGCGTCCTCGGTGAGGACGAGTTGACCGCGCAGCTCCTGCCAGGCGGCGTCCAGTCGCCGGTCGGCGCCCGAGGCCGTCTCGATCTCGGTGCGGAAGGCGTCGACGGACTCGGACTCACGCGCCAGCGCGCGCAGCATGTCAAGGGCGTTGACGTTGCCCGAACCCTCCCAGATGCCGTTGAGCGGGGCCTCGCGGTAGAGGCGCGGCATACCGGATGCCTCGTCATATCCGTTGCCACCAAGGCATTCCAGCGCCTCGGCGACCGCTGCGGGCTGCCGTTTGCACACCCAGTACTTGCCGACTGCCGTGGCGAGCCGCAGGAACGCCCGTTCCCGGGCGTCGCCGCTCCGCCCCCGGTCGGCCGCCCCGGCGAGGCGAAGGGCGAGTGTGGTGGCGGCCTCGGACTCCACCGCGAGGTCGCCGATCACATTGCGCATCAGCGGCTGGTCGATCAACTTGGCGCCGAACACAGCGCGGTGGCGTACATGGTGGGCGGCCTGGGCCAGCGCGGCACGAGTGCCCGCAGCGGATCCGAGGACGCAGTCGAGGCGCGTCGAGGTCACCATGTCGATGATGGTGCGTACGCCCTTGCCCTCGGGGCCGACGAGCCAGGCCACCGTGTCGTCGAACTCGGGCTCGCTGCTGGCGTTGGCACGGTTGCCGAGTTTGTCCTTGAGCCGCTGGATGCGGAAGGTGTTGCGGCTGCCGTCCGGCAGCACGCGTGGCACGAGGAAGCAGGACAGCCCGCCGGGCACCTGGGCCAGCACCAGGAAGAGGTCGTTCATCGGTGCGCTGGTGAACCACTTGTGACCGCGCAACCGCCAGGTCCCGTCGGGCTCTTCGGTGGCCGATGTGGTGTTGGCGCGCACGTCGGTGCCGCCCTGCTTCTCCGTCATGCCCATCCCGGCGAGCAGTCCTCGCTTGCCTGCGGGGGTACGCAGCCCGGGATCGTAGACGCGGCTGGTGAGGAGGGGCTCGTACGTGGCGGCGAGGCCGGGAGAATGGCGCAGCGCCGGGACCACCGCGTACGTCATGGAGACCGGGCACAGGTGCCCCGGCTCCACCATCGTCATCAGCATGAACCCCGCGGCGCGGGCCACATGGGCGCCCGGGCGCTCGTCGGCCCAGGCCGCGCCGGCCAGGCCCGCACTCACGGAGGCGTCCATCAGGTGGTGGTAGGCGGGGTGGAACTCGACCTCGTCGATACGGTGGCCGTAGCGGTCGTGAGTGTGCAGCACCGGTTCATGGCGGTTGGCCTGGTCGGCCCAGCCCTGGGCTTCCTCGCCCGCGACGAAGCGGCCGAGGTCGTGGAGGTCCGCGGTGTGCCACGGCGCACCCTCACGGCACATGCCTTCCAGCAGCACGGCGTCCTGGGCGGCGTCGTGCCCGGTCAGCGGCGGCGGCTGATTGGTCACTTCGTGGGTGGGGGCGGTGGGACGGCTGCGGGGAGCGGCGGTCGTGGGCACGGTCTTCCCTCCGGGTGCGTACGTACGCGGATCGGCTCAGGGCTGCTGTGCGTCGGCCGGGACGCCCGCGCAGCGCAGCGCCATGGCGGTGAGTTCGGCGAGGAGTTCCTCGGTGGCCTTCTCGTCGTGGTGGCCGAGCGGGTCGACGAGCACCTCACCGATCGCCCCGGTGAGCGCTGCCGCCGTGATCTCGCCGTTCTGCGCGGGCAACAGGCCGTTCGCGATGCCCTCGTGGACGACCTCGGCGAACAGCGCCCGGTAGCGGCGCCGGAAGTCGAGGCGCTCGGCCCCGACCGCCGGTTCGGCGGGTGCGGCGAGCAGCGCGTATGCCAGTCCGCGGTTCTCCAGGGCGCGGCGGGCGAAGACCTGGATGCCTCGGCTGAGCCGCTCGGCGGGTGTCCCCGGCTCCTGGAGCACCTCGCCCAGGACTTCCACCTCACGTCCCGCGGCGCGTCGGAACACCTCGACGGCGAGCGCCCCCTTGGACGGGAAGTGCTGGTACACCGAACCGGCCGCGATGCCCGCCGCATCGGCGACGGCGGTCACCGACGCTTGTGACCAGCCGACTTCCGTGACCACCGAGGTGGCACATGCGACGAGGTGCTCTCTGGCGGCTTGGAGCCGGTCGATTTCGGCGGTGGTCTTGCGGTAGGCCATGAAAGAAGTGAACCACCATTCAGAGTTTCCCGCCATGGCCACCACCACCGGCACGGCCCGGCAGGAGACATGCCGCACCTCAGCACCCCGCAGGACAGCCCGGTCCGCCCAGCCGGCGCCGCCCCTCACCCGGGGCACAGGCCCGCACGACCGGGCGTACGCCGTCCGGGGGAACGGCCGACCGGCCAAGGAATTGGGTAAGGAGACATTACGGCTGATTCTTGGTCTTATGGGTTATTCCGTCTGTGGGCCCGTCTCCGGGCCACCGCCCGACGGACGGAGCAACCCTCCGGATCCTCGAAGAAACGATCGGCAGGACCGGCCCATGGGTGAGCGCAAGGCGTCGTTCGGGTCCTCGCGGGGGCGCCGTTTCTCGCTGCCGGGTGTACGCAGCGTCGCGGGCCAGATGTTCGTCCTGCAGGTGGTTGTCGTGGCGGTGCTGATCGTGGCCGCGGTGGTGGCGCTCGCGCTGCAGGTCCGGCGCAACCGCACGATGGACGCCCGCCACCGGACGCTCGACGTGGCCCAGGCCTTCGCACAGGCACCCGGCACGGCAGCAGCGTTGACCAGCGCCAATCCGACCGCGATCCTGCAGCCGCGGGCCGAGAAAGTCCGTAAGTCGACCGACATCGACTTCGTCGTGGTGTTCAGCACGACAGGGATCCGCTACACCCATCCCGACCCGAAACTGATCGGCAAGCATGTCGTCGGCCCGTACAAGTCAGCCATCACGCACGGCGCCTTCACCCGGACCTTCACCGCGAGCCAGGGCCCCGCCGTGGACTCGATCGTCCCCGTCATGCGACCCGACGGGAAGGTCGTGGGCCTGGTGTCGGTCGCGATCACGGTGGCGGACGTGGAGAGCGCGGCGAACCGCCAGCTGCCGGTGCTGCTGGGCGCGGCGGCGGGGGTACTGGTGTTGGCGGCAGGCAGCTCGGTACTGGTGTCGCGTCGGCTGCGGCGGCAGACCCACGGGCTGGGGCCGGCGGAGATGACGCGGATGTACGAGCACCATGACGCGGTGCTGCACGCGGTGCGGGAGGGCGTGGTGATCGTCGACCAGGACGGGCGGCTGCTGCTGGCCAACGACGAGGCGCGGCGCTTGCTGGAGCTGCCCGCGGACGCGGAGGGGCGACCCGTCGCGGAGTTGGGGCTGGCACCGGCTGTGGCGGAGCTGCTCGGCTCGCTGCGGCCGGCGAGCGACGAGGTGCACCGGGCAGGGGACCGGCTGCTGGGCGTCAATGTGCGGCCGGCGGCGGACGGCGGCGGACGGCCGGCGATGTATGTGGCAACGCTGCGGGACACCACGGAGCTTGCAGCGCTGACGGGGCGGGCGGAGATGGCACGGGGGCGGCTGACGCTTCTGTACGAGGCGGGGGTACGGATCGGGACCACCTTGGACGCGAAGCGCACGGCGGAGGAACTGGCGGAGGTGACGATGCCGCGGTTCGCGGACCTCGTCACCGTCGACCTGGCCGATGCCGTGGTGCAGGGGCAGGAGCTGGGGTGGGCAAGCACGGAGATGCACCGGGTGGCCCTGCGCGGGGTACGGGCCGACGCGCCGGTGGCCCCGGTCGGCGATGTGGTGCAGTTGATCCCCACGACACAGCAGACGGAGGGGCCGGCCCCGGACCGAGGGGGCCTGATCGCCGATCTGCGTACCGAGCAGGACTGGCGAACCCACGATCCCGAGCGTGCGGCGATGATCCTCGACCACGGCCTCCATTCGCTGATCGCGGTGCCGCTGCTGGCCCGCGGGACGGTGCTGGGCAGGGCCTGCTTCTGGCGCTCGGAGCAGGCGCAGCCGTTCGAGGCGGACGATCTGTCCTTCGCCGAGGAGCTGGCCGCCCGGGCAGCCGTGTGTCTGGACAACGCCCGTCGCTTCACCCGGGAGCACGGCGTGGCCGTCGCTCTGCAGCGCAGCCTGCTGCCCCGTGGGCTGTCCGGGCAGACGGCGGTGGAAGCCGCCCACCGTTATCTGCCCGCCCAGGCCGGCGTGGGCGGGGACTGGTTCGACGTCATCCCCCTGCCCGGGGCCCGGGTGGCTCTGGTGGTGGGCGACGTGGTCGGGCACGGGCTGCACGCCGCGGCCACCATGGGCCGGCTACGGACGGCGGTGCACAACTTCTCGGCCCTGGACCTGGCGCCCGACGAACTGCTGGGATACCTGGACGAGTTGGTCGTCCGGATCGACGCCGACGAGGGCACAGGCGACGAATGGCCCGGGGTGACCGGGGCGACCTGCCTGTACGCCGTCTACGACCCGGTGGCCGGCCACTGCCGGGTGGCCCGGGCGGGCCACCTCGGGCCCGCACTGGTGCATCCGGACGGCACGGTCACGTTCCCGGATGTGCCGCTCTCCCCGCCGCTCGGGCTCGGCGGCCAGCCGTTCGAGATCGCCGAACTGTCCCTTGCCGAGGGCAGCCAGCTGGTGCTGTACACCGACGGGCTCGTGGAGGACCGCGACCGGGACGTCGACACGGGTCTGGACCTGCTGCGGGAAGCCCTGACCGGGCACCCCGGGCGGGGCCCGGAGCAGACCTGCCAGGCGGTCATCGACTCCGTCCTGCTGCCGCAGCCCAGCGACGACGTCGCGCTGCTGGTGGCCCGCACCCGTCTGCTGGGCCCGGGACAGGTGGCCGAGTGGGAGGTGCCGTCCGATCCGGCGGCGGTCGCGTCCGTACGCAACGACGCCAGCCGGCAGCTGGCGGACTGGGGGCTGGACGAGATCGCCTTCACCACCGAACTGATCCTGTCGGAGCTGATCACGAACGCCATCCGGTACGGCACGCCTCCGGTACGGGTACGGCTGCTGCGGGACCGCACCCTGATCTGCGAGGTCTCGGACGGTTCCAGCACGTCCCCGCACCTGCGCCAGGCGAAGTCCACTGATGAGGGCGGCCGCGGACTGTTCCTGGTTGCCAGACTCGCGCAGCACTGGGGCACTCGGTACACCCCGACCGGCAAGGTCATCTGGACCGAACAGGCTCTGCACAACGGCACCGGGGAAGTGAACCTCGACCTCGCCGACCTCTTCCTCGAACACGGGGTACCGCCCGATGACCTCGGCGATGACGAGAGTCCGTGACGGTGCTCGACGGCATGGGCGGCACCGGCGACCGGTGCCACCCGGGTCAGCCCGACTTCGGCGGCCTCTGCGTGTCGAAGGCGAACAGAGTGTTCTTGGCCGCGGCCACGATCACCGCACGCCCCGCAAGAGTCACGCGCGGGCTTGCGCCCTGCTCCCCCGTCAAACCGTCGGCCCGCGGATCTGTTGTCCACAGGGGTTCGCCACCGCGCGGTGACAGCGCGACGACCCGGCCGGTGGCCGAGCTGAAATACAGCGCCCCGGCCCCCGCCACGGGGCCCGAAGCACCCTCCACGCCGGTCTGGCGCGACCACTTCTTCCGGCCGGTCTCGGGGTCGAGCGCCGTGACGAGACCGATCTGCCCGCTCACGTAGACGGTGCCGTCCGCCATGCCGGGCGTCCCCGCGTAAGTCCTGGGCAGCCGGGAGTACGTGACCTTCCGCGAGGCCGGGTCGACCCGCGCCACCCCGTCGTAGCCGGCCATCGCCGTTCCCTCCATGTGTTCGTGAAGGAGTACGAGCCTGCCGTTGGCGGCGCCCATCGGCACGGCGGGGCCGTTGACCGCGATGGGCCTGCCCAGCGTCCCCGAGGCGCGGTCCACCACGTACAGGGTGGAGTGGCGCACCTCCAGGTTGTTCACCTCCGTATCGGGGGCGCACATCGCGAGGAGCTGTGGGCCCAGCGGGACGGGAGCGCACCGCGTACCCGCGGGGAACGATGTCCGCCAGGCGACCGCGCCGCTGTGCGCGTCCCGGGCCTCCAAGCGGGAGTTGGAAGAGTCGACCGTCACGACGGATGAGCCGATCACAAGGGCATCCTGCGACCGGCCGGTGACGGCCTGCGACTCGGCGCCGGACGGCACGGACCACAGCTCCCGGCCGCTGTTCGCGTCGAGCGCCACCACCTCGTTGGGAGGGCCCTGCGGGGCGTTCTGGGCGGCGAAGCGGTAACCGAGCACCGTGTCGTCGGTGGCGCCCACCAGGTGCATGCCCTCGACGGGGACGCCCGGGCTCTTCGCCGTCCACACCCGCGAGCCGTCCCGGGCCCTGAGACGGGTCGCGACGACACCGCCGCCCCCGCAGAACAGCGCGTCGCCGCGCGCGACGCAACGCAGCTCGTCAGGAATGTCCTTGCGGCCGCCCTGCACGGTCCTGCGCCACGGCTGGAATCCGTCCGGGAGTGCGCCACCCGGCGCCGCAACGACGCTGTTGCCCTTGTCGCCGCCGCTGTTCCCCCCGAAGCCGCCCGCCTGGAGCGCGGTGACTCCCCCGCCGATCGCTGCCACCGCGACCGCCGTCGCGAGCACAGGACGCCAACGGCGACGCAGACGGCGGCCGATCGCGGTGCTCCCTGTATCGGGACCGGCCGGGGCGGTGGTCGGTGCGGCCGACGCGGGGGCGGCCGGCGTCGCGAGGTGATGCTGGGTGTTCACATCGCGGGTGCAGCCCGCGCCGACCCCGTTCGCGTCGGTCCCACCGAGGTCGGCCGGCAGGTCCCGCAACAGTACGAGGAGTTCGTCCGCCGAGGGGCGCCCCTCGGGCTCCTTGGCCAGGCACGGCTCGACGACCGCGCGCAAAGCGCCCGGCACGGCGTCCAGCGACGGCTCCTCGTGCACCACCTGATACGCCGTCATGTACGGACTGTCCGCGTCGAAGGGCCCTTGCCCCGTCGCCGCGTACACCAGCAGCGTCCCCAGCGAGAAGACATCGGACCGCGGCCCCACACCACGCGGCGCCTGCAACTGCTCCGGCGACATGAAGGGCGGCGTACCGATGACCCGCCCGGTCATCGTCAGTGTCTGCTGGTCCACGGCGCGCGAAATGCCGAAGTCGATGACGCGCGGGCCCTCGGGCGAGAGCACGACGTTCGAGGGCTTCAGGTCACGGTGGACGACGCCGACCCGGTGGATGTCGCGCAGCGCCTCCGCCAGCCCGATGGCGAGCCTCCGCAGCTCCGCTCCGTCCAGCGGGCCGTCAGCGGCGATGCGCTGGGCGAGCGTGTGCCCCTCGATATAGGTCGTCGCCATCCACGGCTGCTCGGCCTCAGGCGCTGCGTCGACCACGGCGGCGGTGAACGCGCCGCTCACCCGCCTCGCCGCGGCCACCTCCTGCCGGAAACGGATGCGGAACTCGTCGTCCCCCGCGAACTGCTGGTGGATGAGTTTGATCGCGACAGGTCGCCCCGAGCTCGTACGGGCCAGAAAGACCGTGCCCATGCCACCCGAGCCGAGCCGCGCCTCCAGCGGATAGCCGCCGATCTCGGCTGGGTCACCTCCGCGCAGCGACACTCTTCCCGACCTCCCGTCCCCCGTGCACCTCTGCCACCACGGGCCTGCGTACCTGTCCTGCACACAAACTAGCCGCTGGGCAGTACGGAAGAGCAATGCGGGTGACGAACAGGGAGCCGGGAGCCGCTCCCGTACCGCACATCCCTGACGAGGACGGCGCGGTGCCGGGCGGGGAGGCGAGGCGGCAGTGCTCAGAGCGCGGGGCCCCCGGCGGCGGCCGGCATCTTCTCGATGAGGTCAGCAGCGCGCGGGGTGCTGACCTCGGCCCGGGCAGCGGTCTGCAACTGCTTGGACCGGGCAACGCGTTCCGGATCCGTGACCAGGCCGTTCAGCGCCGCGCGAAGGGTCTCGGCGGTGGCGTCAGCGGTGTCCACACGCCGGGCGACGCCGAGTTCCACGAGCCGGTCGGCGTTCATGAACTGCTCGGCGCCCTGCGGCACAGCGATCATGGGAACGCCGGCGAGGAGCCCTTCACCGCAGCCGCCCATGCCGGCGTGGGTGATGAAGGCGTCGGCCTGTTCCAGGACCGCCCGCTGCGGGACCCAGGAGTGCACCTCGACGTTGGGCGGGATGGTGCCGAGCTCCTCGGGGTCGGTGTACTTGCCGATCTGGAGTACGACGTGCCAGCCGGGCAGGTCGCCGAAGGCCGCGATGCACTGGCGGTAGAACTCGGGCCGGCGCGTGTACGCCGAGCCGAGCGAGATCAGCAACACGTTGTCGGCGGTCGCCGGGCGGGTCCAGCCGTCCGTGTCCGCTCGGCTGTCGAAGCAGGGGCCGACGAAGGTCACCGCGCCGGTGTCGACCCGATCGGCGTGCGGCTGCATCGCTCGCGGGATCAGGGCGAGCGCTCGGGCGGGCGGGCCGGAGAACGTGTCCACGTCCGTGGTGGTCGCACCGCAGCCGGCGAGCCACCGTGCGAACCTGTCCCGGTACGCGTCGGCGCCCGGCAACTTCCGCAGATGCACAACATGACTGACGAAGGGGATGCCGACCATCGCGATATGGACGCGGCGTCGGGACATGGGCGATCACTCGTTTCTGGCGCGGGACGGGTGCGGGCGGTGTGGCGAGGACGCGGTGTCAGGGCTGGTCGATCCGCGCGGCGGCCTCCTCCAGGTCGGTGACGGTCCCCGACATGATCGTCCGTACCTGCTCGGTGATGTGCTGCACAGGCCAGTCCCACCACGCCACGGCGAGGAGCCTGGCGATGTCCGCGGCGTCGTAGCGGGTGCGGATGAGCCGGGAGGGGTTGCCGCCGACGATGCCGTAATCGGGGACGTCGGCGGTGACCACGGCGCCGGCGGCGATGATCGCGCCGTGGCCGATGCGTACACCGGGCATGACCGTGGCGCCGTGGCCGAACCACACGTCATTGCCGACGACCGTGTCGCCCCGGCCGGGCAGGTTGGTGATCAGGTCGAAGTGCTCGGCCCAGGAGCCCCCCATGGTGGGGAACGGGAAGGTGGAAGGGCCGTCCATGCGGTGGTTGGCGCCGTTCATGATGAACCGGGTGCCCGTCCCCAGCGCGCAGTACTTGCCGATGGAAAGCCGCTCGGGACCGTAGTGGTACAGGACGTTGCGGGTCTCGAACGCGGTCGGGTCGTCCGGATCGTCGTAGTAGGAGAAATCACCGACCTCGATCAGCGGCGACTTCACCAGCGGTTTGAGCAGAACCACGCGCGGGTGCTCGGGCATCGGGTGGAGCACGGTGGGGTCGGCAGGAACGGGCGGCATCGTGGAGGCGGTTCCTCTCTGGGGAGCCTAGCGCGACGACTGTCGCGTTAAGATGCTGGCACAGCCCTGCCGCCTTGATCAACCGGATACTGATTGCCGATGACAGACCCACTCGACACGACGTCGGACCGCCGCCCGGGTGGTCGCACCGCCCGCATCCGCGCCCAGGTTCTCGATGCGGTGCGCGCCGAACTCACCGAACGCGGTCACGAAGGACTCACGATGGAGGGGGTCGCGACGCGGGCCGGAGTGCACCGCGCCACGGTCTACCGGCGCTGGCGCGATGTGGGCGGCCTGCTCGTCGACGTCATCGGCGCCGCCGGCGAGATCGACTGGCAGCCGCCGGACACCGGCTCGCTGCGAGGCGATCTGACGGCCCTCAACCAGGAGATCCAGGAATCCCTGGCCGTACAGCCGTCGTTCGCCGTCGCCCTGATGGCCGCCTCGTTCCACTCCGAACAGGCCGCGCGGGCCCAGACGCAGTTGTGGACGGACCGGTACGCCCAGTGCGAGATCCTCGTCGAGCGGGCCATCGAGCGCGGTGAACTCCCCGCACAGCACACGGACGCACGGAGCCTGCTGATCGCCGCCACGGCGCCCCTCTACCACCAGCTGGTGCTTCTGCGTGCCGATCAGGACCCGCAACTCCCGGAACGGGCCGCGGAGGCGGCAGTCCTGGCGGCTGCCGCGGGCGCCTTCTCCGTCCATCGGGAAGAGAGCGTGTGATCGAGGGGACGGGAGGCGAACTCAAGTGCCATCACGAGCGCGACAAGACCTGGATCACGGTCCGGCCGCCGCGGCTCGGACACCAGGGAGCCGCTGGGGCGCCACGAGAGTCCGCGGAGGCCGGATGCACCTGCCCGTCCGCTTTGGGACAATTCAGTAGTAACGGAGTCCGAAGCGCAGCACCACACCATTCGCTCAGGGAGGACGTCACCATGAGCGCCACGGCCACGCGCCGCGAAACGGCCCGCGCACTGCTCGACACCCATGGACAGACCTACGCCGCACAGGCGGGAATCCGGCTCCGGGACACTCCCCAGCCGCTCTATCAGCTGCTGGTCCTCGCTTCTCTCCTCAGCGCCCGTATCCGGGCCTCGGTCGCCGTCGGCGCGGCCCACGAACTGTTCGAGGCGGACATGCGCACCCCCCGCCGGATGCAGGACGCCACCTGGCAGCAGCGTGTGGACGCACTGGGCGCCGGCCACTACAGGCGGTACGACGAGAGCACGTCCACCACCCTCGGCAAGAGCGCGGAATTTCTCCACGAGCACTACGGCGGCGACCTGAGGCGTCTGCGCGAGAAAGCCGACGGCGATCCGGAACGCATGAAGGAACTCCTCCAGGAGCTGCCCGGGATCGGCCCCGCCGGCGCGGCCATCTTCCTGCGTGAGGTCCAGGGGATCTGGACCGAGCTGGAGCCCTATCTCGACGGAAAGGCGGTCCAGGGGGCGAAGCGCCTCGGGTTGCCCACCACCCCCCGCGAACTGGCGAAGCTGGTGTCCGCGCAGCAGCTGGCAGTCTTCGCCGCGGCCCTCGTACGGGCCGCGCTCGACACATCGGTGGCGGAGGACGTACGGGAAAAAGCCGGCTCGGCCAGGGGCAAGTCCAAGAGCGGCTGACCACCTGCAAGACCACGCCGGCCAGTCAGTGCTCACCCGCTCCGCAGTCCGGGTGGTGGTCAGTAGCGCACCGGCAGTGCGACCAGCCCGCGGGCGCGCATGGACGGACGCCACCGCACTTCGTCCGGGGCGATGTCGAGGGCCAGAGCGGGGAAACGGTCGATGAGCGCGGCGAGAGCGATCTCGGTCTCCATCCGGGCCAGCGGTGCGCCGAGGCAGTAGTGGATGCCGTGGCCGAGGGCGAGATGACCGGTGGCGTCACGGCCGATGTCGAGCCGGTCGGGTTCGGTGAAGCGGTGCGGGTCCCGGTGCGCGGCGGCCAGGGACAACAGGACGGTCTCACCGGCCGGGATGCCGACCCCGCCGATGGTGATGTCCTCGGTGGGGAAGCGCCGGATGGCCAGGGGCACGGGACCGTCGTAGCGGGCCAGCTCCTCGACCGCGCCGGCCAGCCGACCGGGATCGGCACGGAGCGCGCTCAGTTGGTCGGGGTGGCTGAGCAGGGCCAGGGTGGAGTTGCCGATCAGGTGCACGGTGTTCTCGTACCCGGCGAACAGGATCACGAAGGCCAGGGACGTGAGCTCGTCCTCGCTCAGCCGGTCCGTGTCGTCCCGTACGGCGATCAGCGCCGAGAGCAGGTCGTCGGCGGGCGCGGCCTGCTTGTCGGCGATGAGCTGGGCGAAGAAGGCCAGCATGCTGCGGACCGATTCCTTCGCCCGGCCGGGTTGCGCCGGGTCCGGGGCGAGCAGGGCGTCGGTCCAGGACCGGAAGTCGCGGCGGTCGTGCGGAGCCACGCCGAGCAGGTCGCAGATCACCGTGATCGGCAGCGGTGCGGCGTACGAGGTGATCAGGTCCGCGTGACCGTGAGGTGCGATGGCGTCGAGCAGCGAGTCAGCGGTTTCCCTGATGGGTTCGCGCAGGCGGTCGATGTGGCGCGGGGTGAACGCCCGGGACACCAGACGGCGGATGCGGGTGTGGTCGGGCGGATCCATGTTCAGCAGGTTCGCGTCCAGCGCCGGCGGCAGCGCGAGCCCGTGGTAGCCGCCGGGCGTCGCATTGCGCTTGTCGAGGGAGAGTCGGCGGTCGGCGAGGGCCTCGCGTACGTCGTCGTAACGCGTGACCAGCCAGGCCGGAAGCCCGTCCGTTCCGGCGATGCGATGGACGGGCCCGGCTTCGCGGAGCCGCGCGTACACCGAGTACGGGTCAGCGACCAGCTCCGCTGGGTCAACGAGGGGCGGCCTGCTGGGCGTTGTGGCGGACATGGACTCCACCCTAACCATCGAGTTCAATCAGACGGTGAATTCTTCACCGGAGAGGTGGGCGAGGGCCGAGCGGCTCGATGCCGAGCGAATGACTGAAGCCCTGTATTCGCAGACGGGTGTCCGTCTGACGGTCCAGGGCCCGTGTCCGGGTGGGCAGGTGGGTGCCGCCTACGTGCGGTGGGCCGACGGCCGCCGCTCGGTCCTGAAGTGGCGACCGCACAGCAGGCTTGCCGACATACAAGCAGGACCGCTCAGCGTGGCCGACATCCTCCGTTCTCCGGAATACCCGGCGCCGGCCACCGAGTTGGCGGTCCAGACCGGCCATGCGGTGGTCGTTGTGCAAGAGCTCCTGCCGGGCGCGAAGATCGACAATCTGGACCACCGTGGCCTGGAGCAGGCCCTCGAACTCAACCGGTTGCAGACCGGTCGGCTCGCCGACCGCCCGGACATCCCTCCGGTCGGCCTGCACCTGAGCGAGGACGGTTCCGGCTACTGCCTGCACGAACCGCTGCGCCGGCACAACCGCCGCAGTGCCGCCCTCGAACGCTGGATCACCGCAGTCGGGCAGGACAACCCTGACCGGCTGGGCGGATACGACGCCGTGCACTACGACTTTCATCCTGGCAATTTGCTGGCCGTCGGCGGTGCGATCACAGGCATCGTCGACTGGGACGGCGCCGGGCGCGGTGATCGCCGACTCGACCTGGTGACCTTGCGCTTCGGCATCCACGCGAAGACGTGTGAACCGGGTGTCGCCGAACGACTTGACGACGTCCTCGATGCTCTGCCTGACACCTTCCTCCGACTCGCCTGGGCCCACATGAGCCTGCGCATGGTCGACTGGGCCATCCGGCATTTCGCTCCGGCCGATGTCGAGCACTGGCTCGACATCGCCGAACAACGCGCCTACCAGTGAGTACCCACGCCGTCAACTGCCGGACGTGTCCAGCCACTCGCCGATCCGCCCCGGGTGGTCCGTGGTCACGGCGTCCGCTCCGATCTCGACCCAGCGGAGCAGGTGGGCCCGCTCCGCGGTGGGCCAGGCATCCACCTGGATGCCGCTCTCGTGACAGCGGTCCACGAGGTCCCGGGTGAGCTCGGGCTTCAGCTCCGGGCACACCCAGGTGGCCTTGAGGTCCAGCGCGTCCTTGATCATTTCAGCGCCGGGGTGGTGGGTGATCAGGCCACGGGGGACGTGCGGCAGCCATCGGGCGGCCTCCTCCACCGCGGCCTTGCTGAAGGAGGTCAGTACTACCGACCCGGGCAGCGGGGTACGGCGTTCCCGCTCGGCGAGCGCCTCCACCGCCTCCAGGGCCTTGATCTCGATCTGGACGACGTCCCCGCAGACTTCCATGGCCTCGTCGAAGGTGGGTATCCGCTCGCCCTGCCCGGCGTCCAATGCCCGGAGGCCGGCCAGGGTGAAGTCGGCGACGAGGCCGGTGCCGTCAGTCGTACGGTCCACGGCCTTGTCGTGGATGACGACGAGGTGGCCGTCGGAGGTGAGGCGGATGTCGAGTTCGATACCGTCGGCGCCGAGAGCGAGAGCCCGCCGGAAGGACCGCAGGGTGTTCTCCGGCTCGTCGGCCCGGGCTCCACGGTGTGCGTACACCACGGGACGCCTCACGGGGTGGTTCACAAGTGCTCCTCAATCATCGGGCCGTAGCGGTCGACGCCCTTGCGCAGCTGGTCGGCGACCTCCGCGAAGGCCTGCTGTGCGGGGGTGTTCGCCGACCATATGCGCTGCAGAGCAGTGTAGATACGCACATTCGCATTCGGAATCATCATGCGCACCTGGTCACCGGGGCGGGTGAGATCCAACTGCCTGACGGCCGTGGCGAAGTTCGGGTCGTCCTTCATCAGCTTGGCGAGGGTGGGCTCCTTGACCGCCGCCGGCACCACGGGCAGGTAGCCGGTCTCGACGGCCCACTGCGCGGCGTTCTCGGGGCGGGCCAGGAAGCGCGCGAACTGGGCCGCGGCCTCCTTGCGTTCCCGCGGCACGCGCTTGAATATGCCCAGACCGCCGCCGCCCGTATTGACCGCGAACTTCTCCTTCTTGGGCAGGAAGCCGGTGCCCAGCTCCCAGCCGTTCGCCTTCGCCATCTCGTTGATCTTCTTCAGGCCACCGGTGGAGGTGACGAGCGTGGCGATCAGCTGGTTGCCCAGGTCGGCGGTGGGCTCGGTCGCCATGTAAGCGATCCTGTCCTTGAAGATCAGCTTGCGCTGCCACTCGCCCGCCGCCACGGCCCCGCCCCCGTCGATGGTGACGTCCATGCCCTTGGAGTACGCCCCGCCCCACTGCCAGGCACTGCACTGGAACTGCCAGTCCCCGTCAACTGCCTGGTACGCCTCCAGGGCCACCCGCTTGCCGCCCACGCTCTGCCGGGTGACGTGGCGCGACCAGTCGTAGAGCTCGTCGTAGCTCTCCGGAGGGCGTACCGGTACGCCGGCCTTCTTGAAGAGCGTCTTGTTGTAGTAGAAGAGCGGCGTGGAGCGGGCCAGCGGGAGCCACCAGGTGTGCCCCTTGCGGACGCCCTCGCTGAGCAGCCGCGGATTGTAGGTCCGCTCCAGCTCGCCCTGTGCGAAGTAACTGTCCCAGGGTTCCAGGGCGTCGCCGAAGTAGAACTTGTACCACTTCACGTCGGACAGGACGCACAAGTCGGGGGCCTGGGCCCCGAGCAGGCTGATGACCGCCTTCTGGGCGCACTCGTCGTAGGTGCCCTGGAACTGCACCTCCACGTACACGTCCCGCTGCTCGCGGTTGAAGGCGTCGACGAGTTTCTGCAGGGCCGGGCCCACCGGATCTGCGAACGTCGACCAGAGGACCACCCTGGTGCGCCCCCGGAACGCATCGGGTACCGATCCGCCGCCGGGCTGTGTGACGGTCCCCGTGGTCTGGCCGCAGGCGCTCAGCGCCGCGGCCAGTCCCAGCCCCGCGCCCGCCCCGAGCAGCCTGCGCCTGTCGAGCGCGGGGCCCGCGGACTCCCGCAGCGAGGTCCGTGTCATTTTCCGGCTCCCTGGGTCAGCCCGGCGATGATGTAGCGCTGGGCGAAGAAGAACATGACGAGGACCGGCACGATCACCATCACGGCACCGGCGAGGATCGCTCCCCAGTTGGCGAAGGTCTCGGTGTTCTTGAGGAAGAGCAGACCGATGGGGAGGGTCCGCATGTCCGCGCTGCTGGTGACGATCAGGGGCCAGATGAAGTCGTTCCACTTGCCGACCAGGACGACCAGGGCGACGGTGATCACCATCGGACGCGACATCGGCAGCACCACCCGGAAGAGGATGCGCAGGTGCCCGGCCCCGTCGATCTTCGCCGCGTCCGTGATCTCCTGAGGCAGTGTCAGCATGTGCTGGCGCAGCAGGAAGGTACCGAAGACCGAGCCGAGACCCGGGGCTATCAGGCCCGCGTAGGAGTTGACCCAGCCGAGCTGGGCGATGGTCAGGAAGTTCGGCAGCAGCGTGACGTGGCCTGGCACCATCATCGCGCCCAGCAGGAACAGGAAGAGGACCTTCTTGCCGGGGAACGGCAGGAACACGAACGCGTAGGCGCAGAGCAGCGCGGCGGTCAACTCGATCGCGGTGCCGATCACGGACACGATCAGGGAGTTGAGGAAGAACCGGCCGAACGGCGCCGCGCTCCAGGCGTCGGAGAAGTTGGACCACCGCAGGTCCGTGGGGATCCAGTGCGGGGGGTAGCTGTAGATCTGCGGGTTGGTCTTCAGCGCTGAGGAGATCAGCCAGTACAGCGGGCCACCCGCGATGACGGCGACCAGGACGAGCAGCGCGTACAGACCGAAGCGGCGTGCGCGGCGGGCACCGGAGCGGCCGGCTGTGGCGACCGGGCCGGCGTCCGTCAGGGAGTCGGCGACTGTCACTGGTAGTGCACCTTTCGCTGGAGGAAGCGTGCCTGGAATCCAGTGATCAGCAGCAGCACCACGAACATGATCATTGCGGCGGCCGACGCGCGGCCCGCGTCGAAGGTGCGGAAGCCCTGGTCGTAGATGAACCAGCTGAGGATCGAGGTGGAGGTGCCGGGGCCGCCGTTGGTCATCACGGCGATCACATCGAACGCCTGGAAGGTGCTGATGGTGCAGGTCACCAGCAGGAAGAAGGTGACGGGCGAGAGCAGCGGCAGGATGATGCGGCGCAGCCGCGTCCACGCTCCCGCGCCGTCCAGGGCCGCCGCCTCGAACACGTCCCTGGGCAAGCCCTGCAGACCGGCGAGGTAGACCACGGCGACGAAGCCGATGTTCTTCCAGAGGTAGACCAGGACGAGGCCGGACAGCGCCCACTTGGAGTCGGTCATCATCGCCGGCGCGGCCAGGCCGAGTGGTGCGAGCAACGGGCGTATCAGTCCGTAGTTGGGATCGAAGATGAACAGCCACAAGGTGCCGACAGCGGCTCCGGAGAGCACGTACGGGGCGAAGGCCAGCGTCCGCACGACGTTCCGCCCGCGCAGCCGCTGGTTGAGCAACAGGGCGGTGGCGAGGCCGAGTACCAGTCCGCCCGCGACGATTCCGACGACGAACAGCACGGTCGTCCACAGGCTGCCGCGGAAGTCGGGGTCGGCGAACAGCGACGTGTAGTTGTCCAGGCCGATCATGTGCCACGTCGAGGAAACCATGTCCCAGTCGGTGAGGCTCAGATAGGCGTTGTAGATCACCGGCCAGTAGGCGAACACCAGCAGGAAGAAGAAGTTCGGGGCGGCGAAGGCGGCGAACAGCAGGTACTCGCGCCGCCGGCGCCGTGCGCGGGTCCGGGGCCCTGCCGCGCCGGCAGTTGCCGGACTTGGCGGGGCGGCTCTGCCGTCCTGCATCAAGTCGGTCGTCAAGACAGCGTTGTCCTTCCGGCGAACCGTACAACGCCCCCTGCTGGACGCGGTATCGGCCCTAGGAATACCAACAAAGTGAACGAGAAGAGAACACCGCTGCGTGTTACGAATTGGCAGCCAGGACTCCGGACGGTCCCCGCGCGACACCCGTGATGCCCACCGTGACCGGCTGCTTTCCAGGGCTGAAGGGAGGCGGCGCCCGTCTCACATCTGTCGTGTGATGACGGCCCGGCCGGCGCGACGGCAACGGCAGCCACCTCGGCCAAGTGACGGAGCAGTAGCCCCTTGCCGGGGTGGAGGAGACGATCTAGCGTCACGTGCGGTGCATGACAACGATGTCCACGAGTGGCAGCACGGCGGGAGTGGTATGCAATCAACGCGATACGCACCGACCCGGAACGGATCGGCGGCACGGCGCCTGAGGGACCGGTTGGGGACGGCTGCGCTCTGTTTCGCCCTCGCCGCCGGGGGATCTGTCACCGGGACTGTGGCGAGCGCGGACGCCGCCACGCAGCCGGCGGCGGCGTCCGACGCGACGCCGGGAGCGGGGACCGATCTGACGAAGCTGGTCAATCCGTTCATCGGGACCGAGAACGAGGGGCTGACCTTCCCCGCGGCGGGCGCACCGTTCGGCCTGGTGCAGGAGAGTCCGTTGATGAAGACGGCCGGCGGCACGGGGTGCGACAAGGAGTCGTCCGACACCGTCATGGGGTTCAGTCAGACGACGATCAACGGGTGCCGGTTCAATTACCTGCCGATGATGCCCACCACCGGAGAGGTGAGTTCGACCGATCCGGGGCAGTACGCGTCGACCTTCAGCCATGAGAACGAGACGGCGAAGCCCGACTTCTACCGGACGAAGCTCGACAAGTACGGCGTGACCGCCTCCTTGACGGCGACCGCACGGACCGGGTGGCAGCAGTACACGTTCCCGCGGACGCGTCAGGCGAACGTACTGTTCAACGCCGGTGCAGGCGTGAGCGATTCCGAGATCCGCGTCGTCGGCAGCCGGACGGTCGAGGGGTGGGTCGAGGATTCCAAGAAGACCTACTTCGTCGCCGAGCTCAGCCGGCCGTTCGCCTCGTACGGCACCTGGAAGGGCACCGAACGGAGCCCGGGTTCCCGCGAATCGGCCGCCAAGGGGTCCAACGGTGCGTGGGCGACGTTCGACACGACGAAGAACGACGCCCCCGTGGTCGCGAAGGTGGGGCTCTCCTTCACCGGACTCGACGGCGCGCACAAGAACCTCGCGACGGAGACGGGAAAGTTCGGCTTCGACTTCGACGCCGTGCACAAGGCGTTGAACGGCGAGTGGAACACCATGCTGCACAAGGCCGCGATCGGCGGTGGTGGGCATGACCAACAGGTCGCGTACTACACGGCGTTGTACCACTCCATGGTCGATCCGAACATCATCGGTGACGTCGACGGCCGTTACGTCGGAGCCGACAAGAAGACCCACACCGCCAGGGGCTACACCCCGTACAGCAACTTCTCGCTGTGGGACACGTACCGGACGCAGAACAAGCTCCTCGAAATGCTCGTTCCCAAGGTCGCACACGACATCGACATGTCGATCCTCGCGATCGCACGGGAGGGCGGCGCGCTTCCGCGCTGGTACCTGGAGAACGAGGAAGGCAACATCATGACCGGTGACCCGGTCACGCCGTTCCTGGTCGAGGGCTGGTCGAAGGGGTTGCTCACCGGTGCGGACGCCGAAGAGGCGTACAAGTACCTCCGGGCGAACGCGACCGAGGTACCGCCCGCCGGCGTCCGCGAGAACGGGCGTGCCGGTGCCGCGTATTACGCGGAGCGCGGGTACATCCCCTACGGCCTCAACGTGAAGTCGAACGCCGACTGCGACGGCGGCACGAGCGGCAGCTGCTGCCCGACCAAGTCGAACGACAACGACTGCTACTACGGCACGTCGGCAACGTTGGAGTACGCGGCGGCCGACGCGTCGCTGGCGCTGATGGCGAAGGGCCTCGGCCACACCGCCGACGCCATGATGTTCGCCGAGCGCGGGCAGGCGTACAAGAACGTCTTCGACCGGCAGACCAGCCAGTTCCGACCGCGTACCGCGGCCGACGGCACCTGGCTGACCCCGTACGACCCGGTCACGAGCAACCACGCGCTGCACGAGCAGAACGCGAGCCAGTACCAGTGGCTGGTGCCCCAGGACCCGGCGGGGCTCATCGGCATGCTGGGCGGCAAGGACGCGACGAACAAGCGGCTCAACGACTTCTTCGCCTACGACGACCTCCTCACCGACCCGGAAGGAACCGCGCGCACGGCCTGGGTCAGCGACCCGTACAACTACTACGACTCCACGAAGTACAACCCGAACAACGAGCCGAACCTCATCGCCCCGTACCTCTACGCGTGGACCGGGCAGCCCGGCAGCACCGCGACCGTGGTCAAGGCGCAGGAGACCCTGTTCACGAACAGCCCCGGCGGCATCCCCGGCAACGACGACATGGGAGAGATGTCCTCCTGGTACGTCATGTCGTCGCTGGGGCTCTACCCCACGACCAGCGGCGGCAACTTCGACGTCCTCACCACGCCGCAGTTCCCGGACGCCCGGGTGCGGATCGGTGAGTACGGGAAGACGCAGGGCGGAACGCTGAGGATCTCCGCGCCCGACACCAGCATGGCCAACCGTTACGTCGCCTCCGCGACGGTGAACGGCAAGGCCTGGGACAAGGCGTGGGTCGACCAGGCCGACATCGCCCACGGCGGGCGCATCGACTACGCCCTGAGCACCAAACCCACCGCGTGGGCGACGGACGCGAAGGGCGCCCCGCCGTCGATCAGCACAACGCCGAATCCGCAGCGCCGGCTCAGCGCTCACGCAGGGCCGGACCAGGTCGTCATGGAGCCCACGGCGGATCGTGCGTCGCGGCAACAGGTCGACCTGACGCTGCTGGCCACGGCTCCGCACACCGCGCGGGTCGCCGTGACCGCGAAGGCGCCCAAGGGCTGGTCGGTGTCCCCGGCCGGCACGACGGCGACGGCCGAATCGGACGGGCTCCCCGCCCAGATGAACAAGCAGTTGCGGATCACCGCGCCGGCCGGGACCAAAGCGGGAACCTACAAGGTGAAGGTCTCCGCCGGACTCCCCGGAGCCACGCCGGTCGGGAAGACCGTCACCGTCGTGGTCCCGCGGGCCGGGGCGAACTGCGCCATCAAGACGGACACTTCGTGTGCCGTCGACCTCAACGCCGCCTACAACAACGACGGCGTCGCCACGCTCGCCGCCCCGGGCGAGGGGGACTTCGACAGCACGGGTACGAGCTTCGCCGCCGACCAACTGCCCGCACCGGGCCCGGTCGCCTTCGGCGGGGTGACCTACCAGGCGCCCCCGACCTCCGGCAGCAGCAAGAACTTCGTCAAGTCCACCGGGCAGGCCATCGCCCTCCCCTCCGGCGACTACAAGAGCCTCCACATCGTGGGCGCTTCCGACAACGGCAGTACCGGCGCCGCGTCGGCCACCGCCGTCGTCACCTACACCGACGGCAGCACCACGACGGTTCCACTCGAACTCACCGGCTGGGCGAACAAGACTCCGGACTTCGGCAACGCCGTCGCGCTGACGACCGCGTACCAGCTCAAGGCCGGAACCGGGAAGACCACCACCAAGGCGTCGCTCTACGAAACGACCGTCCCGCTGGAGTCCGGGAAGCAGGTCCGGTCCCTCTCGCTGGCAGCACCGTCCGTACCGGCCTGGGTCGCGCCCGGGTCCGGAGGACTCGACTGGCAACGCAACAGCGACCTTGAGGTCTACGCGATGACTCTGGAGCACTGACCGTCGCAATCGCCCCTGCCACACAGGTTCGCAGCGATCCACGGGAGGCCCGGTGCCGGTGAGCACCGGGCCTCCCGTCAAGCCAACTCCACGTTGCTTGACCTGGCTTTCCCTGAGTGCCGCCCTGCACCATCGGGGGAATGACCGCCGCCGTCATAAGGGTCGGCATCCCAGGGCACCGGCGCCGACCAGCACATACACCGAGGGTGTCACCCCGGACGCGGCCAGGCCTGCGGCCGCGCGAGCGACGAGCAGCACCCCGACAGCGGGGAGGCGCCGCTGCGGATGGCCGCGGCGCCGCTCCCCGGTCGATGCCCGCCCCGGCCTCCGGCGAGGCCGGCCGGCCTCGCCGGTCAGGCGGGCGGAAGGTGCAGTGCCTTGCGGGCGAGCCGGAAGTACTGGTCGCCGCGGACCACCTGGTAGCGGGAGTCCAGCGAGCGGGCGATCGTGACCACGTCGGACGGGGTCAGGTTCCAGGCGAGGGTGCCGATCGACAGGAACAGGGGCTTGGTCCCGTCCCAGTCGGCGGAGGCCTTCGCGATCGCGTCCCGGGCGTCCACCACGGAGTCGGTCAAGTAGCTGACGGACAGCGGCACGCTGCCCTCCAGGGCGCTGGTCCCGGTTCGGGTGGTCCACTCCTCCAGCAGGCCGAGCGGACGCACGTCGTGGAGGTACTGGCGGGCCTTCGCGCCGGTGAGCGGGACGTCCGAGCCGGACTTGCGGTTGAGGATCACGGCGCTGTCCAGCCCGGTCCGGCGCATGTAGCGAGCGCTGGTCTCGGTGAAGACCCGGAAGGTGTCGTCCGGCCAGGGCGTCGGATACGCGTAGCCCGCGCCGGAAGGCCCCGCCATCAGGTAGTCCTGCCGGGTGGCGGTGCGCTGGTAGTAGGACAGGAAGGTGGGCGCGGCGTCGGCGAGCACCGGGTTGGTGGACCAGTTGATCGGCACCGCACCGCGCGCCGGATCGTCCCACAGCACTCGCATGCGGTGCTGGTTGTACTGGAGGTTGTCGCCCTCCGTCATGGTGAAGGTGACGTAGATACGGTTGCCCAGTCGCGGCGTCGGCAGCGTCACCTGAGTCCTCGCCAGTGGCGCCCGCACTCCGCCGAAGACCGTCAGGTTCTGTGACCAGTCGCTGGCCAGCACCACCAGGCCGTGCTCCGAGGTCAGCTCGGTGCCGTCGCTCTCGCCGCCCACACCGGAGGGGAACCAGCCCAAATAGGGGGAGCCGGCCGACATCTGGGACATCACCCGGGCGCCCAGCTCACGGGAGTCGGGCTGGTCGGCGTGGATCCACAGCACCAGCGCCCGGGTGGCGACCGCGTAGTCACGCAGATAGGCCCCGACGCTGGGGTCGAGCCCGACCAGCAGGCGCTGGCTGGCGTGCGGCCAGAGGTGGTCCACCGCCCAGCGGTAGGCGGACAGTTCGTCGGTGAACCGGTCGCGCAGGTCGTCCAGGACCTTCAGGTTGTACGGCTCGGCGGTCAGCTTGGGCAACTGGTCGGGGGAGGCGGCCACGGCGTTGCGCAGGCCGGCCAGCGTGGTGGCGAGGTTGACGGTCGCGGGCTGGGCCGGGTCGGTGACGATGACGCCCCTGATCTCCGAGCGGTACTTCGACAGCAGCGACCACGGATCGCCGACCGCGCGGAAGGCCAGGCCGGCGGTCTTCAGCCAGGTGGTCGCCCCCTCGTCGGACTCGCGCAGCAGAGCGATCCGCGGCCGACTGCGATTCACGTTGCCCTGCAGCGTGGCGAAGAGCAGTTGTTCGTCGGCGTCCGCCGTCGTCAGATCCGCGACGTCCAGTGCGCGGGGTTCGGCGAAGCCGGGCAGTATCCGCTCGCGCGGCCACCACAGGCCGCCCGTCGGCGGAGCCGCGGCCGACGCGGTGCCGGGCATCGCCCCGGCGAGGGCGGCACCCGCACCGGAGGTGGCGAGCAGGCCGAGCATCTTGCGCCGACCGAGGTTGGGGAGTGACACGGTGGGACCTCCACACTGGATCTTCGACGAGCAGGCAGGACAACGTTGTCAGCACCGCACAGCACGGTCAATGCCCCGTCAGGGAATGGCCGGCCAGGAGGAGTTGGCGCTCCCGGTGGCCGCCGCGGCGCAGGCCGCGCCAGGTCAGGCCTCACAGCGAGCGGTCGCGTCGGCTGATTGAACCTTTCCGGTCGTGCGCAGGTCTTCCAGAGGTTGTCGGCCGGGGCAGTTGCAGGTCGGCGTCGGCCTCATACCGACGCGGGCGGATCGCTGGATCGTCGCCAGGTGCGAGCAGTGTCACCGTGTCCGCTACTCCGGGCCGGTATGGAATCCGTCGCGCCAGGACGGGTGGCGTGGTGCCCAACCGAGTGCGCGGGCCTTGGCGTTGCGTGCCCCGCGTTCCCAACCAGCACGGCCGGTGCTGCGGGCGGGTGCCGGTGCGCCGAGCGCATGGGCGAAGACTGGCACCCATGCATGCGCGGGGGCTGGCTCGTCGTCAACGATGTTGATCGTTCCGCTCGGCCAGTCGAGGGCGAGGAGGGCGGTCCGGGCGGCGTCCTCGATGTGGAGGAAGGAGCTCACGGCGTCGTTCGCGGCGAGCTCGCCGGCACGCAGTCTGGTGGACATCAGTGCGTTCGGTGCGTACCAGGTGCCGGGGCCGTACAGGGTGCCATAGCGCAAGACCACGTGGTCGGGGGTTTCGGCCACCGCGTTCTCCAGGGCCTGTACGCCGAGGACGGTGGTGGCGCGTGGCTCGTCCGCGGTGAGATCAAGCGGTGTGGATTCATCGGCGGATGTATCACCGGCCTGGTATGCCCACGCGATCGACTGCGCGATCATCCGGCCGACTCCCGCCGTACGGGAGGCGTCGACGAGGTTGCGGGTGCCGTCGACCCGTATGCGGGCGTTGTCCGCGCTGCTGCCCGCCGCGAGCGCGGTGAGTTGATGGATGACGGCATCCGGTGCGGCGGCCGCCAGCGCCTCGGTGACGGCCGCACGGTCGAACACGTCCAGCCGGATACCGGTGGCACCGGCGGCCGTGACCCGCGCTGCGCCTTCGAAAGTACGGGAGGTGCCCGTGACTTGGTGGCCCTGGGCCAGAAGTAGGGGTAGCAGGCGGCGGCCGATGACGCCAGTGGCGCCGGCCAGGAAGATGCGCACGTCATGCCTCCTTGGGGGCCCGAAGGTGGCGGCGGGCGGCCAGTTCGTCGTCCGTGACGAGGGTGAGCATCGGCTCGCCGGGGGCGTGGATCATGACCACGACGAAGCAGGTGGTGGCATCGGAAAGGTTGTTGGCCGCCTGGTAGTGGATTACGTCGCCGCCGGGCTCCGAGAACGCCTCGCCTGCGCGGATGACGCGTGCGGGCTCCCCCTCCAGCTCGAACAGGAGCTCACCTTCGAGTACGTAGCCGAAGACCGGCCCGGAGTGCCGGTGTGGGGGCGTACCCGCGTCGCCCGGCGACAGCTCAAGAGTGGCTGTCATTGCTTCGGCCTTCTCCGGGACGAAGAGCAGGGGCTGGTGCGACAGGGTGGTCAGGATGGTGTTGGTCATGAGGATCCGCTCGGGGTGAGTGTCGGATGCGGTGTCGTCGGTCCGGTCGGCGAGCCCGGCGTGTGGGTCAGCCGACGGTCAGGACGGCGTTTCCGCGGATGTTGCGGCCGCGCAGATCGGTGATGACGTCGGGGGTGCGACGCCAGTCGCGGACCGTGCCGATCTCGGGGTGCAGGCGGCCGGCGGCCACCAGGCGCACCAGGGCGGCCAAGTCCTGGCCGTACGTCGCATCGGACGTCGTGTAGTCGAAGTGCATGATGCGGGCCTGGTTCGGGCCCTTGAAGAAGTCGAAGAAGTTGAGGGTGACGGGTTCGCGGCTGGCCTGCCCGAACCACACCAGGTGCCCGCCCGGCGCCAGTTGGGCCAGTGCCGTGGGAAGACTGGCTCCGCCGACGGATTCGAGAACCACGTCGTAGGGGCCCGCCGCCTCGTCCACCGACGTGATCAGTTCGGCGGCCCCGAGCTGTAGCAGCCGTGCGCCCCGCTCGACGGTGGCGGTGACCGCGGTCAGCTCCGCGCCACAGGCGGCGGCCAGCTCGGTCAGGTAGTGGCCGACGCCCCCGCTGGCCCCGGTGAGCAGGATCCGGCGTCCGGCGATCGGCCCGGCGACGCGCAGCAGTCGCAGTGCGGTGATCCCGGCGAGCGGGAGCGCCGCGGCGGTCACCGCGTCGACGCTGTCGGGCAGTTCGGCGAGGCTCGTGGTGGGTACGGCGACGCGCTCGGCCCAACCGTACGCCGGGGGATGGGCCACCACTCGGGTACCGGCCGTCGGGCCGGTGCCGTTGGCCGCCGCCCGTATGACGGTGCCGGCGACGTCCTTGCCCGGGCGCCATCCCGCCCAGCGGCGGTCGAGGCCGCCGTCGAGCTGGAACGTCTCTCCGCGGTTGACGGAGTACGCCTCCACCGCGACGACGGCCTCGTCGGCGGCGGGCTCGGGCTCGGGGGCCTCGCCGAGGACGACCGGCTTGGTGGCGTCGGCGGTGGATCCGGGCAGCATGGCCTTCATGGTTCACAACTCCTGGTGACGTAACGCGTGGACGTGGACGAGAACTTGGGGCGGCTTCAGGCGAAGACGACGGTCTTGGCGTGCAGGGTGTCGAAGTGCTCACGCACCGCGGCTATCCGGCCTTCCCGGACCGTGAAGACGGCCAGGCAGTGCTGGTCGTAACGGCCTCCCGCCCGCGCCAGAGCCCGGGTGTTCCATTCGGCAAGGACCCGCTCGCCCTCTCCGATCAGCCCCTCGAACTCGAACTCCATCGACTCCGGCACCAACCGGGCCACCATCGCCGGCACGAACTCACCGAGGATCTCGTCCGGTCCGGTCCAGGTGCCCGACACCGGCAGATCACCGGCCAGAGTCCAGGTCGTCTCCGGCGTGAAGAAGTCGCGCAGTGCAACCAGGTCACCCTTCATCAGGGCGTCCATGTACGCCTGGACGATTTCCTTGCTCGCTTCGGTGATTTCCTGCTGGTTCATGGTGAGGCCCTTCTCCGTGTTCGAGGCGTCGTCTCTCCGACACCTCGAACACTAGGAATCCCCCACGGCAGAAGGGAAAGACCTGTTCGCACCAGGCTCAGAACAGAACGATATAAGTGCAGGCCAGGACAGTTGTAGGGTGCGTGGCATGGCAGAACTTCGTCGTCTTCGCTACTTCCTCGCCGTCGCCCAGGAGCAGAATTTCACCCGGGCCGCAGAACGCTTGCACATAGCCCAGCCCGCCCTCAGCCGACAAATACGTCAGCTGGAACAGGAATTGGGCGTACGACTCCTCGACCGCACCACACAGTCCGTGGAGCCCACCGAAGCCGGCCGGCTCCTGATGGACCGCGGGTCGACACTGTGCGGCGAGATGGACCGGCTGTGGCAGGACGTGCGGCGCTTCGCCGCAGGTGAGAGCGGCAGCGTGTCCCTCGGCTACAGCGCGAGCACCGGCTACGAGACCGCGCCCACCCTGCTCGCCGCATTGGCCGAGGCGTATCCCGGTATCAGTACGGGCACCCGTCTGCTGCCCACCGCCGAGATCCTGGCGGGCGTCGCCGACGGCACCCTCGACGCGGGACTGGTCCGCTGCCCGCCCCCGACCCCGCAACTGGTCCGCACCCTGGTACGCCTGGAACCCCAAGGCGTCCTGATGTCCGCAGACCACCCCCTCGCCGCCGGTTCGGATGTCGACGTGCACGCGCTCGTCGACGAGACCGTGCTCGTACACGCACGCCACGACAACCCCGGGCACTACGACGCGATCACCGGCATTCTCGACCGCGCCGGAATCTCTCCGCGGCTGCGCGAGCGCCAACTGTCCTTCGATGCCTCCCACATGCCCGTCACCCAGGGCGAAGCCGTATCCATCGTCGGCGAGTCCGCCCTGCCCGGCCTCCCGGCCGGCCTGGTGTGGCGGCCGCTGTCCCCGGCAGCGACCATCGAGATCCACCTGCTCACCCGCGGCGGCACCGAACGGCCCGCCACCGCCCGGCTACTGGAGGTCGCCTCCCGCACCGCTCGCGCCCATGGCTGGCTGCGCTCACCGTCCTGACCCGCCATAGATGAACGGCCACCGGCTGATCTTCGAAGTGTCGAAGCCTCGAAGGAGATCAGCACGATGACCGCACCAGGCAGTCTGCCCCTGCACGCCCTCACCGAAGACAACCTCGCCGCAGCGAGTCCCGATCTCCTGCGCGCGATGGTCAAGACGTTCGCCGACGCCCTCATCTCGGTGGTCGCCACCGCCTGTCTGCTCGGCGATCCACTCCGAGCCGTACTTCCATTGCTCCTGGAACTCGTTGCATGCCGAGGCGGGTGTGAAGCTGATCGCAGCGCCGCCGCGCGGGATGAGCCAGCGAAGTTCGTGTGCCGGGATTGGCTGCATGGAGCGCCGCTCCCGGCAGTCCTGAGTGCCCGGTTGGTACGGCCGGAACCGCCCACTACAGTGCAGGTCGAGCAACTCACCCACCGAAGAAGCTCAACCGAACGTGCCGGTTGACGTTATCCACGTTGGTATCCACCAGGCACACCGACTGCCACGTCCCCAGTTCCAGCCGCCCTCCGATCACCGGAAGTGTCGCGTGCGGTGCCACCAGGGCCGGTACCACGTGGTCCCTGCCGTGGCCCGGGGTGCCGTGTCTGTGCTGCCAGCGGTCGTCCGCCGGGAGTAGCCCGCGCAGGGCCGCGATGAGGTCGTCGTCGCTGCCCGCGCCGGTTTCCAGCACCGCTACGCCGGCTGTCGCGTGCGGTACGAAGACATTGAGCAGGCCGTCACGGCCCGCCGCCGCCTCACGGAGGAAGTCCTCGCACTCCCCCGTCAGGTCGGTGACGGTCTCGCGGTCGCCCGTCCTGATGTGCACGATGCGAGTCGTGAAGGTGGTGTCTGCCATGCGTCCCATCCTCCCGCGCGCCGGAGGCACGTGCCCGTCCGGGCGGGTCGGCCGTCCCCGGGCGGGAAGATCCCGGAAGCCGGAGCTGTTGGATGAAACGTGAACGACTCCGGGGTACGCGCAGTGGACGTGGTGGTCATCGGCGCGGGACAGGCGGGCCTCTCCGCCGCCTACCACCTGCGGCGCACCGGGCTGACCCCCGGGCGGGATTTCGTCGTGCTGGACCATGCCCCGCGGCCGGGTGGCGCCTGGCAGTTCCGCTGGCCCTCGCTGACCTACGGCAAGGTGCACGGGATGCACTCGCTGCCCGGTATGGAGCTGGGCGACGCCGACGGCGACCGGCCCTCGTCGGAGGTCGTGGGCGAGTACTTCACGGCGTACGAGGAGGCCTTCGGGCTTCAGGTACGCCGGCCCGTCGAGGTCACCGCGGTACGCGAGGGCCACGGCGGGCGGCTGCGCGTCGAGACGTCACAGGGTGTCTGGACCGCCCGTGCGGTGATCAGCGCCACCGGCACCTGGGACCGGCCCTTCTGGCCGCACTACCCGGGCCAGGAGACCTTCCGGGGACGGCAGTTGCACACCTCGGGATACCGCGGCCCGCAGGAGTTCGCCGGGCAGCGGGTCGTGGTCGTCGGCGGCGGGGCCTCCGGTACCCAGCATCTGATGGAGATCGCCGGCGTCGCCGCCGGGACGACCTGGGTGACGCGGCGCCCGCCGGTGTTCAGGGAGGGGCCGTTCACCGAGGAGTGGGGCCGGCGAGCGGTCGCGATGGTCGAGGAGCGCGTACGGCGGGGGCTGCCGCCGCAGAGTGTCGTCTCGGTGACCGGACTGCCGGTGAACGACGCGATCCGGGCCGCCCGGGACCGGGGCGTTCTCGACCGGCTGCCCATGTTCGACCGGATCACCCCGGACGGGGTCGCCTGGGACAGCGGTCGCACCGTGGCGGCGGACACCATCCTCTGGGCCACCGGATTCCGGGCCGCCATCGACCATCTGTCACCCCTGAGGCTCCGTGAACCGGGCGGTGGCATCCAGCTCGACGGCACCCGCGTGGTCTGGGACGAGCGGATCCATCTGCTCGGTTACGGGCCTTCGGCCTCCACCATCGGCGCCAACCGGGCCGGACGCTCGGCGGTCCGGGACGTCCGGCGGCTGCTGGAACGCTCCGGGGACCCCGCTCCCGTCGGCGCCTCAGCCGCCTGACAACGGCAGCAAGTTGACGAACACACGAACAGGGGAGCGGGTGTTCGCTGGAACGTGTGGTCGTACCGGATTCGCTTGCCCGGCTACCGCACGAAGCAGGATGCTTACAGTGCGCAAGCGACGGGCTGCAGACCGCGACTGCGCAGTCCCACTGATGAACCATGCACAAGGAGAACGCACCACCATGAACTTCCTCACCGACCTGCTTGCCGGCATCGTCCACTTCGTGGGTTGGCTCGTCTGACACTCGTTCCGACCGGCGCCGTCGCTTCCCGTCCCACGGGAGCGGCGGCGCTGTCGTGTCAGGTGCCGGCGCCGGCCGTCAGACGGTCACGGTCGGGGCCCGCTCGCCGTCCCTGCGGACCAGTGCGGCATACCGGCCGTCCAGTGCGAGCAGTTCGTCATGCGTCCCGCGCTCGGCGACCCGTCCGGCGTCCAGCACCACGATCTGGTCGGCGTCCCTGACCGTGGAGAGCCGGTGCGCGATGGTGATGGTGGTGCGACCGGCGGACAGACCGTCGATGGCCTGCTGCACGGCGTGTTCGGTGCGGGTGTCCAGGGCGCTGGTGGCTTCGTCGAGGATCAGGACCGGCGGGTCGCGCAGGATCGTACGGGCCAGGGCCAGGCGCTGTTTCTCGCCGCCCGAGAAGCGATACCCACGCTCACCGACCAGTGTCCGGTACCCGTCGGGCAGCGAAGCGATGTGCTCGTGGATCTGCGCGGCTCTGGCCGCCTCTTCGAGCTGGGCGTCGGTGGCGTCCGGCTTGGCGAAGCGCAGGTTGTCGGCGACCGACGCGTGGAAGAGGTAGGTCTCCTGGGAGACGACGCCCACGGCCCGCGCCAGCGTGGCGAAGTCGAGGTCGCGCACGTCGACACCGTCCAGCGTGACCTGTCCGCCGGTCACGTCGTACAGCCGGGGCACCAGATAGCTGAGGGTGGACTTGCCCGAACCGGTGGGGCCGACGACCGCCAGGCTGCCGCCGGCGGGCACCGCGATGTCGATGGCCTCCAGAGTGGGCCCGCTCGTCTCGTCATAGCCGAAGTCGACGTGCTGGAAGCGCACTTCGCCACGGACCTCGTCCAGCGGGACGGGGTTCTCGGGCTCCGTGATGTCCACCGGCAGATCCAGGTACTCGAAGATCCGCTGGAAGAGGGCGATCGACGTCTGCATGTCCACACCGGTCGACAGCAGGCTGACCGCCGGGCGGAAGAGTCCCTGCTGGAGCGAGACGAAGGCGACGAGCGTACCGATGGAGACATGGGGCCCGCCCTCCTGGAGGGCCAGGCCCGCCGCCCAGTAGATGACGGCCGGCATCGCGGCCATGACGATGCCGATGGTCGACATCCGCCACCGTCCGGCCATGCTGGAGCGCACTTCGAGGTCGACGAGGCGTTCGGACTCCGTGGCGAAACCCTGGGTGAGCGAGTCGGAGCGGCCCATGGTGCGTCCGAGCAGGATGCCGCTGACCGACAGCGACTCGGTGACCGTGGCGGCCATCACCGCCATCTGCTTCTGCCGCTCGGTGGTGATCTTCTTGCGCTCGCGGCCGACCCTGCGGCTGATCCAGACGAACACCGGGAGCAGCAGGAGGGACACGATCGTCAGCCGCCAGTCGAGGGCGACCATGGCGACGACGGTGGCGATGACGGCCGTGAGGTTGGAGACCAGGGAGGTCGCGGTGGAGGTGACCGTCGCCTGCATACCGCCGATGTCGTTGGCGATGCGGGACTGGACCTCACCGGTGCGCGTCCGGGTGAAGAAGGCGAGCGGCATCCGCTGCAGCTGGGCGTAGACGGCGGTGCGCAGATCGTGCATGACGCGCTGGCCGACCGTGGTCGAGATCAGGGTCTGGAGCACTCCGAAGACGCTGTTCACGACCGCGGTGGCGATCATGCCCAGGGCGAGCAGGCTCAGCAGACCGGTACGGCCCTGCGGGATCGCGGTGTCGAGGATGGCCCGCAGCATGAACGGCGAGGCGACCGAGACCAGCGACGAAGCACAGACCAGCAGTCCGACGAGCGCCAGGCGCGCGCGGTAGGGGCGGAAGAGCCGGACGATACGCCGTACTTCGGCAGGCGGCCGCCCGGCCGCACGGGGCGGGGGCGTCCAGTCGGGGCGTTCGGGTTTCATGAGCTCCTTCGGCAGTGGAGGTGATTCAACGGTGACTGCACAGTCGTTCAGCAGTGGTTCAGCGCTCCGGCAGTGCGGCGGGGGCGGCATCACCGGCCCGCCGCACGGGGCGCGGGAACGGAGCCGGCCCCGGACGTACCGGAGCGGGTCCGTAGAGCATAATGCACTGTTACCTATGCTCACAATGCACATGGTCCTGATATTGTTCCCTCCATGTCATCACCCTCCGGTGCCCCCGACGCCGACGGCCTGCTGGCCGAGCAGCTCCTCCGGCTGACCCGCAGGCTCCACCGGATCCACAAGCAGCATCTGGAGCCGGTAGGCATCACCCCCGCGCAGTCCCGCCTGCTGCGTACGGTCGCGCACTGCACCGAGCCGCCGCGCATGGCCGACCTGGCCCAGCGGCTCGAAGTGGTGCCGCGCGCCGTGACCAGCCTCGTCGACGCCTTGGAGGAGAGCGGCAGCGTCCGCCGGGTGCCCGATCCGAGCAACCGCCGGGTGGTGCGCATCGAGCTGACGGACAGCGGCCGGGCCACCCTGCGCGCGCTGCGCGACGCGCGCCGCCGGGCCGCTGAGGAGATCCTTGCCCCACTGGCCACCGGCCAGCGCGACGTGCTCGGCGAACTGCTGTCCACGCTGCTGGACGGCGCGGGCGACCACCACCTCTGACGGCCGCCCGCGCATCCACCGGACCCGCCCGGCCGCCATCCGTACAGCTCTCCAGCCGTCCAGCCGTCCAGCCCAGGAGGCTCCGCCATGCCGCTGCTCGACCCGAAGCCCGGCGCTCTCCGGCCGCGTACGAAGCGGACGCCGGCCCCCGACCGGGTGCCCGACACCCGGTCGGCCGGGACCCCCGAGCCGCTGCGCGGTGATCTGACCGCGCTGCTGGGCGAGGAGAAGGTGCTCTCGAAGGTCTCCGACCTCGTGCGGTACGCGTCCGACGCCAGCCCGTACCGATTCGTCCCCCGGGTCGTGGTGATCGCCGAGGACATCGACGACATCTCGGCCGTGCTCTCGTACGCGAGGGACAACGGCCGCCAGGTCGTCTTCCGGGCAGCGGGCACCTCACTGAACGGGCAGGCCCAGGGCGAGGACATCCTGGTCGACGTCCGCCGCCACTGGTCCGGCATCGAGGTCATGGACGACGGCGCACGAGCCCGCATCCAGCCGGGCACCACCGTCGTCCGCGCCAATGCGACGCTCGCCCGGCACGGCCGCGTCCTGGGCCCCGACCCGGCCAGCGCCATCGCCTGCACCCTCGGCGGTGTCGTCGCCAATAACGCCTCCGGTATGACGGCGGGCACCACCCGTAACTCCTACCGCACGCTCGCGTCGCTGACCTTCGTGCTGCCGGGCGGCACCGTGGTCGACACGGCCGGCCCGGCCGCCGACGACGCCCTCGCCGCCGCCGAGCCCGGCCTGTGCGCGGGGCTGCTCGCGGTCAAGGCGGAGATCGAGGCAGACCAGGAGCTGACCGCCCGGATCCGGTCCAAGTACGAGATCAAGAACACCAACGGCTACCGCCTCGACGCCTTCCTGGACGGCGCCACCCCCGTCGAGATCCTGCGCGGGCTGATGGTCGGTTCCGAGGGCACCTTCGGTTTCATCTCCGAGGTCGTCTTCGACACCCTGCCGCTGGACCGCAGGCTCTCCACCGCGCTGCTCTTCTTCCCGACGCTCCGGGCGGCTGCCGCGGCGGTCCCCGTCTTCAACCAGGCCGGGGCCCTGGCCGTCGAGCTGATGGACGGCAACACGCTGCGCGCCTCGGTGAGCGTGGCGGGCGTTCCGGCCGACTGGGCGGAGCTGCCCAAGGAGACGGCGGCGCTGCTGGTCGAGTTCCGCGCCCCGGACGAGGCGGGCAGGGAGGCGTACGAGCGGGTGGCGGCCGGGGCCGTCGCCGGCCTGGAGCTGGTGGCGCCCGTCGCCTCGGTGACCAATGAGTTCACCCGCGACCCGAAGACCATCGCCGGGTACTGGAAGGCGCGCAAGGCGTTCGTCACCGCGGTCGGCGGTGCCCGGCCGTCCGGCACGACGCTGATCACCGAGGACTTCGCCGTACCGCCGTCGAAGCTCGCCGACGCCTGCACGGCGCTGCTCGAACTGCAGACCCGGCACGGCTTCGACGCCGCCGTGGCCGGTCACGCGGCCCACGGCAATCTGCATTTCCTGCTCGCCTTCGACGCGGGGCTGCCCGAGGACGTCGAGCGCTATGCCGCCTTCATGGACGAGTTCTGCCGGCTGACGGTCGGGCGCTTCGACGGATCGCTCAAGGCCGAGCACGCAACCGGCCGCAACATCGCACCCTTCCTCGAACTCGAATGGGGCCCGAGGGCAACGGAGTTGATGTGGCGGATCAAGCAGATCATCGACCCCGACGGGGTACTCGCGCCCCGTATCGTCCTGGACCGTGACCCCGAGGCCCATCTGCGCGGGCTCAAGACCATCCCCAAGGTGGAGCTGATCGCCGACCCCTGTATCGAGTGCGGATTCTGCGAACCCACCTGCCCCAGCCACGATCTGACGACGACACCGCGCCAGCGCATCGTGCTGCGCCGCGAGATGATGCGCCAGTCGCCCGGCTCCCCGGTCGAGGACAGCCTGCTCGACGCGTACGGGTATGACGCCGTGGACACCTGCGCGGGCGACTCCACCTGCAAGCTCGCCTGCCCGGTGGGGATCGACACCGGCGCGATGATGAAGGACTTCCGCCACCGGCGGCACACCCCGCGCGAGGAGCGGGTGGCCGCGCTGACCGCACGGAACTTCAGGACGGTCGAGGCGGCGGCGCGGCTCGCGGTCGGCGCTGCGGACCGGATCAGTGACCGGCTCCTTGAGTCCGTCACCGGCCTCGCCCGCCGGGCCGTCCGCCCCGATCTGGTGCCGGAGTGGCTGCCGGAGATCCCCGGAGCGGCCGCCCGTGAACTCCCGCGCACCTCCCGCAGGGGCTCGACCGCCGTCTACTACCCCGCCTGCGTCAACCGGATCTTCGGTGAACCGGCCGGATTCCAGGGGCCCTCACTCCCCCGGGCCGTCGTGGCGCTCGCCGAGCGGGCCGGACGGCCGGTGTGGATCCCGGACAATGTGGCGGGGACCTGCTGTGCGACGATCTGGCACTCCAAGGGGTACGACGAGGGCAACACGGTGATGGCCAACCGCATCGTCGAGGCCGCCTGGGGCTGGACCGGCGGCGGCAAGTACCCGCTGATCGTGGACGCGTCGTCCTGCACCCTGGGCATCGCCCATGAGGTGGTCCCCTACCTCACCGACGACAACCGTGAGCTGCACAGCGAGCTGACGATCGTCGACTCCGTCGTCTGGGCCGCCGACGAGCTGCTCCCCCGTCTCACCGTGCTCCGTAAGACCGGCTCCGCCGTGCTGCACCCCACCTGCTCCATGCAACACCTGGGCGACGAGCAGCAGTTGAGGGCCGTCGCCGAGGCCTGCGCCGATGAGGTCGTCGTCCCCGACAGTCTCGGCTGCTGCGCCTTCGCCGGGGACCGCGGGATGCTCCACAAGGAACTCACCGCCGCCGCGACGGCGCCGGAGGCGGCCGAGGTCAACGCCAGGAGTTTCGACGCGTATCTCTCGGCGAACCGGATGTGCGAGGTCGGTATGGACCGTGCGACCGGGCGCGGTTACCACTCCGTACTCCTTGAGCTGGAGCGGGCGACCCGGCCCGGTCCCGGACCGGACCGGCGCGGCTGAACCCGGCGCGATCACGGCGCGTTCGGGTCCCCCGGACGGAAAATCGATTGCCCCGAAGCGTGGCGGAGCGCGAACCTTGCACGGTTTGAGCCCCTCTTCGACTTCTGGGATCCCATGCAGATTCGCGATCTTCCCTATCCAGATCCAGGCGATCCCGACGTACGGTCAGGTCCCCGCTTCCTCTACTGGCTCGGGCGCAACCAGCTCGGCGGTCAGTGCCGCTCGCTCGCCTGGGGGCTGCTGCACCAGTGCGGGATCGCCGGACTGCCACTGGCGGTCGGCTTCGCCGTGCAGGCGGTGGTGGACCGCTCCGGCGGCCGGCTCGCCCTCTCCGGCGGGCTGATCGCGCTGCTCGGCGCGCTGATCGCGGTGGGCGACACCATGCTGCACCGGACCGCCGTCACCAACTGGATCACCGCTGCGGCCCGCGTCCAGCAGCTGCTGGCCCGCAAGACCGCCGAGCTGGGTTCGGCGCTGACCCGGCGGGTCGCGGCGGGTGAGGTCGTCGCGGTGTCCACCGGGGACGTGGAGAAGATCGGCTGGTTCGTCGAGGCGCTCTCGCGCTTCCTCGCCGCCGCGACCGTTCTGGTCATCATCTGTGCCGGCCTGGTGGTGTATCTGCCCTCGCTGGGCATCGTGGTGGCGCTCGCCATGCCCGTACTGGCGCTGGCCGTCCTGCCGTTGCTGTCCAGCGCCACCGCGCGCGCCGATCTCCAGCGGGAGAAGGCGGGCCGGGCCACCGAGCTGGCGGCCGACACCGTGGCGGGGCTTCGGGTACTGCGTGGTATCGGCGGCGAGGAGCTCTTCCTCGGCCGCTACCGCAGCGCATCCCAGGAAGTGCGCCGGGCCGCCGTGCGCAGCGCCCGTATGTGGGCGCTGATCTCGGGGATCCAGGTGCTGCTGCCGGGGCTGCTGCTGATCGGGGTGGTCTGCTACGGTGCCCGGCTGGCCGCCGAAGGACGGATCGAGGTCGGCCAGCTCGTCACCGTGTACAGCGCGGTGACGCTGCTGCTCTTCCCGCTGCGGCACTTCCAGGAGATCGCCATGGCGTACTCGTTCTCCCGGCCGTCGGCGAAACGCGCGGCGCGGGTGCTGGCGCTCGAACGGACGGCGCACGAGGAGCCGGCCGGCCGTCCCGCGGCCGTCCCGACGGTGAGCACCGATGTGGTGCCGGCCGGTGATCTCTACGACCCGGAGACCGGACTGCTCGCGCCGGCAGGTGAGTTCACCGCTGTGGTGTGCGGCGATCCGGACGCCGCGGGCGCGCTGGCCGAGCGGCTCGGCGGTCATGCCACCGCGGAGGACGCGGGGAAGCTGCCGTCGGTCCTGCTCGGCGGGGTCGCGCTCGACGATCTGCCGCTGGACACGGCCCGTACGGCCGTCCTGGTCCAGGACAAGGACCCGGTGCTGCTGTCCGGGACCCTGAGCGAGCTGCTCGACGTGCCGTCGTCCGGCCAGGTGCCCGCCGCGCGGGCGCTGGCCGCCGCGCAGTGCACGGACGTCCTGCAAGCGCTCGCGCAGGCCGCCGCCGAACCGGGCGGCGATCCCCTGCGGACCAGGATCACCGAACGCGGGCGGTCGCTCTCCGGAGGACAGCGGCAGCGTCTTGCCCTGGCGCGTTCGCTGGTGACCGACCCGGAGGTGCTGGTGCTCGACGAGCCGACGTCGGCCGTCGACTCGCACACCGAGGCACGGGTCGCCCGGGGTGTGAAGGAGCTGCGCGCAGGCCGTACGACGGTGGTCTTCGCCTCGTCGCCGCTGCTGCTCGACCACGCCGACCGGGTGGTCTTCGTACACGAGGGTGCCGTCGCCGCGGCCGGCCCGCACCGCGAGCTGCTCCACGGCGACGTGCGGTACCGCGCGGTCGTCACCCGCCATCCCGGCGAAGAGGTGGACGGAGCGCCCGCCACCGGGGCCTCGGACCCGGCCGCCCGCACCGCCCGGCAAGCTTTCGCAGACATCGAGGAGTCGGCATGATCGGCGTCGCGCCCCCGGCCTACGACCCGGCGGCACCGGAGACGGCCACCACACTGCCGGTCGGCACACCCACGACGGTGAGGACCTACGTACGCGAGTTGCTGGGCCGCCACCGGCGGGCGTTCGCCGTACTCATCGGGGCCAACGCGATCGCGGTGGTCGCCTCGCTGGTCGGCCCGTACCTCCTGGGCGGTCTCGTCGAGGACCTGTCGAACGGCAGGCACGACCTCCATCTCGGCCGCGTCGCGGTGGTGTTCGCCGTGGCGCTGGCCGTCCAGACCTTCTTCGTACGGCTGGTGGGGCTGCGCGGCGCGATGCTCGGCGAGGAGATGCTGGCCGACCTCCGCGAGGACTATCTCGTACGGTCGGTCGCGCTGCCGCCGGGCGTCCTGGAACGGGCCGGTACCGGTGACCTGCTCTCGCGCATCACCACCGACATCGACCGGCTCGCGAACGCGATGCGCGAGGCGGTGCCCCAGCTGGCCATCGGCGTGGTGTGGGCGGCGCTGCTGATCGGCGCGCTGACCGTGACCGCGCCGCCGCTCGCGCTCGCCGTGCTGGTCGCGCTGCCGGTGCTGCTGGCCGGGTGCCGCTGGTACTTCAAGCGGGCGCCGTCCGCCTACCGTTCGGAGGCCGCCGGATACGCGGCGGTCGCCGCGGCGCTCGCCGAGACCGTGGACGCGGGCAGGACCATCGAGGCGCACCGCCTCGGCGCCCGCCGGGTGGCGCTCTCCGAGCGGCGGGTCGAGGAGTGGACCCGCTGGGAGAGGTACACGCTCTGGCTGCGGTCGGTCCTCTTCCCGGTCATCAACGTCACCTATGTGACGATCCTCGGCGCGGTGCTGATGCTCGGCGGCGTCTTCGTGCTCCAGGGCTGGATCAGCGTCGGCCAGCTCACCACCGGGGCGCTGCTCGCCCAGATGATGGTCGATCCGGTCGGGCTCATCCTGCGCTGGTACGACGAACTCCAGGTCGCCCAGGTGTCGTTGGCCCGGCTGGTGGGTGTGCGCGAGATCGAGCCGGACGCGGGTGACGGGACCATCGGCCCGGACGGGCGCGCGGTGCGCGCCGACGCGGTGCACTTCGGATACCGGGAGGGTGTCGACGTACTGCACCGGGTGACACTCGATGTGGCCCCCGGCACGCGGATGGCGCTGGTCGGGCCGTCCGGCGCGGGCAAGTCCACGCTGGGCCGGCTGCTGGCCGGGATCTACGCGCCACGCACCGGCGAGGTCACGCTGGGGGGCGCCGAGCTGTCCAGGATGCCCACGGAGCGCGTACGGGAGCATGTCGCACTGGTCAATCAGGAGCACCACGTCTTCGTGGGTTCCCTGCGCGACAATCTGCTGCTGGCCAGGGCGGGCGCGGACGACACGGAGCTGTGGGCCGCGCTCGGCGCGGTCGACGCGGACGGCTGGGCCGCCGCCCTGGACGGGGCGCTGGACACCGAGGTCGGCTCGGGCGGTCTGGCCCTCACCCCGGCGCAGGCTCAGCAGATCGCGCTGGCCCGGCTGGTGCTCGCCGATCCGCACACCCTGGTGCTGGACGAGGCGACGTCGTTGCTGGACCCGCGGGCGGCCCGCCATCTGGAGCGTTCGCTCGCCCGGGTGCTCGACGGGCGCACCGTGGTGGCGATCGCGCACCGGCTGCACACCGCGCACGACGCGGATGTGATCGCGGTGGTCGAGGAGGGCCGCGTCAGCGAGCTGGGCAGCCATGACGAGCTGGTCGCTGCGGACGGCGCGTATGCGGCGCTGTGGCGGTCCTGGCACGGGTGAGCGCGGGGGCCGGGGTCCGTCGGGTCGACGACGGGCCCCGGCCCGCAGCGCTACGTGCGCGTACGCAATGCCTGTGAGAGCGCGTCGACGGTTACGCCCACAATGGCCCGGAGCTGCGCCGGGCTCGCCCCGGCTCTGCTCATGACGGCGAGAGACTGGTTCACGGCGGCCATGTGTTCAGCGAAGGCCTCGGCGTCCCGGTCGGTCAATCGGCCCGCCTTCAGTGCGGCGCGCAGACGCGAGCGCTGGAAGCCCAGCGCCTCCTTCGCGTGTGCCGCGACGCTCTGGCTCAGCACCGGGATCGCCATGGCCGACTGGGCAACCAGGCAGCCGTCCGGCAGTTCGGGATCGGCGATGCGCTCAAGGGTGACGTCGAAGAACGCACGAACGGCTGCAAGAGGCTCCGAGGCCGCACACGACAGGGCGGCGTCGTACTTCTCGCCATAACGCGCGGCATACCGGTCCAGGCAGCGCAGGAAGAGCGTGTCCTTGTCGCCGAGCGAGGAGTAGATGGAGCTGCGGTTCAGACCGGTCACCCGGGACAGATCGTCCACTGAGGTATCGGCGTAGCCGGCCCGCCAGAACTGGACCATCGCGGCGTCGAGTGCCGTGTCCATGTCGAATTGCTTCTTGCCTGCCACGTGGCACTTCCTTGCCGGTGTCTGTCGATGTCTCGTGCGCTGCGCCGCACCATTCTATCTTGAAACACTCAGTTCAAGATGTGTTAGCGTCCCCGCATGGTGATGGCCGGGCGTCCCTCACACGTCGCGACAGCGCGACGGCGTTCACCAAGACACCTCACCCCGACGGAGGATCCCCATGACTGACCCTGCGACCAGCGCTCGGCTCGTCTGTGAAAGCAACCCCGTCCGCGATCTGCCCCTGCACGACCTGGCGGGATTCACTCACCGCTGGGTCGACGCGGACGGCGTCCGCCTCCACGCCGTCGAAGGCGGCCGGCCGGCCGGCCCGGCCGTTGTCCTGCTCGCCGGGTTCCCGCAGACCTGGTGGGCATGGCGGAAGGTCATGCCCGGTCTCGCCGACCGGTTCCACGTCATCGCGATCGACCTGCCGGGTCAGGGCCACTCCGAGCGTCCGGGGCGCGGCTACGACACGCACACGGTCGCCGCGCATGTCCACGCCGCCGTGAAGGCTCTCGGAGTGTCGTCCTACTGGCTGGTCGCCCACGACATCGGCGCCTGGGTCGCTTTCTCCCTGGCACTCGAATTCGAGAGCCACCTGCACGGGGTCGCGCTGCTCGACGCCGGAATTCCCGGCATCACCCTCCCCGAAGCGATTCCCACCGACCCGGATCGGGCGTGGAAGACCTGGCATTTCGCGTTCCACCTCGTGCCCGACCTGCCCGAGACGCTGCTGGCCGGCCGCGAACGGGACTACGTCGGCTGGTTCCTGAAAGTGAAGGCGCTCTCTCCCGACACGTTCGATGACGCCGAGCTCGACCACTACGCGGCGGCCGTCGCCGCCGACGGTGGCCTCCGCGCTTCCCTCGCCTACTACCGGGACGCCGCCGATTCGGCGCGCAAGAACCACGAGGCACTGGAGCGGCGGCACCTGACCGTGCCCGTTCTCGGGATCTCCAGCAGCCACGGCTCCGTCCCGGACATGGCGGCCTCCATCAGCCCATGGGCCGACAACGTCACCGGCGTCGTCGTGCCCGACGCCGGACACTTCATCCCCGATGAGCAGCCCGGAGCCGTCGCCGCGGCGATAGCCGATTTCGTCCTCGCCGGCGGCTGACACCGGCCGGACCTGCCCGACCGCGCACCGCGCCGGTCACGGCCCGCTCAGATGACGCCGAGCGCGACCGCGCAGCTGACTCCGCCCGCCACCATGAACACCGGCATCAGCACCTTGAGCTCCACCCAGCTGCCCGCGCGGAACCGCATGAACTTGGGCGGGCCGACATGGCGCCAGTGCTTGCGGCCGAGCGGTATCGGCCAGAAGATCGGGCAGCCCGAGACCGTGATGGCGTCACCGATGTCGTGAATCAGGGCGCCCAGCAGGATCGGCAGACCCAGCCACATGTAGTTCTGGTGGGGGCCGGTGAAGAACCAGTCCGCGCCGTTGCCCGGCTCGGACAGGATCTGGGCCAGGATCCACGCACCGGCAGCACCGAGCAGCCACACCAGCACGGTGCTGCTGGACGGGCGCGAGGCCCGCCAGAGCAGCCCCTCGATGGCGAGCACCACATGGACGAAGAGGATGCCGAGGACCGCCCAGCGGCCGCCGTAGATCGCCAGGGCGGAAGCTCCGGCGCCGAGCAGTACCGCCCACACCCCGGTGTGGGTGAGGGTGCGGTGGCCGCCGCCCTTGCGGGCGTCGCCCTTGCCCCTCGTCGCCCTGTACACGACAGTCGCCAGCGCGTCCACGAGCGCGCACAGCCCGTGCGACAGCGGGCCGAACGCGTTGGATATGGTCGCGGCCTTGTGATCAAGGTCGGGTGCCAGCGCCGCCCCGGCGCTGATCAGCGCTCCGACGACGAGGACCGGCCACGGCATCGGATGTCCGTACGCGGTCGCCGCCGCCCCCACCCCCAGCCAGGCTGCCGCTCCTGACAGCGAGTGCGCCGGTCCCATCATGGTTCGTTCCGCCCCGTATTTCCGTTGTGCTGAAGCCCAGTTGAGGACTGTTCGAGAGGGAAGCGTATCGCTCGTGATCTTCGCGCGGGCAGCCGGTTCCCCCTTGAGCGGGTAAGGCAGGCAAGATGGAGGCGTGACCCTTATCGATCAGCTCCCCACGACCGCCGATCCCGATGCTCTCTTCGAGGCTTTCTCGTCGTGGGCGGAGGGTCAGGGCATCACGCTCTATCCGGCTCAGGAGGAGGCGCTGATCGAGGTGGTGTCCGGGGCCAACGTGATCCTCTCCACTCCCACCGGCTCGGGAAAGAGCCTGGTGGCGGCCGGTGCGCACTTCACCGCGCTGGCTCACGACAAGGTCACCTTCTACACCGCGCCGATCAAGGCCCTGGTCTCGGAGAAGTTCTTCGACCTGTGCAAGCTCTTCGGCACCGAGAACGTCGGAATGCTCACCGGCGACGCATCGGTGAACGCGGACGCCCCGGTCATCTGCTGCACGGCGGAGGTGCTGGCCTCGATCGCGCTGCGCGACGGCAAGTACGCCGACATCGGCCAGGTCGTGATGGACGAGTTCCACTTCTACGCGGAGCCCGACCGTGGCTGGGCGTGGCAGATCCCGATCCTGGAGCTGCCGCAGGCGCAGTTCATCCTGATGTCCGCGACCCTCGGTGACGTCTCCCGGTTCGAGGAGGACCTGACGCGGCGCACCGGCCTGCCGACCTCCGTGGTCCGCTCCGCGAGCCGCCCGGTCCCGCTGTCGTACGAGTACCGGCGGACCCCGATCACCGAGACGCTGACCGAACTGCTCGAAACCAAGCAGTCGCCCGTCTACATCGTGCACTTCACCCAGGCCGCAGCGGTCGAGCGCGCGCAGTCGCTGATGAGCATCAACATGTGCAGCCGGGAGGAGAAGGACCGGATCGCCGATCTCATCGGCAACTTCCGCTTCACCACCAAGTTCGGCCAGAACCTCTCGCGTTATGTGCGCCACGGCATCGGCGTCCACCACGCCGGCATGCTCCCCAAGTACCGCCGGCTGGTCGAGAAGCTGGCGCAGGCCGGTCTGTTGAAGGTCATCTGCGGTACGGACACCCTGGGCGTGGGAGTCAACGTCCCCATCCGTACGGTGCTGTTCACCGCGCTGACGAAGTACGACGGGACACGGGTCCGCACGCTCCGCGCCCGGGAGTTCCACCAGATCGCGGGCCGCGCGGGCCGGGCCGGGTTCGACACGGCCGGCTTCGTCGTCGCGCAGGCACCCGAGCACGTCGTCGAGAACGAGAAGGCGCTCGCCAAGGCGGGCGACGACCCGAAGAAGCGCCGCAAGGTGGTCCGCAAGAAGGCGCCGGAAGGTTTCATCGCCTGGAGCGACACCACCTTCGAGAAGCTGATCGCCGCCGATCCCGAGCCGCTGACCTCGCGGTTCCGGGTCACCCACACCATGCTGCTCTCGGTGATCGCCCGGCCGGGCAACGCGTTCAAGGCGATGCGCCACCTCCTGGAGGACAACCACGAGCCGCGCAAGGCGCAGCTGCGGCACATCCGCCGCGCCATCGCGATCTACCGCTCGCTGCTCGACGGCGGTGTGGTGGAGCAACTGGACGCTCCGGACGCCGAGGGCCGCATCATCCGGCTGACCGTCGACCTCCAGCAGGACTTCGCGCTCAACCAGCCGCTGTCCACCTTCGCGCTGGCCGCGTTCGACCTGCTGGACGCCGAGTCCCCCTCGTACGCACTGGACATGGTCTCGGTGGTCGAGTCGACGCTGGACGACCCGCGGCAGATCCTCGCCGCCCAGCAGAACAAGGCGCGCGGTGAGGCGATCGGCCAGATGAAGGCCGACGGGATGGAGTACGAGGAGCGCATGGAGCGGCTCCAGGAGGTCACGTACCCCAAGCCGCTCGAAGAGCTGCTGGTGCACGCGTACAACGTCTACCGCACGAGCCACCCGTGGGTCGGCGACCACCCGGTGTCGCCGAAGTCGGTCATCCGTGACATGTACGAACGGGCCATGACCTTCACCGAGTTCACCTCGCACTACGAGCTCGCCCGCACCGAGGGCATCGTGCTGCGGTACCTCGCGGGTGCGTACAAGGCGCTCGACCACACCATCCCGGACGATCTGAAGTCCGAGGACCTCCAGGACCTCATCGCCTGGCTGGGCGAGCTGGTCCGCCAGGTGGACTCCAGCCTGCTCGACGAGTGGGAGCAGCTGGCCAACCCGGAGGTGGAGACCGCGGAGCAGGCCGCCGAGCGGGCCGACCAGGTCAAGCCGGTCACCGCCAACGCCCGCGCCTTCCGGGTGCTCGTACGCAATGCGATGTTCCGCCGGGTGGAGCTGGCGGCGCTGGACAACGTGGCCGCACTCGGCGAGCTGGACGGCGACGCGGGGTGGGACGAGGACGCCTGGGGCGAGGCGATGGACGCCTACTGGGACGAGTACGACGACCTGGGCACAGGACCGGACGCGCGCGGCCCCAAGCTGCTGATCATCGAGGCGGACGAGGAGAACACCTCGCACGGGCTGTGGCGTGTACGGCAGATCTTCGCCGACCCGAACGGCGACCACGACTGGGGCATCAGCGCGGAGGTGGATCTCGCGGCCTCCGACGAGGAGGGCCGCGCGGTCGTCCGCGTCACCGCCGTGGGCCAGCTGTGAGCCGGGCGGCCGCTGTGCCCCGGGCAGGGAAGCGGACGACCTCTGTGACCCCGGAAAACGCTGTGACCTGGGAGGGCACCGTATGACGAACCCCACCGAGAAGCTGATCGACCTGCTCGACCTGGAGCAGATCGAGGTCGACATCTTCCGCGGCCGCAGCCCCCACGAATCCCTGCAGCGGGTCTTCGGCGGGCAGGTCGCGGGGCAGGCCCTGGTGGCGGCCGGCCGTACCACCGACGGCGAGCGGCCGGTCCACTCGCTGCACGCGTACTTCCTGCGCCCCGGCAGGCCGGGGGTGCCGATCGTCTACCAGGTGGAACGGGTCAGGGACGGCCGCTCCTTCACCACCCGCCGGGTGACCGCGGTCCAGCAGGGCCGCACCATCTTCAACCTGACGGCGTCCTTCCACCGGCCGGAGGAGGGCAGCATCGAGCACCAGGCACCACTGACCCGCGATGTCCCGGACCCCGAGTCACTACCGGGGGTCGCGGACGAACTCCGTGAGCACCTGGGCGAGTTGCCCGAGGCACTGGAGCGGATGGCCCGCAGGCAGCCCTTCGAGATCCGTTACGTCGACCGGCTGCGCTGGACCCCCGACGAGATCAAGGGCGCCGATCCGAGCAGCGCGGTGTGGATGCGGGCCGTCGGCCCGCTCGGCGACGACCAGCTGATCCATACCTGCGCGCTCACCTACGCCAGCGACATGACGCTGCTGGACGCGGTCCGTATCCCGGTCGAGCCGCTGTGGGGGCCGCGCGGATTCGACATGGCTTCGCTGGACCACGCCATGTGGTTCCACCGCCCGTTCCGTACCGACGAGTGGTTCCTCTACGACCAGGAGTCGCCCATCGCGACGGGCGGCCGGGGGCTGGCCCGCGGCCGGATCTTCGACCGCGCGGGGAATCTGCTGGTCTCGGTCGTCCAGGAGGGACTGTTCCGCAGGCTCGGCGCCTGAGCGGGACCCGGGGACCGGTCCGGTCGGGCTAAGCCACGGAGCGGACCTTTCGGACTTCTCCTACGGTGTGATCATGTCGCAAGCGATGTGGTGTTCTGTCAGGATCCGTGCGGCCGTGGCCGTTTCCCTGCCCGCACTGGTACTCGCCTCTCTCTCACCGGCCGCGCGGGCCGACAGCCGGCCCGCGCCCGAACCGGCCGCGGACAGCGGGCAGTCCGCGCTGTACCGCACCGGTGTCCAGGTCTCCCCCGGAGCCGCCAGACCGCCCGCGGCGACCGCCCTGTCGTGGATGGTGACCGATCTGCGGACCGGCCGGGTACTGGCGGCCAGGAACGCGCACCGGCAGCTCCCGCCGGCCAGCACGCTCAAGACGCTCTTCGCGCTGGCCGTGCTGCCGAAGTTCCCGCCGAAGGAGGTGCACCGGGCGGCGGAGAGCGACATCACCGGGCTCCAGCCGGGGAGCAGCATGGTCGGGGTCAAGGAAGGCACCCGGTACACGGTCGCCGATCTGTGGCGCGGTGTGTTCCTGGCGTCGGGCAACGACGCGGTGCACACCCTGGCGATGATGAACGGCGGTCTGCCGGCCACCATCAAGGACATGCAGGCCGCCGCCCGCCGGATCGGGTTGCGGGACACCGTCGTGAAGTCCGCCGACGGATACGACACCCCGGGGCAGCACTCCTCCGCGTACGACCTGTCCGTGATCGCCCGTGCGGGAATGGCGAATCCGGAGTTCCGGCAGTTCGCCTCGACCAGGACGGCCCGGTTCCCGGCCTCGGGCGGACCCGGCGCGTTCGGCATCCAGAACACCAACCGGCTGCTCGTGGGGTCGCACGGTGTCGTGCAGTACCCCGGCCTGCTCGGGGTGAAGAACGGGTACACGACCGAAGCGGGCAACACCCTGGTCACCGCCGCCCAGCGGAACGGGCGCACCCTCCTGGTGACCGTCATGAACCCGCAGTCGGGCCAGCCGAACGACGCCTACAACGAGACACGGTCCCTGCTGGACTGGGGGTTCGCCACCTCGCCCACCGCGACCCCGGTGAGCGTGCTGCCCGGCGTCCGCCCGGCGCACCCCTCGGCGCCCGCCGCCACCCCGGCGGACGCCCGGCACACACCCCCGGTCGCGGCGTCGCAGACCTCGCACGTCTCGGTCTCCGGCCGGATGGCGTTCCTCTTCGCGGGCGGAGTGGCCGCAGCCGCGCTGGCCTGCGCCCTGCTGATCGCACGGCGCCGGGCGCGCAGGCAGGGCGGGCGGGCCTGAGGCGGTGCACGGCCCCAGGCCGGGGCCGTCGGCCGGGTGTCCACGGGTCTCTGGAACAGTACGTACCACTGACCTACGAACAGGAGCTGGCGATGAGCCTGTACGACATCCCTCTGCGCACCCTGACCGGCGAAGCGACGTCCCTGGCCGACTACCGGGGCAAGGCGGTGCTGCTGGTGAACGTGGCGTCCAAGTGCGGTCTCACCCCGCAGTACGCCGGTCTCGAAAAGCTTCAGCAGCAGTACGGGGAGCGCGGGTTCGCCGTCATCGGCGTGCCCTGCAACCAGTTCGCCGGCCAGGAGCCGGGCAGCGCCGACGAGATCCAGACCTTCTGCTCGGCCACCTACGGCGTGACGTTCCCGATGCTGGAGAAGACCGACGTCAACGGTGCGGAGCGGCATCCGCTGTACGCGGAGCTGACGCAGGTGGCCGACGAGGCCGGTGAGGCCGGGGACGTCCAGTGGAACTTCGAGAAGTTCCTGATCTCCCCGGCGGGCGAGGTCGTCTCCCGGATCCGCCCGCGTACCGAGCCGGAGGCGGCGGAGGTCGTGGCGGCCATCGAGGCGCAGCTCCCGGCCTGACACACCGGGGTCCGGACACCGGATCCGCCGGAGCAACCTGAACAGGCCCGCGGGGGCGTGCCCCCGCGGGCCTGTTCAGGTGTCCGGCCGGTCTTCCGGCCGGCCGGGTCAGCGGATCGGCATACCCGAGAGGGTCCGGGCGATCACCAGGCGCTGGATCTCGCTGGTGCCCTCGAAGATGGTGTAGATCGCGGCGTCGCGGTGCATCCGCTCGACCGGGTACTCACGGGTGTAGCCGTTGCCCCCGAGGATCTGGATGGCCTGGGCGGTGACCTTCTTGGCCGTCTCGCTCGCGTACAGCTTGGACATGGAGCCCTCGGCCGCGGTGAACGGCTTGTTCGCCGATGCCATCCAGGAGGCGCGCCAGACCAGCAGGCGGGCCGCGTCGATCTGCGTCCGCATGTCGGCGAGCTGGAAGGCGACGCCCTGGTTGTCGATGATCGGGCGGCCGAACTGGCTGCGGGTCTTCGCGTAGTCCAGCGCGACCTCGTACGCGGCCCGCGCGGTGCCGACCGCCATGGCGCCGACCGCGGGGCGGGAGGCCTCGAAGGTGGCCATCGCCGCGTTCTTCACCCTCCCCCCGCCTTCGGCGGGAGGTGCCCCCACGCCGCCGCCCTGCTTCGCGCGCTCCCGGGCGCGGGCCAGCCGCTCGTCCAGCTTCTCCTTGCCGCCGAGCAGGCAGTGGCCGGGCACCCTGACGTCCTCCAGCACGACCTCGGCCGTGTGGGAGGCGCGGATGCCGTGCTTCTTGAACTTCTGGCCCTGCGAGAGGCCCGGCGTCCCCGGCGGGACGATGAACGAGGCATGGCCCTTGGAGCCGGCGTCGGGGTCGACCACGGCGACCACGACATGGACGTTGGCGATGCCGCCGTTGGTCGCCCAGGTCTTGGTGCCGTTGAGCACCCACTCGTCCTTGGCCGCGTCGTACACCGCGCGGGTCCGCATCGCCGCGACGTCCGAACCGGCGTCGGGCTCGGACGAGCAGAAGGCCGCGACCTTGACGTCGACGGCGTCTCCGTACATTTGCGGGATCCAGGTGCCGATCTGCTCCTCGGTGCCGTTGGCGAGGACACCGACGGCGGCCAGGCCCGTCCCGACGATCGACAGCGCGATGCCCGCGTCGCCCCAGAAGAGCTCCTCCATGGCCATGGGGATGCCGAGCCCGGTCGGGTCGAAGAACTGCTGGGCGTAGAAGTCGAGCGAGTAGATGCCGACCTTGGCGGCCTCCTGGATCACCGGCCAGGGCGTCTCCTCACGCTCGTCCCACTCGGCGGCAGCCGGGCGGATCACGTCCGCGGCGAATCCGTGGATCCAGTCGCGGACCTCCTTCTGATCATCGTTGAGTTCGAGCGTGAACTCGGCCATGTCCCCTCCAGCACTGCGTTCCATCGGTTTGTTACTTGCGGTAACCGCAGTCTGTTACTGGCAAGTAGCACCTGTCAACCTCCGCGATCGCCCCCGGCGCGGGCCCCCGGCCGGGTGTTACGTTCTCGGCGGGGGCCGGATCAATCAGCGGACGCAGCACGGGTCCGTGTCACAGAGCGAGAATCGCAGGGCGGGGAAGAGTTGCTCATGGGGACCACACAGGCCGGACAGGCCACACAGACCGCACAGCAGCGGTCGGCGCACAGCCGCCGCCGGGAACTGCTGGAGGCCGCCGACCGGGTCGTGCTGCGGGACGGCCCGAAGGCGTCCATGAACGCCATCGCCGCCGAGGCGGGGATCACCAAGCCCATCCTCTACCGGCACTTCGGCGACAAGGGCGGCCTCTACCGGGCACTCGCCAAGCGCCACACCGACGCGCTGCTGAGCGCGCTGCGGGCCGCACTGGACGCTCCGGCCGGGCGCCGCGAGCGGGTCGAGGCCACGCTGGACACCTATCTGGCGGCGATAGAGGCCAGGCCGCAGGTCTACCGCTTCCTGATGCACCCGGCCGACGACGGCCAGCAGCCCGAGCAGGCCTTCGACGTGGGACTGCACTCCGCGCCACTGCTGCGCAGGCTCGGCGAGGAACTGGCCAAAGTCATCGCCGAACGCGTCGACCTCGGGCCGGACAGCGAGCAGCTGGCCCGGGTCTGGGGCCATGGCATCGTCGGGATGATGCATGCGGCGGGCGACTGGTGGCTGGGTGAACGGCCCTGCCCACGGGCGCAGTTGGTCAGCAGTCTCGCCGATCTCCTCTGGGGCAGGCTCTCACTGGCCACCGACCGCGCGGGCGGACCGGGCTTCTGACACATCCGGATGAACACCCGGCCGGACAGGACCTGGTGGGACCTGGTGGGACCTAGTGGATGAGGCCGGCCTTGCGGGCGGCCCGCAGCGCCCTGCTGCGGCGCCGGCCCGACAGCCGGTCCGTGTACATCAGCCCTTCGAGGTGATCGCACTCGTGCTGGAGGCAGCGTGCGAAGAATCCGGTACCGCTGACGGTGACCGGCTCGCCGGTCACGGAGAAGCCCTCCACGACGGCGTGGTCGAAGCGCGGGGTGCCCGCCTCGACGCCGGGCAGCGAGAGGCACCCCTCGGCGCCACGCACGGTGACCCCGTCCGCCTCCACCAGCCGGGGGTTGACCAGGTGCCCGAGATGGCGGACGTCCTCGTCGTCCGGGCAGTCGTAGACGAACACCCGGAGCCCGACGCCGATCTGATTCGCCGCGAGGCCGACACCGTGTGCCGCGTACATCGTGGCGAACATGTCCTCGACGAGCCGGGCGAGCGAGGTGTCGAAGCCGGCCACGGGCTCGCAGGGCGCGTGCAGCACAGGATCGCCGTGCGGACTCATCGTCCGCACGGCTCCGGAACTGCCGGGGATCGGGCGGTTTCGCATGGCGGCAAGCGTACGTTCCCGCCGGAACCGCGCCGCCCCGGCGGTGCCGAGGTCGGGCGCACGGCCGGATCTCGATAGGCTGAGCCCCGCGCCGACGCAAGGAGGATCTAGGACGATGGACGGCAACACGGAGCCGCTGTCGCCGCGGGCCAAGCTGGCCGTGACGGCAGGCAAGGCCGCGGCAGCGGTATCGCGCGCCGCGGGGCGCGGCAGCGGATCGGTGATCGGCGGCAAGGTCGCGCTGAGGCTCGACCCCGACCTGCTCGGGCGTCTCGCCCAGCACCTGGACGTGATCCTGGTCTCGGCGACGAACGGCAAGACGACCACGACCCGGCTCATCGCCGAGGCGCTGCGGGCCGCGGGACCTGTGGTGTCGAACGCCCTGGGCGCCAACATGCCGGCGGGCATCACCTCCGCGCTGGCCGGCGGTTCCGACGCGCGCTTCGGTGTGATCGAGGTCGACGAGAAGTACCTCGCCGGGGTCGCACGCGACACGACGCCCAAGGCGATCGCCCTGCTGAACCTCTCCCGGGACCAGCTCGACCGGGCGGGCGAGACCCGCATGCTGGCCGAGCGGTGGCGCGAGGGGCTGGCCGGGACGAAGGCCGTCGTCATCGCCAACGCCGACGACCCGCTGGTCGTGTGGGCCGCTTCGTCATCGCCCACCGTGGTCTGGGTCGCGGCCGGCCAGGAGTGGAAGGACGACGCCTGGTCGTGCCCGTCCTGCGGCGGTGTGCTCCAGTGGCCGAACGACGAGTGGTTCTGCGCGGACTGCGGTTTCCGCCGTCCGGCGCCCAGTTGGGCGCTCTCCGGCGACTACGTCCTTGATCCGCACGGCTCCGCCTGGCCGATCCACCTCCAGCTGCCGGGCCGGGCGAACAAGGCGAACGCGACGACGTCGGCAGCCGTCGCGGCGACCTTCGGCGTGCCGCCCCAGGTCGCCCTGGAGCGGATGTACGGGGTGCAGGCCGTCGCCGGCCGCTACGACGTGGTGTCGTTCCTCAACCGCGAGGTGCGGCTGCTGCTCGCCAAGAACCCGGCCGGCTGGCTGGAGACGTTCTCGCTGATCGACCCGCCGCCCACGCCGGTGATCCTCGCCGTCAACGCCCGTGGCGCCGACGGCACGGACACCTCCTGGCTCTGGGACGTCGACTACACCCGGCTCGCGGGCCACCCGATCTTCGTCATCGGCGACCGCAAGCTGGACCTCGCGGTACGGCTCGAAGTGGCCGGTCTCCAGTTCCAGGTCTGCGAGACCGTGGACGAGGCGGTCCAGTACGCGCCGCCCGGCCGGATCGAACTGATCGCCAACTACACCGCGTTCCAGGACGTGCGCCGCCGCGTCGGCAACTGACCTCAGAGGAAACGATGATGAGCGACAACAGCCTGCGCCTGGTGTGGGTCTACCCGGACCTGCTGAGCACCTACGGCGACCAGGGCAACGCCCTGGTGGTGGAGCGCCGGGCCCGCCAGCGCGGCCTGGATGTGACCCGTATCGACGTGCGCAGCGACCAGCCGGTGCCGACATCCGGCGACATCTATCTGATCGGCGGCGGCGAGGACCGCCCGCAGCGGCTGGCGTCCGAGCGGCTGCGCAGGGACGGCGGCCTCAGCAGGGCGGCCTCCAACGGCGCGATCATCTTCTCGGTCTGCGCCGGGTACCAGATCCTCGGCCACGAGTTCATCAACGACCTCGGCGAGCGCGAGCCGGGACTGGGGCTCCTCGACGTCATCTCGACCCGCGGCGAGGGCGACCGCTGCGTCGGCGACGTGTACGGCGACATCGACCAGCGGCTGGGCCTCCCTCCGCTGACCGGTTTCGAGAACCACCAGGGCATCACCCATCTCGGCCCGACCGCCCGCCCGTTCGCCCGGGTCCAGCTCGGCCGGGGCAACGGCACGGGCGACGGCACCGAGGGCGCGTACAACGACACCGTCTTCGGTACGTACATGCACGGCCCGGTGCTGGCCCGCAACCCGCAGATCGCCGATCTGCTGCTCAAGCTGGCCCTGGACGTCAACGCGCTGCCTCCGACCGACGACCGTTGGTACGAGGCGCTGCGGACCGAGCGGATCGCGGCGGCCACACAGCCCGCATGAGGCCTGATACGTACATCTGAGCGGCGTCCAGCAGGCGGACGCCCGCTACGTCTCCGTCACCCTCCGCCGGTAGGGTGACGGGGATCCAGCCCGGACGACGTGGTCCGGTCACAAGCCCACGTTGCAAAGGTAAGTCGGGCAATGCGAATTGGTGTCCTCACCTCCGGCGGCGACTGCCCCGGCCTGAACGCCGTCATCCGCTCGGTCGTGCACCGCGCCGTCGTCGATCACGGCGACGAGGTCATCGGCTTCCACGACGGGTGGAAGGGCCTGCTTGAGTGCGACTACCGCAAGCTCGACCTCGACGCGGTGGGCGGCATCCTGGCGCGCGGCGGCACGATCCTCGGCTCCTCGCGGGTGCAGCCCGCGCATCTGCGCGACGGTGTGGAGCGCGCCCGGGGCCATGTCGCCGACCTGGGGCTCGACGCGATCATCCCGATCGGCGGCGAGGGCACGCTGAAGGCGGCGCACCTCCTCTCCGAGGCCGGGCTGCCGATAGTGGGTGTGCCGAAGACCATCGACAACGACATCGCGTCGACCGATGTCACCTTCGGCTTCGACACGGCCGTCGGGGTCGCGACGGATGCGCTCGACCGGCTGAAGACCACGGCCGAATCGCACCAGCGGGTGCTGATCGTGGAGGTCATGGGGCGCCACACCGGGTGGATCGCGCTGCACTCGGGCATGGCGGCGGGCGCGCACGCCATCGTCGTGCCGGAGCGTCCCTTCGACATCGGTGAGCTCACCGAGCTGGTCGGCCGGCGCTTCTCGGCGGGCAAGAAGTTCGCGATCGTGGTGGTCGCCGAGGGGGCGAAGCCGCGCGAGGGCTCGATGAGCTTCGATGTGGGCGCCAAGGACATGTACGGCCACGAGCGGTTCGCCGGTGTCGCCAGGCAGCTCTCCATCGAGCTGGAGGAGCGTCTCGGCAAGGAGGCCCGTCCGGTGATACTCGGTCATGTGCAGCGTGGCGGCACCCCCACCGCGTACGACCGTGTCCTTGCCACCCGGTTCGGCTGGCACGCCGTGGAGGCCGCGCACCGCGGCGCGTTCGGCATGCTGACGGCGCTGCACGGCACGGAGATCACCATGGTGCCGCTCGCCGAGGCCGTGGAGACCCTCAAGACCGTGCCCGCGGAGCGGTACGCCGAAGCCGAGTGCGTCCTCTGAACGTTCCCCATTCGCCCGATACAGTACGAACTGCCCCCGGCCGCAGCTGCGGCCGGGGGCAGTTCTAGTCTGGTGCGGACATCAGGCACGAATCAGGAGTGAGTGGATGGACCACAGCGGGCACGGCATGCCCATGGGCGGCATGACCATGGATCTGCCGCCGTTCACGCTGGGACGGGGGCTGGGATTCTCCGCGGACCCCTTCTTCCTGATCAGCTGTCTGGTGGGGCTCGCGCTGTACGGCTGGGGCGTGGTGCGGCTGCGCCGGCGCGGTGACAGCTGGCCGGTCCACCGGATCGCACTCTTCGTCCTCGGCGTGCTGACCGTCGGCCTGACGATGTGCACCAAACTGAACGACTACGGCATGGTCATGTTCAGCGTGCACATGGTGCAGCACATGATCATCAGCATGCTCTCCCCCATCCTGCTGCTGCTCGGCGCGCCGGTGACGCTGGCCCTGCGCGCACTGCCGGTCGCGGGCCGCGGCAACCGGAAGGGGCCGCGGGAGCTGCTGCTGATGCTGCTCCAGAGCCGCTTCATGCGGATCGTCACGCATCCCGCTTTCACCATCCCGCTGTTCATCGCCAGCCTCTACGGCCTGTACTTCACGCCGCTCTTCGACTTCCTGATGGGTTCGATGACCGGGCACATCGTGATGATGGTGCACTTCCTCTTCGTGGGCCTGGTCTTCTTCTGGCCGATCATGGGCATCGACCCGGGGCCGCACCGGCCGGGCTACATCATGCGGATGCTGGAGCTCTTCGCCGGGATGCCCTTCCACGCGTTCTTCGGCATCGCACTGATGATGGCGAGCGAGCCGATGGTGCAGGTGTACAAGCACCCTTCCGCCTCACTGGGGATCGACGCGCTCTCCGACCAGACGGCCGCGGGCGGCATCGCCTGGGCGTTCAGCGAGATCCCGTCCGTGCTGGTCCTGATCGCCCTGGTCTTCCAGTGGTACGGCTCCGAGCAGCGCGTCTCGCGGCGCTCCGACCGGGCCGAGGACCGCAACGGCGACAAGGAGCTGGCCGCCTACAACGCCTACCTGGCGTCACTCCAGGCACGCGGCCAGTAGCGGAGAAGGCCCCTGCCGGGCGACGATGGCCCTCCACCCCCGAGGAGGAGGGCCATGCCCGGTTCTGTGAAAACGATGGGTGTCATCACCGTGGGAGCCCTGGTCACGGTGACCGGATACACGGCGGTGATAGGCAGCAACGGCTGGCTGTGGTTCGGCTGGGTGGTGCTGGGTCTGGTGACCGTCGGCATGATCGCGTCGCGCGGCAGCGGCTGAGCGGCGGCGGCGGGGGGCGGCACGCCCAGCCGCTCAGAAGCGGAAGACCGGGCCGGTCGCCGCGTCGAGCGAGCAGGCGTTGGCGAACGTCCGGTCCCAGTGGGTGGGGCGGCCGCCCCAGGTCCCGCCGACGGTGACCGTGACCGGATCGGACTGCCGGGTGCAGGCCCGGGGCTCCCCTGCGAGACGGTCGAAACTGCCACCCGCCAGGTCGAGTGCCCGGCACGCGGCTGCGGCTTCCGGGTGCGAGCCGTCGCTCTGCTCAGGTGCGCACCGGAGCAGCACGCTGCGGTCCCGGTCGGGGTGCGTCTGCGAAGCGACGGAGAGGACGAGTCCGGCCGGGCGGATGGGCGGCGTACCGGCGGCCTGCGCGGGCACAGCCGCGGCGAAGGCGAGCAGGGCCGCTGCGGCGGACATCGTACGGGGGCGCATCCGGGCCTCCTGGAACTCGGCACGAGGGTGGGAGGCCACAGCACCCGGCCACCCGCCCCGGCGGCAAGCCACCACGCCGCCCGGCCACCCGTACGGACGCGGATCCGGCACCCGGACGGCCGCCCGCCGGTTCCGGTCAGGAGCAGACGGCTCCGGCCGCTGCCGGACGGGGACCGGGAGGGACGGGCGAGGGGCGCACGGGTTCCGCATCAGGCGGTGCGGCGGCTACTGTGCGTGGGCACGGGGCGACGGGGAGGCGGTACCGCGATTGTTCTACTACGTCCTGAAATACGCCGTTCTGGGGCCGCTGCTGAGGCTGCTGTTCCGGCCGAGGATCGAAGGGCTCGAACACATCCCGGAGGACGGCGCCGCGATCGTCGCGGGCAACCATCTGTCCTTCTCCGACCACTTCCTGATGCCGGTCGTCCTCAGCCGTCGCATCACCTTTCTCGCCAAGCAGGAGTACTTCACCGGGCCCGGCATCAAGGGCCGGCTGACGGCTGCCTTCTTCCGCAGCATCGGCCAGATCCCGGTGGACCGGTCGGGCCGGGAAGCGGGCAGAGCCGCGGTCCGTGAGGGGCTCGGCGTGCTCGGCCGGGGTGAACTGCTCGGGATCTATCCGGAAGGCACCCGCTCGCACGACGGCAGGCTCTACAAGGGCAAGGTCGGCGTCGCGGTGATGGCCATCCAGGGCCGCGTTCCGGTGGTGCCGTGCGCCATGGTGGGCACCTTCGAGATCCAGCCGCCCGGCCAGCGGATGCCGAAGATCAGGCGGGTGACGATTCGCTTCGGGAAGCCACTGGACTTCAGCCGCTACGCGGGGCTGGAGAACGAGAAGGTGGCGCTGCGGGCCGTCACGGACGAGATCATGTACGCGGTGCTCGGGCTCTCCGGCCAGGAGTACGTCGACGCGTACGCCGCGGACGTGAAGGCCGCCGCACAGGCGAAGAAGCCGCCGAGGAAGCCGCGCTGACACCGGATCGGCTGTCGGCAGAACCGTCTGGCCCGGACCGGAGCACCCGCCGTAGCGTCGGCGGCATGAGCAGCAGAGGAAGCGTCTTCGTACTCGGAGCCACTGGGCAGATCGGGCGCGCGGCAGTGCGCGCGCTCGTCTCGGACGGATGGGAGGTACGGGCCGCTTCGCGCGGGGCTGGCCGCGACGACAGCTGGCCGGATGACGTGCGTACGGTGCGCGTCGACCGGGACAGCGAGGGTGAGCTGTCACATGCCCTGGGAGACGGCTGTGACGTACTGGTCGACATGGTCGCGTTCGGAGCGGACCACGCCCGGCAGCTGACCGGCCTCGCGGACCGGATCGGCTCGGCGGTGGTGATCTCCAGCGGCGCGGTGTACGCGGACGCCGACGGGCGCAGTTTCGACACCCAGGACGAGCCGGACGGCTTTCCGCGCCTTCCGGTGCCGGTCCCCGAGAGTCACCTCACGGTCGAGGCGGGCCCGGCCACGTACGGCACCCGCAAGGTGGCGCTGGAACGGGAGCTGCTGGCGGCCGCCGGGGCCCTGCCCGTGACGCTGGTGCGCGCGGGCGCGATCCACGGTCCGCACGGCCGGTCCCCGCGTGAGCTGTACTTCGTCAAGCGCGCGCTCGACGGCCGTCCGGTGCGGATCCTGGCCCACGGCGGGCGGAGCCGCTTCCATCCGGTGCATGTCTCCAACCTCGCCGAGATGATCCGGCTGGCGGCGCTGCGCCCGGGGGCGCGGGTGCTGAACGGCGGTGACCCCGAGGTGCCCACGGTCGCCGGGATCAGCGCGGCCATCGACGAAGCCATGGGCGTACGGAGCCGGCTGGTGCTGGTCGAGGGGCGCTCCGCGATGGGCATGACCCCGTGGGGCGTCGACCATCCCGTGGTGTACGACATGTCGGCCGCCGAGCGGGAGTTGGGCTACCGCCCGGTGACCGGGTACGCCGAGTCGCTGCCCGGGACCGTGGAGTGGATAGCGGGCCGGCTCCGGGACCGGGACTGGCGTGAGGCATTCCCCGCGATGGCGAAGACGTACGACCCGCATCTCGATCTCTTCGACTACGCGGCGGAGGACGCCTGGCTGGGGAACCGCTGAACAAGCGGTTCCCCAGGCGCGGGCCGTTACGGCGTCGGTGTGGCGTGCGGGGCGCACGTCACGTCGTGGCGGTCGGTGCTGCCGGTGAGCAGATAGCTGTCCACCCGGGTGTTGATGCACGGGTTGACCAGACCGGTCACCCCGTGCGATCCGGCGCCCTTCTCGATGATGAGGCGTGAGCCCTTGAAGCGCTGGTGCAGGTCGACGGCCCCCTGGAAGGGCGTGGCCGCGTCACGGGTCGACTGCACGATCAACACCGGCGGGAGCCCCTTGCCCGTCCGGACGTTCACCGGGGTCTGCTGCTTCGCGGGCCAGGTGGCGCACGGCAGGTTCATCCAGGCGTTGGACCAGGTGAGGAACGGATAGTCCTTGTTGAGCCGGGTGTTGTCCCGGTCCCATGTCCGCCAGTCGGTGGGCCACTTGGCATCGGCGCACTCGACCGCGGTGTAGACGGCTGTGCCGTTCTCCGCCGAGATATTGCCCGCGGTGTCCGACATATCGGGCCCTGCGGCATCGATCAGCGGCTGCGGATCACCGGCGAGGTACTGACTCCAGGCCTTGGCGACCGGCGCCCAGGAGGAGTCGTAGTACGGCGCGTTCTGGAAGAACCCGAGCAGCTCGGCGGGGCCCACGACCCCACCGATCGGGTGCTTCTTCGCCGTGGCCCGCAGCTTCACCCACTGCTGCTCGACGGCGTCCGCCGTCTTCCCGATGTGGAAGGCGGCGTCGTTCGCGGCGACCCAGTTCTGCCAGTCGTGCCAGCGGCCCTGGAAGGCGACGTCCTGGTTGAGGTTGGCCTGGTACCAGATGTTCGACTTCTTCGGGTCGACCACACTGTCCACGATCATCCGGCGGACATGGCCCGGGAAGAGCGTTCCGTACACCGCGCCGAGATAGGTCCCGTAGGAGACACCCAGGTAGTTGAGCTTCTTCTCGCCGAGCGCCGCCCTGATGACGTCGAGGTCACGCGCCGAGTTCGGCGTGGTCAGGTACGGCAGCATCGCACCGCTGCGCTGCTCGCAGCCGTCCGCGTACTGCGCCGCGAGCTTGCGCTGGACCCGCTTGTCGGCCGCACTGTCCGGGACCGGGTCGGGCTTCGGGGCGCTGACGTACTTCTGCGGGTCGATGCAGGAGACCGGCGCCGAGTGGCCCACACCGCGCGGGTCGAAGCCCACGAAGTCGTACGCCTTGGCGGTGTTGACCCAGAGCGCGCTCCCGGTGGTCGTCCTGGCGGGGAAGCGCATCCCCGAAGCGCCGGGGCCGCCGGGGTTGTAGACGAGGGAGCCCTGCCGCTGCGACTTCGTGCCGGTGCTCAGCGCCCGGTCCACCGCCAGCTTGATCGTCCGGCCGTCCGGGTGCGCGTAGTCGACCGGCACGGTCACCCAGCCGCACTGGATCGGCTTCGCGAGCGCCCAGTCCGCAGGACAGTCCCGCCAGTCGATCCCCGCTTTCGCCGCCCGCGCGGCGGCGACGGCCGCGCCGTGCGCCTCCGAGCCTGCGTGGCCGCGGCCGTCGGCGGTGGCCGACGGCGCCGCCATGGCGCCCGCTATGAGAGTCGCCGCGGCCAGAGCGCCGGCCGAGCCGAGCACTGCGGTGCGTCTCACGTGGTACCTCCCCCTGTGCGAAGCGCCGTTCGTCCGGCGCTCTCCAGTACGTACCGGGGATCCTTTCTCGTGAACGGTCCCTGACAACAGGGTGCATGAGTGTTCTTTGCCAACCCGAAATGCGGAGAGGGCGGTCCCGGTGAGCGGTGCAACGCACCCGGTTGGCCCCTCGCACCCAACGCGGAGCGACGTCGGTGAAGTTGGCCGACGTCAGGTGAACTACAGCTATTCCAGGATGAGTTGCCGATACCGGGTGAACTCACCTCCGCGGGGCATCCGGTGCGTATGCACGCCACCGGGGTGACCGTGCGTCAACCCTGCTGCGGGCGGGCGTCATCCGCACGGACACCCGGACTACGCAGCCTCCGCACCGGCATCCGTACCGGCATCTCCGCACAGGGGGAAGTCCCGGATCCACCTTTCGGCGGCTGCCAGTACACCGATGGGCGCCCCCCGGAAGGCTTAGACAGGCGGCGATCCAGTGGCCGCGACGAGTTGCGCATCGCACCGGCACGCCGCCCGGTCCGCCTGCTGCGCCCCAGGTGAGGGCCGTGCGCCCAGGTAATCCCCCGGCCCGGTGCCCGCAGCGTCCACTCGAACAGGCCAGTGACCCCGAAGCATCACAAATCGGCGCGGTCAGCCCGGAATCGGCCACGCCATGAGTGAAGATCCGGGAGACGACAAGCCCCCGCCACCACGGCGGGGCGGTCCGGGCGGACGCCGAGTCCTGCCGCCGCACCCGGATGTCTGGTCGACACGAGTGGATCGGCAGGAGTGGAGGACCCAGGCAGTCCGGAGCGACAGCGACGTCGCTCCTCGGGGTGAAGCCGCCTGGCGGGACGGCCGACTTGATCAGTCGGTCAACCTGCCCGGCGGCCGGGCAACTTCGCCGGCCCGAACCCGACAGGTCATCTTTCACAGGCGGTTTGCGAAGGGTTGCGCATGACTGCGCAGATTCATATCCCGTCTCTCCTCGCCCGGGCCGGAACAGCCTCGGCCCTCACCCTCGCCACAGTCGCGGGGACCTCGCTGGTACCGGGCGCGACCGTGGAGGCCCAAGCCGCCGCGCACGCCGCCCGGGCCGTGCAGATCGCGGCCTCCAAGAAGGGATCGCCCTATCAGTGGGGGGCGGCGGGGCCATCACGGTTCGACTGCTCGGGGCTCACGCTCTACTCGTACAAACAGGCGGGCAAAGAGCTGCCCCGCACCGCCCAGGCGCAGTACAACCGCGTACGCCATATCCCGTCCTCCTGGCGGCACCGCGGTGACCTGGTGTTCTTCCACTACGGCCGGAGCGTCTACCACGTCGGCATCTACGCCGGGCACGGGAAGATCTGGCACTCCCCCAAGACCGGCGCCGTGGTCAGGCTGGAGAGGATCTGGTCCCACAGCGTCTGGTACGGCCGGGTGGGCTGAAGCCGGGAGCGGTCGGCGGGTGCGGGTTCGGTCAGCCCTGGACCACGGCGGTCCAGGGCAGGGCGATCCATACGGTCTTGCCGCCGTCCCGCGTCGGAGTGACCGACAGCCGGCCGCCGTTCTCGGCCGCCAGCCAGCGGATGATGACCATGCCCCGGCCGTTGTCCTGCTGCACCGCCGCGGGCAGCCGCTGGGGCCAGCGCGGATGGCTGTCGGTCACGCCGACACACAGCCGCTCGTCCCGCTCCAGGACGGCCTGCACCGTGAAGGTGGGGGACGCGCCGAAGGTGTGCTGCACCGCGTTGGTCGCCAGCTCCGAGACGATCAGCCGGATGGTGTCCGCCAGCTCCGCGTCGGGAGGCAGCCCCCAACCGGTGAGCACACGGGCCACGAACGTCCGGGCGGCCGGGACCGAAGCCGGCTCGCTCGGCAGGGTAACGGAAGCTTCCTGGTGGTCTGCCATGACGGCCTGTCCCTTTCCCACCGCTGCCGGCGCAGGTCTCGTGACGGATGGACTTCGAGACGGCCTCAGGTGGCGCTTCGTGCGAGCGTGACACTCATAGTGACCGCAGCACCGGCCATCCACAAAGATGTGCATATATCTGTCGCTCAAAGTGATGAACTCTGCGACGGAAGACCGTATTTGACGGCTGGAATGGCACGTTGGCAGAAACGGCCGGCCGGAGGGAGAACACGGTGCGGAGCAGCCCCGCGGTGCGCCGCGTCAAACTCGGTGCCGAGCTGCGCCGGCTGCGTGTCCTGGCGGGTCTGACCAGCGCGGCAGCGGCCCGGCTCGCGGGCTGGCACCAGTCGAAGGTGAGCAGGATCGAGACCGGGCGCAGTGGTGTGAAGCCGTCGGATGTGGCCCTGCTGCTCGATGCGTACGGCGTGCGGGACGTGGCGCAGCGTGAACTCCTGGAGGCGCTGTGCGGTGCGGGGGCCGACGAGAGCGCCGGCTGGTTGCACACCTACCGGCGTCTGCTGCCCGCCCAGTACCGGGACTTCATCAGGCTGGAGTCCCAGGCGTGCACGGCGCACACCTTCGAGACATCGGTGGTGCCCGGCCTGCTGCAGACACCAGGCTACGCGAAGGCGGTCACCCGGGCCTCGCTCGACGGGCTGCCGGCCCGGACCGTGGACTCGCTGGTCGATGTGCGGCTGGCACGGCAGCGGGTGCTGGAGGCGGATCCGCCGCTGGAGCTGAGCGCGGTCGTCGACGAGGCGGCTCTGCACCGCCGGATGGGCGGGCGCGGGGTGATGGCGGAGCAGTTACGGCATGTCCGGGAGGTCGCCCGGCTGCCCCATGTGCGGTTGCAGGTCATGCCGTTCGCCGCCGGAGGGCACATCGGACTCACCGGCTCTTTCACAATCTTCTCTTTTTCGAACATGATTGATCTAGATGTGGTCATTCTCGACCATTTGATGAGTAGCCGATATCTGGAACGGAAAGAAGACCTCAAGGCGTACAGCGCCGCGTTCCGCAGGATCCAGGCGCGCGCCCTTCCGCAGCAGGAATCGTTGGATCTCATCGCCGGGATCGGTGACGGCGTCTAGGGAGGCATCATGTCCGCACGTCCTGCGAACGTCCCTTCCAGCACTTCTCTGAACGGCGCGAGGTGGCGGCGCAGCAGCCGCAGCACCGGAATGAACAACTGCGTCGAGACCGCGTTACTCGACGGCGGTCTGCTGGCCGTCCGTGACTCCAAGCGCGTGAACCACCCGGCGCTGCTCTTCGGAGCGGGCGCCTGGACCTGCTTCCTGGCCTCGGTGCCCGGGGCCTAGGCCCTTTCGTTCGGGGAGTGCCCGACGCGTCAGCCGGTGGGCGCGGTGCGCAGCACCGTGTCCACCGCCCATTCGATCTGTTCGTCCGTCAGGTCGGCGCGTGCGGTGAGCCGCAGCCGTGAGATGCCGTCCGGCACCGACGGCGGACGGAAGCAGCCGACCACGAGGCCCGCCGCACGGCAGTCGGCCGCCCAGCGCACCGCCTGCCCGGGCGTGGGCGCGAGAACGGAGACGACGGCGGCCTGCGGGCGTACCGCACTGAGTCCGCCCGCGGTCAGCCGTGTGTGCAGGGTGTGCGCCACCGTACGGGCACGGCCGGCGAGCAGCGGCTCGTCCCGCAGCAGCCGCAGGCTCGCCAGCGCGGCGCCCACCGCCGCGGGCGCCAGGCCGGTGTCGAAGATGAAGGTGCGCGCCTCGTTGACCAGATGGTCGATGACCCGGGCGGGCCCGAGCACCGCGCCGCCCTGGCTGCCGAGCGACTTCGACAGGGTGACCGTGGTGACCACATCGGGGGCGCCCGCGAGTCCCGCCGCGTGCACGGCGCCGCGTCCGCCGTCGCCGAGCACGCCGAAGCCGTGCGCGTCGTCGGTGATCAGCGCCGCTCCGTACGTACGGCAGACCGCGGCCAGTTCCGGCAGCGGCGCGGCGTCGCCGTCGACCGAGAAGACCGAGTCGCTGACCACGACGGCCCGGCCGCCGTCATACGCGTCGAGCACCTTGGCCACGGCCTCGGGATCACCGTGCGGGACGACTTCGGTCGCCGCCCTGGAGAGCCGGCAACCGTCGATGATCGAGGCGTGGTTGGCGGCGTCCGAGACGATCAGCGCGTCACGGCCGGTGAGCGCGGTGAGCACGGCGAGGTTGGCCGCGTACCCGGAGGAGAAGACCAGCGCCGCCTCGAAACCGGTGAACCGCGCCAGCTCGCGCTCCAGTTCGGCGTGGAGCGCGGTGGAGCCGGTGACCAGCCGGGACCCGGTGGCGCCCGCACCCCAGCGGCGGGCCGAATCGGCCGCGGCTCCGGTGATCTCGGCTCGGCTGCTCAGCCCCAGATAGTCGTTGCTCGCGAGATCCAGCACGTCCGGGACCGCCGCGCGCGGCCGGAGCGTGCGCACCAGCCCGGCGTCCGCCCGGCGGCGCGCAGCGGCGTCGGTCCACTCGAATGGCTCGCGGGGCACGGCTGGAGACATGGTCGGTCCCTTTTTGTAGGCAGTTCACAGACCCTAGCCGGGGCGATGCGGGATCAGGGTGTGGCAATACACACACCCCCTGACGGCTGCGTTGTTGGGTTCCTCCTTGGCCGGAGGCGGTGCGGTGAGTAAGGATCACTCCCATGGACCTGCTGAACACGCTGGTGGACAAGGGGCTGCGGCGCGAACTGCCGACCCGTGAAGAGGCGCTCGCCGTGCTGGCGACGACCGACGACGAACTGCTGGACGTGGTGGCGGCAGCCGGAAAGGTACGCCGCAAGTGGTACGGGCGGCGGGTGAAGCTCAACTATCTCGTCAATCTCAAATCGGGCCTCTGCCCGGAGGACTGCTCGTACTGCTCGCAGCGGCTGGGCTCCAAGGCGGAGATCCTCAAGTACACCTGGCTGAAGCCGGACGAGGCGTCGAAGGCCGCTGCGGCCGGAGTGGCGGGCGGGGCGAAGCGGGTCTGTCTGGTCGCCAGCGGCCGCGGGCCGACGGACCGCGATGTCGACCGCGTCTCGGAGACGATCGAGGCGATCAAGGAGCAGAACGAGGACATCGAGGTGTGCGCCTGCCTCGGGCTGCTCAAGGACGGCCAGGCCGAACGGCTGCGGGCGGCGGGCGCGGACGCGTACAACCACAACCTCAACACGTCGGAGGCCACCTACGCCGACATCTGCACCACCCATGACTTCGCCGACCGGGTCGATACGGTCCAGCACGCCCAGGCCGCCGGTCTTTCGGCCTGCTCGGGGCTGATCGCCGGGATGGGTGAGAGCGACGCCGACCTGGTCGACGTGGTCTTCGCGCTGCGCGGCCTCGACCCCGACTCGGTGCCGGTGAACTTCCTGATCCCGATGGAGGGCACCCCGCTGGCCGGGGACTGGCATCTGACCCCGCAGCGGTGTCTGCGCATCCTGGCGATGGTGCGGTTCGTCTGCCCGGACGCCGAGGTCCGGCTGGCGGGCGGACGCGAGGTGCATCTGCGCTCCCTGCAGCCGCTCGCCCTGCACCTCGTCAACTCCATCTTCCTCGGCGACTATCTGACGAGCGAGGGCCAGGCGGGCCGGGCCGATCTGGACATGATCGCGGATGCCGGATTCGAGGTGGAGGGCGCGGACACGACGACGCTGCCCGAACACCGCGAGGGTCTGGTGTCGGTACGCCGCAGGGGCGCCGGAACGGATCTCGCACCCAATGCCTGACTCCGCCGCGCTGCTCGACCTCGACCGGCGCCATGTCTGGCACCCGTACGGTCCGATGCCCGGCCGGCAGGAGCCGCTGCTCGTCGAGTCGGCTTCCGGTGTCCGGCTGCGGGTCGCCGGTACGGGTGAGCTGGTGGACGGCATGTCGTCCTGGTGGTCGGCGATCCACGGCTACAGCCACCCGGTGCTGAACGAGGCCGCGCGCGGCCAGCTGGACCGGATGAGCCATGTGATGTTCGGCGGGCTCACCCATGAGCCCGCCGTGCAACTCGCGGCGAAGCTGGTGGAGATCACCCCGGAGCCGCTCCAGCATGTGTTCCTCTCCGACTCGGGTTCGGTGTCGGTCGAGGTCGCCGTCAAGATGTGCCTGCAGTACTGGCGTTCCGTGGGCCGCCCCGCCAAGCAGCGGCTGCTGACCTGGCGGGGCGGCTACCACGGGGACACCTGGCAGCCCATGTCGGTGTGCGACCCCGAGGGCGGCATGCACGACCTGTGGTCGGGGGTGCTGCCGCGGCAGGTCTTCGCCGACGCGCCTCCCGCGGAGTACGAGCAGGGGTACGCCGACCACCTCCATGAGCTGATCGGCCGTCATGCGGACGAGCTGGCGGCGGTGATCGTGGAGCCGGTGGTCCAGGGCGCGGGCGGGATGCGCTTCCACTCCCCCGCGTATCTGCGGGTGCTCCGCGAGGCGTGCGACGCGCACGGTGTGCTGCTGGTCTTCGACGAGATCGCCACCGGCTTCGGCCGTACGGGCAAGCTCTTCGCGGCCGACCACGCCGGGGTCACCCCGGATGTGATGTGCGTGGGCAAGGCGCTGACCGGGGGCTATCTGACGATGGCGGCGACTCTCTGCACCCCCCGGGTGGCCGAGGGCATCGCCAGGGGCGAGGTGCCGGTGCTGGCGCACGGGCCGACGTTCATGGGCAATCCGCTGGCCGCAGCGGTGGCCTGCGCCTCGATCGAGCTGCTGCTCGGGCAGGACTGGGAAGGGGAGGTCAAGCGCCTGGAGACGGCTCTGCTGGAGGGGCTGTCCGGGGCGGCGGAGCTGCCGGGAGTCCGGGACGTCCGGGTGCTCGGCGCGATCGGGGTCGTCCAGCTGGACCATGAGGTGGACATGGCCGCGGCGACCCGGGCGGCCGTACGCGAGGGCGTCTGGCTGCGGCCGTTCCGCGATCTCGTCTACACCATGCCGCCGTACGTCACCGGCGATCAGGACGTGGCACGGATCTGCCGTGCGGTGTGCGCGGTGGCGAGGGAGGCATGACATGACGATTCTCGTGGTGACGGGGACCGGCACGGAGATCGGCAAGACGGTGGTGACCGCCGCGGTGGCGGCCGCCGCGCGCGGCCGGTCCGTCGCAGTTCTGAAACCCGCGCAGACCGGGCTGCTGCCCGGCGAGCACGGCGACGCGGCCGAGGTGGCACGGCTGGCCGGAGCGGTGACCGCCGTCGAACTGGCGCGGTTCCCGGACCCGTTGGCCCCGGCGACGGCCGCCCGGCGCGCCGGGCTCGCCCCGCTGCGCCCGCAGGACGTGGCGGACGCGGCGCAGAAGCTGGCCGCCGAACACGATCTGGTGCTGGTCGAAGGCGCGGGCGGGCTGCTCGTACGGTTCGACGACGAGGGCGGCACGCTCGCGGACGCGGCCCGGCTGATGGGGGCGCCGGTGCTGGTGGTCGCCCCCGCCGGTCTCGGCACGCTCAACGCGACCGCGCTGACCGCCGAGGCCCTGCGAGCCCGGCGGCTGGAGTGCGCGGGGGTCGTGATCGGCAGCTGGCCCGCCGAACCCGGTCTGGACGCCCGGTGCAATCTGCTGGATCTCCCGGAGGTCGCCGGGGCTCCGCTGCTCGGCGTGGTGCCGGAGGGTGCGGGCGGGCTGGCCCCGGCCGACTTCCGGGACCGGGCGCGGAGCTGGCTCGCACCCCGCCTGGGCGGGACCCGGGGCACCGCGCCGGGCTGATACGGCCAGGTGGGCGCGGGTGTCGGCCGGACGGGCGCGGGTGTCCGCCACGCCCGCGTCATTTTCCCGCGGCTCCCGGAGTGCGCCGGGCCATCCGGGGCATGAGCGGGACGGGCAGGGCGATCACCGCCGTGCGCCCTGCCGTCCCGTCCGCCGGAGGAGACCCGCGATGCCGCTGCGCAACAGCAAGATCCCGAGCGACACCGTGCACCATCCGCTGTTCGCCCGCTTCTACGCCCGGTTCAGTGTCAAGGCCGACCGCACGGCGGGGGTGGCGGCCCACCGCGCCGAACTGCTCGCGGGCCTCTCCGGCCGTGTGATCGAGATCGGCGCGGGGAACGGGCTGAATTTCGCCCACTGCCCGGCAACGGTCTCCGAGGTGGTGGCCGTCGAACCTGAGCGCACTCTGCGGCAGTTGGCGGTGCGGTCCGCGATGCGTGCCCCGGTCCCCGTGGACGTGGTGCCGGGGACGGCGGAGGCGCTGCCCGTGCGGAGCGGGACGTTCGACGCTGCGGTGGCGTCGCTGGTGCTGTGCACCGTACGCGATCTGCCAGAGGCGCTCGCCGAGATCAGGCGGGTGCTGCGGCCGGGCGGTGAACTGCGGTTCTTCGAACACGGGCTGGGTCAGGGACACGCGATGGCCGCTACCCAGCGGGCCTTGGACCGTACGGTCTGGCCGCTGCTCTTCGGCGGCTGTCACACGGCGCGGGACACCCTGTCCGCGATCGAGGCGGCGGGTTTCGAACTAGGCACCTACCGGCGGCTGAACGTACCGGAGGGCGGCCTGCGACTGCCTTCCTCACCCTGCGTACTGGGCACGGCGCGGCGACCGGATCGCCCGATGACTCCGTGAGGATCAGTGCCGCGCGTTCGGCGTACGGCATACGGCATACGGCGCGACCGACGGCTCACAGGCTCCATTGGCGCAGTTCATCCGCGATGACCCGGACATCCGCCTTGTCCTGCTTCACCAGCCGCGCCAGGTCTCTGACCTGCTCCGGCGAGGTGACGACCTTCAGCCCGCAGGCGACGAGATAGCCATAGGCGACGGCCGAGGCGAACATCGCGTTGGAGTGCTCCAGCGCCGGCACGTGGAGCAGGAGTTGCAGCAGAGCGGCGGCACGCGCGTACGGATCGCTGTAGACGGGGACGCCGAAGACCTCCGCATCGTGCCGGCTGACGGCAGCCACCAGCGCACCCCAGTCGATGACGGGAGGGTCTCCGGGGGTCTTGTGCTCGGCGACCATGAGCAGCCAGGCCAGATCGATCTTGAGGTTCAACGGCTGCCCTTGCGGCGCTTGCCCTCGACGGCGGACTCGTCCGCGAACACCGACGCGTACTGCTTCATGAAGTCGGCGGCCGCCTCCACGAAGGTGTGTCCCACCTCGCCCGCGTCCTGGTTCACCAGCTCCTCGATGTAGCGGTTCACGCTCACTCCGCGCTGGAGAGCGCGCTGCCGCGCCGCTTCGGCGGTCGCTTCGTCCACGCGTACGTTCAGCTGAGTCTTGGCCACGGGACCACGCTAGCGCGCAGACGCTAGCACCGGCAAGAGCGGCTACGGGGACGGCGGCCGCCGCGAGGCGCCGGCCGGGCACCCGGTCCGGCCGGCTCGCAGCGAATCCGCTCGCCCGGCAGGCGGGCGTTCTGGTTGGCTCGCCCCATGAGCGATCTTCATATCCGCTGCGCCACCCTCTCGGACATCGACGCCGTTCTGAGGTTCTGGCGCCTCGCCGCTGAAGGAACCAGCGTCAGCGACGACCACGACGGAGTGGCCCGGCTCGTCACCAGGGACCCCGAAGCCCTCCTGATCGCGGAGCGCGACGGCCTTCTCGCGGGGTCCGTGATAGCCGGCTTCGACGGTTGGCGCTGCTCCCTCTACCGCCTTGCCGTACACCCGGACTGCCGCCGGCAGGGCATCGCCGCCGCCCTCCTGGAGGCGGCGGAACAGCGATTCGCCGCCGTGGGCGGGCGGCGGGGCGACGCCATGGTCCTGGAGGACAACGAACGGGCCCACCGCACCTGGGCGGCGGCTGGCTACCATCGCGAGGACCACTGGCGACGGTGGGTCAAGCCGCTGTAGCCACGGACAGGACCGCCGGACGGTTGCGATCCGCCGGACCGGGCACCGGAGCAAGCAGGGGCGGGAGCGGCCGGCCGGACTCGGAGCGGCCGGCTCTTTGCCTTTCCTTTACGCTGGTTGTCCGCCGTACCACCGACCGAAAGGTGTGAGCGTCCGCCCATGGGCGAGCCCCCCAGTACCCGACGTCCCAGTAGCCGACATCGCGCGTTCCTCCACTCCCTGGCCGATCATGGGACGGAGGTGAACCGATGACCGAAGTGCTTCTGCTCATCGTGGCACTGCTGCTCTCGCTGGCCTGCTCGGCCTTCGTGGCGGCGGAGTTCTCGCTCACGACCGTCGAGCGCAGCGAGCTCGAAGCGGCCGCAGAACGGGGGGAGCGCGGCGCGGCGAGCGCGCTGCGGGCGGTACGCGGCCTCACCTTCCAGCTGTCGGGCGCCCAGCTCGGTATCACCGTCACCAACCTGGTCATCGGTATGCTCGCCGAGCCCTCGATCGGGAAGCTGCTGCGCGGGCCCATCGAGTCGGTGGGCCTCCCGTCCGGTGCGGCCTCATCGGTGGGCCTGGTGATCGGTACCGCCCTCTCCACCGTCTTCCTGATGGTGGTCGGTGAGCTGGTACCGAAGAACTGGGCGATCTCCTCCCCGCTGGCCGTGGCCAAGGTGGTGGCCACCCCCCAGCGGTACTTCAGCGCCGTCTTCCGCCCGCTGATCAGCCATCTCAACAACACCGCCAACCGGCTGCTGCGCCGGCTCGGCATGGAACCGACGGAGGAGCTGGCCTCGGCCCGCTCGCCCCAGGAGCTGGTCGCGCTGGCCCGGCACTCGGCCAAGGCGGGCGCGCTGGAGGAGGACACCGCCGAGCGGTTCGTCCGCACGCTCAACCTGGCGGATCTGACCGCCGAGAACGTGATGACCCCCAGGGTCCAGGTGGTGGCGCTCGATGTGCAGGCCAGCGCGGAGGACGTCGCCAATGCCACCCGCGCCACCGGCCTGTCGCGCTTCCCGGTCTACCGGGGCAGCCTCGACCAGGTCGTCGGCGTCGCCGACATCAAGGACGTGCTGGCGCTCCCGGCGGAGCGCAGGCCGCGATTCCCCGTCTCCGAGCTGCTCCGCGAGCCCCTGCTCGTACCCGAGACGCTGACGGTGGACCGGCTGCTCGACCGGATGTACGGCAAGCGCACGATGTCCGTGGTGATCGACGAGTACGGCGGCACGGCCGGCGTCGTCACGCTGGAGGACATCGTCGAGGAGGTCGTCGGCGAAGTGCGCGACGAGCACGACCCGCACGAGACGCCCGACCTCGCCGGCGCGGGCGAGGACGCGGACGGCCGGCCGGTCTACTCGGTGGACGGGGCCGCCAGGACCGACCAGCTGGAGTCGATCGGCATGCGGGTGGCCGAAGGCCCGTACGAGACCCTGGCGGGTCTGGTCGCCACCGAGCTGGGGCGTATCCCGGCCGAGGGCGACACCGTCGAAGTGGCCGGCTGGCGGATCGATGTGGTGGACGCGACCGGGCGGCGCGCCGCCCGGCTGCTGCTGCACGCACCGGTGGCGGCCGACGGCGACGACGACGGCACAGACGGCAGGACAGACAGCAAGAACGACGGAAAGAACGACGGCAAGAACGGCAAAGAGGGCTCGCGATGACTGTGGTCCAACTGTTCATCGGGCTGCTGACGCTGGTCGTCAACGCCTTCTTCGTCGGTGGCGAGTTCGCCTTGATCTCCGTCCGCCGAAGCCAGATCGAACCGGCCGCCGAGGAGGGCGACCGGCGGGCGCGGAGTGTGCTGTGGGGGCTGGAGCATCTGGCAGCGCTGATGGCGGCGGCGCAGCTCGGCATCACGCTCTGCACGCTGGTGCTCGGTGTGGTCGCGGAGCCGGCCATCGCCCATCTGCTGGAGCCGGTCTTCCACACCGTCGGGATGCCCGGCGGACTGATCCACCCGCTCTCCTTCGTCATCAGCCTCGTCGTGGCCACGTATCTGCACATGCTCTTCGGCGAGATGGTTCCGAAGAACATCGCCCTGGCCGGGCCGGTACGGGCGGCTCTGCTGCTCGGCCCTCCGCTGGTCGCCCTGGCGCGTGCGCTGCGTCCGGTGATCTTCGCGATCAACTCCTTCGCCAACGGACTACTGAAGCTGTTGCGGGTGGAGGCGAAGAGCGAGGTCGCGGCGACCTTCACGGACGACGAGCTGGCCCGTCTGGTGACCGACGCCTCGGCGGCCGGACTCCTCGACGACCGGGCGAGCGAGCGGCTGCACGACGCCCTGGAGCTGGGCCGGAGGCCGGTGCGCGATGTGGTCGTACCGCTGGAGCAGGTGGTGTACGCGCGCCTCGGAACGACTCCGGAGAAGCTGGAGCAGCTGTCGGTCGAATCCGGCTTCTCACGCTTTCCCGTGGTGGACGACGACCGGCGGATTCTGGGCTATCTGCACGTCAAGGACGCGCTGGACGCACTGCCGCGCGATCTGCCGTTCACGGTCTCCGCGATGCGAGCCATCGCCCGGGTGCGTGCGGCCAGCCCGCTGGACGACGTACTGACGGCGATGCGCCGCAGCCGTACGCATCTGGCGGCGGTGATGGGCGACGACGGCACACTCGCCGGTCTGGTGACGATGGAGGACGTGCTGCGGGAACTGGTCGGGCGGCCGACGGCGCCGGCCGGAACCGGCGACTGACCACGCGCCGCTGTCTCCCCGGAGACCCCCGGGGCGGCAGCGGCACGTCACGGTAGGATCGCCCGGCGATGAAATTGAATGCCTCCTACACCAGTCTGGTCGCGGTCGGCGACTCCTTCACCGAGGGAATGTCGGACGGCCTGCCCGACGGCTCATACCGCGGCTGGGCCGATCTGCTCGCGGCCCGCCTGGCGACACGGGCCCCCGGCTTCCGGTACGCGAATCTCGCCGTACGCGGAAAGCTGATCGGCCAGATCGCCGACGAACAGGTCGAAGCGGCGGCGGAGCTCCGGCCCGATGTGGTGACGCTGGTCGGCGGGCTCAACGACACCCTGCGCCCCAAGTGCGACATGGGGATGGTGCGCGGGCGGCTGGAGGAGGCGGCAGGACGGCTGGCTCCCGCCTGCGGACAGCTGGTACTGATGCGCAGCCCGGGCCGGAACGGACCGGTGATGGAACGCTTCCGCCCGCGCATGGAGGAGCTGTTCACCTTCATCGACGACCTGGCCGCACGGCACGGCGCGCTGGTCGTCGACCTCTACGGCGCTCCGGTGCTCGGGGATCAGCGGCTGTGGGGCGTGGACCGGCTGCATCTGACGGCCGAGGGCCACCACCGGGTGGCCGAGGCGGTGTGGCAGACGCTGGGGCTGGCGGCCGAGGACGACTGGCGGGCGCCGCTGCCCCCGGCTGCGGCGGCCCGGTGGATTGCGCGGCGGAGCAGTGACCTCCGGTTCGCGCGCGAGCATCTGGTGCCGTGGATCGGGCGGCGGCTGACGGGACGTTCATCGGGTGACGGGCGCAGCGGCGCCCAGTTCTGCCCCGACACCGGAAGGGCGTTCTGGATCACGCCCGCTGAGGACGGAGCCCCCGGCCCGGTGACCGGCTGGCGGCGGCTGGAGGCCGCGCCGGACGTGTCGTAGGCGCCGTAGGGGCGGGGGTGCCGGGGTGCCGTAGGTGCGGGGGTGTCGTTGTGCCGCACGCGGGGTCACGTGGATCGCAGGGCGACCGGGGCGAGTGCGCGGACCGCGGCAACGGTGTCCGCGTCGGCGGGGCCCTTGTCCTCGCGGTATCGCAGGACGCGTGCGAAGCGCAGGGCGAGACCGGCCGGATAGCGGGTGCTGCGCTGCAGCCCGTCGAAGGCCACCTCCACCACCAGTTCGGGCCTTACCCGTACGACGTATTCGTCCCGGCTCACCTCGCGCGCCAGCAGTTCGCGGGTCTGCCAGGCCAGCAGTTCATCGGTGAGGCCCTTGAAGGTCTTGCCCAGCATCACCCACGGACCGGGATCCCCCGCCTCCCCGCGAGCGGCGAGATGGAGATTGCTGAGCACGCCCTGCCGCCTGCCGTGCCCCCACTCCGCCGCCGTCACGACCAGGTCAAGCGTGAGCCGGGGCTTCACCTTGATCCAGCCGGCTCCGCGGCGCCCCGCCGCGTACGGCGCTGCGGGGTCCTTCACCACCACGCCTTCCTGCCCCTGCGCGACGGCGTCCGCGAAGAACCGCTCCGCCTCGGCCGGCTCGCCGGTGACCGTACGCGGAACGCGCAGTTCCACGGGCACCACCGCGTCCAGTGCCTCCCAGCGGGTCCGTGCGGGCAGGTCGATGAGGTCGGCGCCGTCGCGGTGCAGCAGGTCGAAGAAGTACACGCGCAATGGCACTTCGGCACGCAGCCGGGCCGGATCCTGCCGGGACGCGGTACGGGCGGCCGTCACCTGGAACGGCATGGGGCGTCCGTCCGGTCCCACCGCGAGCGCCTCCCCGTCGAGCACCGCCGAGCGGACGGGCAACTCCCTCGCCGCCTCGACCACTTCGGGCACCCGCGAGGTGATGTCGTCCAGGCTCCGGGTGAAGACGGCCACTTCGGCGCCGTTCCGGTGGACCTGGACCCGGATCCCGTCCAGCTTCCACTCCAGAGCGGCGGGCGCGATCCGTTCCAGGGCCGCGGCCACATCGGGCGCCCCCGCGGCGAGCATCGGCCGCACCGGCCTGCCCAGTTCCAGGCCGAAGGCCCGCAGCGCCTCCTGCCCGCCCGACAGGGCAGCAGCCGCCACGGCACGGGCGGAGCCGCGGAACATCAGGGCCCGCCTGACGTCCGCCGACGCCACCCCTGCGGCCTTCGCCACCGCGTCCGCGACCACGGAGTCGAGTGCGCCCTGCCGCAGTTCGCCGACGAGGACGGCGCCGAGAAAGGACTGCTCGGACGCGGTGGCCCGGGAGAACAGCCCGTGGAGCAGGGCGCTCCGTTCGTCACGCGAACCGGGGCCGTGCACGCCGGCCAGCGCGGCCAGGATGTCCTGCGTCTCCCGCACACCGAGCGACGGATCAGCAGCGGGTTCCGGAAGGTCGCGCAGAGCCGCGGGGCCGACCCCGATCCGCATCCGCCGGGACTCGCCGGAGAGCAGCGCCACCGCCGCGGGCAGATCGTCCGGTCCGAGGCTTCCGAGGTACTCGGCCAGCAGGGCGGTCTTCGCGTTCCTGGCGGATTCCGAACCGACAGCGCGGGAGGTGGCGGCGAGTTCATGAAGCAGCATGGCGGGGCTCCGGGCCGGTGGAAGAAGCTGGGCGAAGGCGGAGAATCCGTACCCGTTTTCCACCGCGTCGTCCCGGTGCGGATCGGGCCGGGACCGGGAGGGGCACAGTCCGGGCGGGCGCGGGCTGGGACGGGCACGGTCCGGGCGGGCGCGGTCCGGGCGGGCGCGGGCTGGGACGGGCACGGTCCGGGCGGGCGCGGTCCGGGCGGGCGCGGAGGCCTCCGTCCGCTCGTCGGCGCGCGGCTCAGCGCACCCCGTGCGGGCGGAACTGGACGCTGATGCGCGGCCCCACGGGCCTGGCCGTCTTGAGAATGGCGTGCTCCCAGGTGCGCTGGCAGCTGCCGCCCATCACGATGAGGTCGCCGTGCCCGAGCGGGGTGCGGACGGTGCCGCCTCCACCGCGCGGCCGGAGCGTCAGGGTCCGGGGAGCGCCGAGCGAGAGGATCGCGACCATCGTGTCCTCCCTGCTGCCCCGGCCGATGGTGTCCCCGTGCCAGGCGACGCCGTCCCGTCCGTCGCGGTAGAAGCACAGTCCGGCGGTCGTGAAGGGCTCGCCGAGCTCCTCCGCGTAATGCGCCCCGAGTGCGTCACGGGCCTCGTCGAGCACCGGGTGCGGCAGAGGGTCGTCCGCGCGGAAGAACGACAGCAGTCTCGGCACCTCCACCACCCGCTCGTACATGACGCGCTGTTCCGCGTGCCAGGGGACGTCCCGCACCAGTACGTCAAAGAGCGCGTCCGCCCCGGCGAGCCACTGCGGCAGCACATCGATCCAGGCGCCCTGCCCCAGGTGGCTGCGGTGGACTCCGGCCAGCGGGCGCAGACCGGTCGCATCACCCTGGTCGAAGAGGGAACTCTGCAGGTGGACAGCCATACAGCAGAGCGTACCCGAACGCATATTCGAACGCGGTAGCCCGAGCCGAACGCCGTAGCAACCCACAAAGAGATCCGGGGCACGGACCTGCAGGAACCGCCAGTAGAATCACTTCACGTGACTGCAAAGCCTCGCATCCCCAACGTTCTGGCCGGCCGCTACGCCTCCACGGAGCTCGCTGTCCTCTGGTCCCCCGAGCAGAAGGTCAGGCTGGAGCGCCAGCTCTGGCTGGCCGTGCTGCGTGCCCAGCAGGACCTCGGGATCGAGGTGCCCGGGACCGCGGTCGCCGACTACGAGCGGGTGCTCGACCAGGTGGACCTGGCGTCGATCGCCGAGCGGGAGAAAGTCACCCGGCACGACGTGAAGGCGCGGATCGAGGAGTTCAACGCCCTGGCGGGGCATGAGCAGATCCACAAGGGCATGACCTCGCGCGACCTCACCGAGAACGTGGAGCAGCTCCAGATCCGGCTCTCGCTCGAACTGATGCGGGACCGCACCGTCGCCGTGCTCGCGCGCCTCGGCAGGCTGGCCGGTGAGCACGCCGAGCTGGTGATGGCCGGGCGTTCGCACAATGTGGCCGCGCAGGCGACGACGCTCGGCAAGCGCTTCGCGACGACCGCCGACGAACTGCTGGCGGCGTACGGACGTCTTGAGGACCTGCTGGGGCGTTACCCGCTGCGCGGGATCAAGGGCCCGGTCGGTACCGCACAGGACATGCTCGACCTGCTGGGCGGTGACGAATCGAAGCTGGCCGAGCTGGAGCAGCGGATCGCGGGGCACCTCGGCTTCGCGCACGCCTTCACATCGGTCGGCCAGGTGTACCCCCGCTCGATCGACTACGAGGTGGTGACCGCGCTCGTGCAGCTGGCGGGCGCGCCCTCGTCGCTGGCCAAGACGATCCGGCTGATGGCCGGGCACGAGCTGGTGACGGAGGGGTTCAAGCCGGGGCAGGTCGGCTCGTCCGCGATGCCGCACAAGATGAACACCCGTTCCTGCGAGCGCGTCAACGGTCTGATGGTGATCCTGCGCGGTTACGCGTCGATGACCGGCGAACTGGCCGGTGACCAGTGGAACGAGGGCGACGTGTCGTGCTCGGTCGTCCGCCGCGTCGCCCTGCCCGACGCGTTCTTCGCCTTCGACGGGCTGCTGGAGACCTTCCTGACGGTGCTCGACGAGTTCGGCGCGTTCCCGGCGGTGGTCGCCCGGGAGCTGGACCGCTATCTGCCGTTCCTTGCCACCACCAAGGTGCTGATGGGCGCCGTACGGGCGGGTGTCGGCCGTGAGGTGGCGCACGAGGTCATCAAGGAGCACGCGGTCGCGTCCGCGCTCGCCATGCGCGAGCAGGGCGCTGAGCGCAACGAGCTGCTGGACAAGCTGGCGGCCGACGAGCGGATGCCTCTCGACCGGGCGCAGCTGGACTCGCTGATGGCGGACAAGCTCTCCTTCACCGGCGCCGCGGGCGCCCAGGTGGCCGCGGTGGTCTCGCGGATCGAGGAGGTCTCCAAGCAGCACCCGGAGGCCGCCGCCTACGCCCCCGGCTCGATCCTCTGATCCGCGCGCTGGTCCGCTGATGAAGCCCGAAGAGCTCGAAGCCGCCCGCGACCGCATCGTCCCCGATGTGGTCGCGGAGGGCTTGAGCGTCCTGTTCTGCGGGATCAACCCCGGCCTGATGACGGCCGCGACCGGCCACCACTTCGCCCGGCCGGGCAACCGTTTCTGGCCGGTGCTCCACCTGTCAGGATTCACGCCCCGCAGGCTGGCCCCTTCGGAACAGGACGACCTGCTCGGCCTCGGCCTCGGCATCACCAATGTGGTGGCACGGGCCTCGGCCCGCGCCGATGAGCTGAGCGCCGAGGAGTACCGCGAGGGCGGACGCATCCTGACGGCCAAGGTGGAGAAGCTCAAGCCGCGTTGGCTCGCCGTCGTGGGAGTCACCGCCTACCGCACGGCGTTCCACGAGCCCAAGGCCCGGATAGGTCCGCAGACCCGGACCATCGGCTCCACCCGGATCTGGGCACTGCCCAACCCGAGCGGTCTCAACGCCCACTGGACCGCGGCAACGATGGCCGAGGAGTACGGCAGACTGCGCGAAGCAGTCCGGACGACACCCCGGTCCGCACCCTGACCGGGCAGCGACCCAGCACACCGGAGCAGCCGGCTCACCGGCGGTCCCCCACCGGCAGAACCCCGCAGCTGGGGCCGCAGGCTACGGCGGATCCACGTCGGTAACCGCCACCATCAACCGTGCGCCCTGCTCCTGGCTCTCCCGTACGGCCCCGATGGCGATCCAGCGCCCCTCAGCCCTCCAGAGGTGGAGGGACGGTGCGGTGGTGCACAACTCGTCCCAGGGCTCCGGTATCTCCTCCCCCTCCATACGCCGGGTCAGCATGCTCCAGAGGCTGAACGTCTGCGCCTCGCCCCACCGCGCGTCGAGCACGGCCACCAGGGCCTCGTACTCGGCCCCGAGCTGGTCTTCGGCCTCCCCCGTCGGAGCGGCGTCGTCCTCGGCGCCCAGGAGCGTGTCGCGGGTGATCAGAGCCGCGAGGTGGTACCCGGGCCCGCCCGGTCCGGTGTCCGACCACCCGCGCCGGGCGGGGAACGCACGGGTCCGCAGCCGGTCGATGGTGGCGACGTACTGAGCGGTGGTCATCCCCTCAGTAAACCTTCCACCACTGACAGTTGACCGCCGGGGCCGTCAGACGTCACGCCGGCACAACGCCGCCCAGCCTGCACCCACCGCGGCAGCCGCCCAGCCCGCGGTGACAGCGAGTCCGCTCCACGGCCCCAGCGATCCGGTCGAGTGCTGGAGCAGGACCTGCTGCCCGGCCCGGTCCGGCAGGAAGTCGGCGAGACCCGCGCCGTGATTCACGTCACCGATCACGAACGACACCAGAAGCAGAAAGGGTATGAGGATCCCCATGACGGCGGGGCCGCTCCGAAGCACCGCCGCCAGGCCTGCGGCGAACAGCGTGATCAGTGTCAGATACAGGGCACAGCCCACTGCGGCGCGCAGCCCCCCGGGCTCACCGATTCCGCCACCGGGAGCACCGATGAGAGCCTGTCCTCCGAGGAAGCAGGCAAGGCCGGTCATCAGGCCGACCGCACAGGCAAGTCCGCCGATGACGGAGAGTTTCGCCGCGTAGAAGAGGCCTCTGCGGGGCACGGCGATGAGCGAGGTACGGATGGCGCCGCTTCCGTACTCACTGGTGACAGCTGTAGCCCCGAAGCAGATGGCGGCGATCTGACCGAAGTTGAGGCCGAAGAACAAGGTGAGGACGGGATCGAAGCCAGGCTTGCCCGCGTCCTCGTGCCCGATGGTGGCACTACCGAGGAGCGAGAAGGCTACCGTGGCGAAGAAGACGGCCAGTATCGCACCTCCCAGGGCGCGCACCGAGCGGATCTTGATCCATTCCGCGTGGAGCACGGCGGAGAAGGTCATGACTCATACCCCCGGAGTGAGAGACGCGGGGCGAGCCGGGAATTGCGTCTCGCCGACGGTGAGGTCGAGATATGCCTCCTCCAACGTGGCTTGCTCTGCGGCGAGTTCAAGAATCGTGATGCCCTCCTCGGCCGCGACACGACCGATGTCCCCGGCACTCACACCCTCGACGACCCAGCTGCCGTCATCACGTTCTGCCGGGGTGAGGCCCTTGCGGAGCAGCAGGGATCGCAGTCGCTCGGCACTGGTGCTCCGCAGCCGAACCCGTGGCCGGATCCGCGAGTCGATGAATTCCTGCATCGGGGTGTCCGCGAGAAGCCGGCCCTTGCCCAGGACCACGAGATGGTCCGCGAACGAAGCTGTCTCGTTCATGAGATGGCTGGACACCAGCACAGTCCTGCCCTCCGCGGCGAGGCGGCGCATCAGCTCCCGTATCCAGATGATCCCCTCGGGATCCAGGCCGTTCGACGGTTCGTCCAGCATCAGTACGGACGGGTCCCCCAGCAGAGCAGCGGCTATGCCCAACCGCTGCCGCATGCCCAGCGAGAACGTCCTGATCCGCTGCACAGCGACGTTCGCGATACCCACCTCCTCCAGCGCTTCGTCCACCCGCCTTCGCCCCATGCGGTGGGCGGCGGCCAGAGTCAGCAGGTGATCGCGTGCGGTGCGCGCGCCGTGCGCGGCATTCGCATCGAGGAGCGCGCCCGCCAGCCGCAGCGGCTCTGCGGTTTCCGCATAGCGCCGGCCACCGATGGTGGCAGTGCCTGAGGTAGGGCGGTCGAGGCCGAGGACGAGCCGCATGGTTGTGGACTTGCCCGCGCCGTTGGGCCCCAGGAAGCCGGTGACCCTGCCGGGCAGGACGGTGAACGAGAGCCTGTCCACTGCCCTGTTCGCACCGTAATCCTTGGTGAGTTCGCAGACTTCGATACTGGTCATGCCTCCACCGTGCCGGTGACCCACCGTCCGTGACTTCCCCCGTCCGGGGGGACCGGATCCCCCGTGCGGGGGAGCCCCCGGGGCGTGACCGGCTGGCACGATTACGGCATGTTCCGCCTCATTCGACCGCTGCTGCGCCCAGTCACCTACACGCGGTGGCTGCATGCCTGCGTCCCACTCGCGTTCGTCGCCGTGTGGCTGTTCATCGACATCAAGGACTTCTACCTGCCGGTATTCCTGGTCATTCCGCTCGGGCTGATCCCTGGCGTCCGGCTGGAGGAGGCGCTCCAGGCCCAGTTGCTGCTCACGCCTGACGAACGGGGGCGGCCCGAAGCATCCATCTCGGTTGCCCCGTCTCTGACCTGGGCGGACCGCTGGCGTACCGTGCTGTGGCTCGAAGCGCGGCTGGCCTCCAGCGTCCTGGGCGCGATTGCTCCCGTGCAGTTGCTCTTCCTCGCCCGCAGGCTCTTCGATGCCGCGCCCTGGTGGTCCTCCGTTCTCGCACCACTGCCGATCGTGGCGATACCGGTCTGCGTGGTCGCCTCCGGCACACTGACCACAATCGTCGCCCGTCTGCTGCTCGGCCCTTCTCAGGGGCAGCGGCTGACCGCGCTGGAGGAGCGTACGGAGCAACTCCTCGAACGCAACCGCATCGCAAGGGAGTTGCACGACTCCATCGGTCACGCCCTCACCGTGGCCGTGGTGCAGGCGGGTGCGGCGCGGGCCGCGAACGACCCCGCCTTCACCGACCGGGCACTGGCCGCCATCGAGGAGACGGGACGGGAGGCACTGGAAGATCTGGAGCGGGTGCTGCTCATCCTGCGCGAGTCGGCGACCCCACTGGGGCAGCGCCCGTCGCTCAGCGAGGCCGACCGGCTTCTGGAGTCGGCGCGCAGTTCGGGCGCGAAAGTGGATGCCGAGGTGAGTGGTCCGGTGGAGCTGGTACCCGGTCCGATCTCACGCGAGGGATATCGCATGCTGCAGGAGGCGTTGACCAACGTGCTGCGCCACTCCGGACCCGTGCCGGTGCGGGTACGGATCTCTGTCGTTGCCGGGCAGCTCAGCCTGGAGGTGACCAATCCGCTGAACGGTTCGACCGGTCGGTCCAGTGGCGGGAGCGGGTTGCGTGGCATACGGGAGCGCGCGGCGCTGCTCGGTGGTACGGCGGAGACGGGTCCGCACCGGGGTGATTGGAGAGTATATGCGCGGTTGCCGCTCGACGGCCTAGGCTGACGGGGTGCCGATCTCTGTGCTGCTTGTCGACGACGAACCTCTCGTACGTGCCGGCCTGCGCGCCGTACTTGAGGCCCAGGGCGACATTCAGGTGGTGGGCGAGGCCGCTGACGGTGCGGCCGTGGTCCCGCTGGTACGCCAGTTGCGCCCTGACGTGGTGGCCATGGATGTGCGGATGCCCCTGCTCGACGGCATCGCGGCCACCCGGGCAGTGCTGCGGGCCTTTCAGCCGCCGCCGAAGATCCTGGTCGTGACGACCTTCGAGAACGACGAGTACGTCTATCAGGCACTGCGCGCGGGTGCGGACGGGTTTCTGCTGAAGCGGGCCCGGCCCGCCGAGATCGTCCACGCGGTACGGCTGATCGCCGAGGGCGAGTCTCTGCTGTTCCCGGCCGCGGTCCGAGCCCTCGCGGCCGAGTACGGCAACAGCGCGGCGCGAGAAGCACTGGACCGGGCGGCTCTGACCGAACGGGAAGCCGCAGTGCTCCGGCTGATGGCGCGCGGTCTGTCGAACGCGGAGATCGCGGGCCGGCTCGTCATCGGGATCGAAACGGTGAAGTCCCACGTCAGCGCTGTGCTGGCGAAGTTGGGGGCCCGGGACCGTACGCAAGCGGTGATTGCCGCGTACGAGTCGGGGTTCGTCGCGCCCGCCTGACCCGCAGTCGTTCCGGCAGCCACTCGCCGCCCGACCTGTCACCCGGTACCATCCGGGCACACACGCATGAGCTGAGCTGGGAGGACAGACGTTGGGGCAGCTGACCGGCGGGGATCCCTCGTTGCTGCGACGGATCAACTCCTCAGTGGTGCTGCACGCACTGCGCGGCGAGGTGTTCCCGACCCTGACGGATCTCACCCGTATCACCGGCCTTTCGCGGCCGACGGTCGAAGGCGTGATCGAAGGCCTGATGGCGGCCGGGCTCGTCGTCGAGGACGCACCCGAGGCGGAGGGCGGGACCCGGCGCCAGGGGCGGCCGGCGCGGCGGTTCCGTTTCCGTGCGGAGGCCGGGCATCTGCTGGGGATCGAGATCGGGCCGCACCGGGTCGCCGCCCTGCTCTCCGGCCTCGACGGAGAGATCATCGGCTCCGGTTCCCGCGACGTGCCGGAGGCGGCGTCCGCGGACGAGCGGCTGGAGCGGGTCCGGAGCACGGTGGCCGATGTGCTGCGGCGGGCCGGAGTCGCGCGCAGCACGCTGCGGGCGGTCGGGGTCGGCAGCCCCGGAATCGTGGAGGCCGACGGCACGGTCCGGCTGGGCACCGCGCTTCCCGAGTGGACCGGGCTCGCACTGGGCGAGCGGCTGCGGCGGTCGTTCCGCTGCCCGGTCCTGGTCGAGAACGACGCCAACGCGGCAGCCGTGGCCGAGCACTGGAAGGGCGCCGCGACCGATTCCGACGACATCGTCTTCGTGCTCGCCGGCCTGAGCCCCGGTGCCGGATCGCTGATCGGCGGGCGGCTGCACCGCGGTTTCGGCGGCGCGGCGGGCGAGATCGGCGCGCTGCATCTGCTGGGCCGTGGAGTCACACCCGAGAAGCTGCTCTCCACGACCGACGAGCCGCTCCATCCGCTGGACGAGCACGCGGTCGCCGAGGTCTTCTCCCATGCCAAGGAGGGCGACACCCGGGCCCGGGCCGCCGTGGAGCGGTTCATTCAGCGGCTGGTGCACGACGTCGCAGCGCTGGTGCTGGCACTCGACCCGGAGCTGGTGGTGATCGGCGGCTGGGCGGCCGGACTGGACGGCGTACTGGAGCCGCTGCGGGGCGAGTTGGCGCGCTACTGCCTGCGCCCGCCCCGGGTCGCGCTGTCGGTGCTCGGTGAGGCCGCGGTGGCGACCGGTGCACTGCGGCTGGCGCTCGACCACGTGGAGGAGGAGCTCTTCGCCGTGGAGGGCACGGTGACGGCCCGCCGCTGAGCGCCGGGTGCAGCGGCGGGCCGTCACACCGTGGTGTTGAACAACCCGTGGACGTCCGGGTGTCAGGAGGCCTTCTTGCCGCCCGGCAGCTGGTCGCTGATCTCCACGTCGCCCGAGTCGCCGAAGGTGAGCCGGCAGGTGTCCGCCCGGTAGGTGGCCACCGACACCGCGACCGTCCTGCCGCCCGCGATGTACCGGGTGGTGACGACGAGCACCGGAGCACCGGGCAGCCGGTCGAGTTCCCTGGCGTCATCGGCGCGGGCCGAACCGAGCTCGACCGCGCGGTCCTGGCCGTCGAGGTCGAGATGCTGGAGCTCACGGAGGACGGCGCGCGCACGCGCCGGGCCCGACGGGGCTTCTATGGCGGACAGTTCGGGCACAGAGGCAACCGGTACGTACACCAGCTCCGTGGCGACGGACTGCCCCTGCGTCATCCGGATCCTGCGTACGGTGTGCACCGCGTCGTCGCCGTCCGCGTCGAGCAGCCGGGCCACGGCGGCCGGCGGGGTGGCGCTGCCGCACTCGACGGGCTGCCAGGCGTCGTCCGACGCACCGGGCCAGGTCTGCTGGGAAGTCGACACATCGACACCGACGCGCGGCGGGGCCACCGTGGTGCCCACCCCCCGGCGGCGCTGCAGACGCCCTTCCAGCTCCAGCTGTTCCAGCGCCTGACGCAGCGTGGCGCGCGCGACACCGAAGCGCGCGGCCAGTTCACGCTCGTTGGGGAGGATCTCCCCGACCGCGAATTCCGAGTCCAGCGCCTCGGTGAGCACGTTCTTGAGGTGCCAGTACTTCGGCTCCGGCACCGATTCCAGCTGCGTGGTCCCCACCCTGATCCTCCGCAATCGCCGTGTCCCCGGCGGCTTTTCTGTGCCCTTATTTATTAAAGGTTCCTGCACTAACTCTGCGAGAGTAGGACGGCACCCCTTCTTGGTCAAGACCAATCCTCGCCCGATAGCGGAGCGGAGTCGCGCCATGACGCTGAGCGTTCACGAAAAGTTATCGAGCAGCGGCAACCGGGCAGCCACGCATGGCAGGCTCACCCGGATCGGAGGGGCCGGCGGGCTCTACTCCGCGGAGAGCAGGAGGAGTTTGTCAGGATTGCGCACGATGTAGATCTCGGCGATCCGGCCGTCCTTGATCTCCGCCTGCACCACGGTGTCCACCGTGCCGCCCGCGAGGACGACGATCGCCGGGGCGCCGTTGAGCTCCCTGATGCGGAACTCGCCGCCCTCGATGCCCTTCTCCGCGACCCCGAACAGGAAGCGGCCCACCTTGTCCGCGCTCTCGATGACGCGCAGCGGCGCCTTGGACTTGCCGCCGCTGTCCCCCACCAGGCGCACTCCGGGGGTGAGCAGGGCCAGCAGCTCGTCCAGGTTCCCGCCCGAGGCCGCGGCCAGGAACCGTTCGGTCAGATCGCGGCGTTCGGCCGGATCGACGTCGTAGCGCGGCTTGCGCTCCTCCACATGGCGCCTGGCGCGCCCGGCGAGCTGGCGCACGGCGGCCTCGCCGCGATCGAGTACGACGGCGATCTCCGAGTACGGGAATCCGAAGGCCTCCCGCAGTACGAACACCGCACGCTCCAGCGGGGAGAGCGATTCCAGCACCACCAGAACGGCGAACGAAACGGACTCGGCGAGCAGCGCCTGCTCCGCGGTGTCGGGAACGGCCGCGCCGAAGTCCGTGGCGAGCGGCTCGGGCAGCCACGGCCCCACGTACGCCTCGCGCCTCGACTGCACGTGCCTGAGCCGGTCGAGCGCCAGCCGGGTGGTGATGCGGACGAGGAAAGCACGTGGCTCGCGGACATCCCCGCGGTCGGCCGCCGACCACCGGAACCACGCCTCCTGCACGACGTCCTCGGCATCGGCCACCCGGCCGAGCATCCGGTACGCCACACCCGTCAGCACGGAGCGGTGTTCTTCGAAGAGGTCGGTCACTGTGTCGGTCGCCACTCCCCCATCCCAGCCGACCGGCCCTCCGCTGTCCAGAAAGAATCGCCGGAAGGGGCCGGATCCACTTCGCGCCGACCCTTGAAGTACAAGCTACTGAAGGGTAATTGTTACTGACGCAATGTCTAAGACTGCCTCCGATTGCCGGGCGGTCCAAGAGCCGGTTCCTGCCCTCAGGGACCCCCGCCCCCAGGGAGCAGCAGCATGACCGCCCAGGTCTCCTTCACGATCGACACTCCGACGGGGCAGAAACCGGTCCACGTGGCGTACGAGCGCACCGGATCCGGCGCCCCGCTCCTGCTGCTGCACGGTATCGGCCACCACCGGCAGGCGTGGGATCCCGTGGTGCACATCCTGGCCGCCGAGCGTGAGGTGATCGCCGTGGACCTGCCCGGGTTCGGCGCCTCGCCCGCACTGCCCGACGGCGTGCCGTACGACCTCGCGTCCGTCGTGCCGCTGCTCGGCGCGATGTGCGAGGCGCTCGGCGCCGGACGGCCCCATGTGGCGGGGAACTCGCTCGGCGGCCTGCTCGCGCTGGAGCTGGGCAGCAGGAAGCTCGTACGGTCGGTCACCGCCCTCTCCCCGGCCGGGTTCTGGACGCCGGGCGAGCGGCGCTACGCGTTCTCGACGCTGACGGCGATGCGGCACGGTGCACGGCTGCTGCCGCCCCCGGTGGTCGAGCGGCTGTCGCGCTCGGCGGCCGGACGGGCGGCCCTCACCGGCACCATCTACGCCCGGCCGGGGCGCCGTTCACCGGAGGCCGTCGTCGCGGAGACCCGGGCGCTGCGCGGTGCGACCGGCTTCGGCGAAACCCTCGCCGCCGGCCGGGACGTACTCTTCACCTCCGAGGTGAGCGCCGTACCCGTCACCGTCGCGTGGGGCACGAAGGACCGCATCCTGCTGCGGCGCCAGGGCATCCGCGCCAAGCACACCATCCCCGGCGCCCGGCTGGTCCGACTGCCCGGCTGCGGCCATGTCCCGATGAGTGACGACCCCGCCCTGGTGGCCCGCGTCATCCTCGACACCAGCCGCTGAGCGGCGTCCGGCCGCCCGGGACCCGAGTGTCACCCCCACCGCGACCAGAGCGCTGCCCGCGGCCTGCGGCGCGCCGTAGCCCCCGGCGCCGACCAGAGGCGCGGTCAGCGCGGCAGCCACGGGGATCAGGCCAGAGAACAGCGTGGCCCGCTCGGCGCCGATCCGCTGCATCCCGCTGTACCAGCAGACGAACCCGATGACGGTGACCACGACGGCCTGCCAGCCGAGTGCCAGCGCCTCCGCGGTGTCCGGCGCCCGGAGGAAACGGGGTCCGTCCACGGCGATGCCGATCACGGCCGATTCGAGGGCCGCCACCGCGCACACCGTGGCGGACAGCAGCTTCGGGCCGAGGGGCCGCAGCACCGGAGGGGCAAGGACGGCGAAGCCCACCTCGCCCGCGAGTGCGCCCGCCGAGCAGCCGATCCCCATGGCGTCGGTGCGGCCCCAGCCCTGGACCGCGAAGGCACCCGCGGCCACCAGCAGCGCGCCCAGGAGAACCGGCCGGGCCGGCCGCCGCCCGCCGGCCAGCGGCACGAGCACCGCGACGACGACCGGCGCGCAGCCGACGAAGACACCGGGGACGGCGGGCTCCGCGGTCCGTTCCGCGGCCAGCACCGCCAGGTTGAATCCGACCATCCCGACGGCGGCGAGCAGCGCGAGACGCCCCCACTGTCCGGCGCCGAGTGCGCGCAGCCGCACCGCGCCGCCCCGCCCCAGCATCGGCAGGAGCAACAGGGCGGCCAGCGCGTACCGCAGGGCCTGGCCGCCCGCGTACGGGTAGTCGCCGAGCACACTGTTGGCCGTGAACGAGCCACCGACGAGGACACAGGCGAGCGCCGCGAGGAGCGCCCCCCGTACGGGAGTTGAGGTCATACGGACGACGCTAGAGGGGCCGGTGGCCCGTATTAGGGTCCACTCGTATGACGCTATCGGGGACCAATCCGCCGGACTCCGCCCCGCCCGGTACGGCCGCGCGTCCCGCCGGGTCACCGGCCTGGGAGCTGCTGCTGCCTGTCGCGGCCGCGCTGCCCCGCCGCCGCGGCCGGGAGTTGCAGGAGGCGCTGCGCGCCGCGGTACGGGCCGGGCGGCTGCCGGCCGGGACCCGGCTGCCGTCCAGCCGTGCGCTCGCGGCCGACCTCGGTGTGTCGCGCGGTCTGGTCACCGAGGCGTACGAGCAGCTGACCGCTGAGGGCTATCTGCGCACCGGCCGGGGTGCGGGCACCTGGGTGGGCGGCGCCGTTCGCCCGTCGGCGGGCGGTGTACGGGGTCCGGCGCCGCGCGCGCCCGGCGTACAGGTCGACTTCCGCCCGGGGACACCCGATCTCTCGCTCTTCCCGCGCGCCGCCTGGAGCGCCGCCCACCGCTCCGTACTGACGAGGCTGCCGCACCACGCGCTCGGCTACCCGGATCCGCGTGGCCTTCCCGAGCTGCGCGGGGCGCTGGCGGAGCTGCTCACCCGGCGTCGCGGAGTGGTGGCGGATCCGGAGCGCCTCGTGGTCTGTTCCGGTGTCGCGCAGGCGACCACCCTGCTCGGCCTGGTGCTCCACGCGCGCGGCCTGCGCACCGTCGGTGTCGAGGATCCCGGCAGTCCCGAGCACACGACCCTCTTCGCCGCGGCCGGGCTGCGCACCGCGGCGCTGCCGCTCGACGCGGAGGGGCCGGCTCCGGGCCCGCTCGCCGCGAGCGGAGTGCGCGCCGTGGTCACCACCCCGGCGCACCAGTTCCCCACCGGTATCGCCTGCTCCCCGGCCCGGCGCTCCCAACTCCTCGACTGGGCACGCTCGGTGGACGGGCTGGTCGTCGAGGACGACTACGACGGGGACTTCCGTTACGACCGCGCGCCGGTCGGGGCGCTCCAGGGGCTCGATCCCGGACGTGTCGCGTACACCGGCTCGGTGAGCAAGTCCCTCGCGCCCGGCCTGCGACTGGGCTGGCTGGTCGCTCCGGAGTGGCTGACCGGCGAGATCGTCGCGCGTAAACGCACCATGGATCTCGGCAATCCCGCCATCGACCAGGCGCTGCTGGCCGAATTCATCAGGGGCGGCGGCTACGACCGCCAGTTGCGGCGCTGCCAGCGCGTCTACCGGGAGCGGCGGGACGCCCTGGTCCGGGCTCTCGACGAGCACATCCCGGGGGCCACGGTCAGCGGGATCGCCGCCGGACTCCATGTCATCGCGCGGCTGCCGGAGTCTCACGGCCCGCAGGACCGCTTTCTGGAGCGGGCGGCCCGGGCGGGTGCCGCGGTGCGTCCGCTGTCCGACTACGGAACCGCCCACCCCCCGGACGGCGTCGTACGGCTGGTGCTCGGATACGCGCATCTGACACCGCCGGAGATCGAGCGCGGTATCCGGCTGCTGGCAGGAACCAATTGAGGCCCGTGGCGGTTCACTTGGGGTGAGGGGGTACGTTCAATGGCAACTGCATCACCATGGGGCACCGGGCGGGACGCTTCGCGTCTTTTCCGGCGGGAAAAAGTTATCAATCAACCAAAATCACACTTAACCCATCAGTCACAGGGTGTTCGTGATCAGGCAACACCGCTCGGTCACAGTGAGGGCATGACCGATGTGAATCCCGCGAAGAGCGCCCGTCGCCCGCACCACTGGCGCCGGGACCTCATCGAACTGGCCGCCCTGTTCACCGCCGTCGCCCTCGCCGACGCCGTCGCCGATCTCGTCGCGCACGGGCCCGACGGGCCCTTCCTCCTGGTCGCCGCCGCCGTGGCGCTCAGCGGCACGGCGGCGTTCCACCTCTGGTGGGCCCAGCGCCACAGCCACGCACCACCGTCCGGGCAGTCGTCCGGACAGTCCGGCGCGCGCGGCACAGCAGCCACGTCGGCCGCGCCCCACGACGAGCATGTGCACGGCGGCACAGGCAGCGATCACAGCAGCGAAAACAGCGACACGGACGGGGTGGCGCGGTCCGAGACCGTGCTGTGGCGGATGCGTACGACCGTACGGGACGAGCCCGGCAGCCTGGCCGCGCTGTGCACGGCGCTGGCCCGTCACCAGGTCGACATCCTGACGCTCCAGACCCACCCGCTCGCCGACGGCACGGTCGACGAGTTCCTGCTCCGCGCCCCGGCCGCCTTCCAGTCCCGGCAGCTCGGCCACGAGGTGTCGGCGGCAGGCGGGCACGACACATGGATCGAGCGCGCGGATGCCCACGACCTGGTCGACGCACCGACCCGGGTGCTGGGCCTCGCCACCCGCACCGCCCTGGACGCCGCCGAACTCCCGTTGGCACTGCGCCAGTTGCTCGGCCGCTGCACCATTCACTCGCTCCCCGCCGTGTCGGTCGGGGGCGCATCCGCCGATGAGCCGACGCCCGCGGACGGCGTTCTTGAGGAGCGGGTGATGCGGCTGCGCGACCCGTCCGGCGGCACGATCACGGTCGAGCGGCCCCATCTGCCGTTCACCCCGACGGAGTTCGCCCGCGCCAGGGCCCTCATCGAACTCGACGCGCGCCTCGGCCCGCGGATGCCCCGCCGCCGGGAAGTCTTCACCCTCCCCGAGGGCAACGAGATCACCGTGCGCAGGGCCGGTCCCGACGACGCGCAGGCGGCCAGGGCGATGCACGACCGGTGCACCGACCGGACCCTCGGCCTGCGGTACCACGGCCCCGTCGGCGACGCTGACCGCTATCTCGGCCATCTGCTGAGCCCCCGCTTCGGCCGCACCCTCGCCGTGCAGACCGCTTCGGGGCGCATCGTCGGCCTCGGCCACCTCCTGTGGGACGGTGACGAGACCGAGGTCGCACTGCTCGTCGAGGATGCCTGGCAGCGCCGCGGCATCGGCTCCGAACTGCTCGGCCGGCTGCTGGCGCTGGCCGAGGAGACCGGGTGCGAGAGCGTGTACGCGGTGACGCAGGCGTCCAACACCGGGATGGTGGCGGCGATGCGCGGCCTCGGGCTGCCCCTCGACTACCAGATCGAGGAAGGCACTCTGGTCATCACCGCACGGCTGGCGACGACGCCCGCGCACTCCCGTCCGGCGCCCGATCTGCCGTACGGCCTCCCGCGTGAACTGCCGTACGGGCCGAGCGAGCAGAGCGGCCACTGAGCGCCCCGTCCAGGTCCGCCCAGAGATCGTCCACGTCCTCCAGCCCCACCGACATCCGCAGCAACTGCTCGCTCACACCTGCGGACCGCCGGTCTCCCTCGGCCACGATGCGGTGGCTGATGGAGGCAGGGTGCTGGATGAGGGTGTCGACGCTGCCGAGGCTGACGGCCGGGGTGATCAGCCGTACGTCCGCGATCACCCGGTGCGGATCGCCGTGCACCTCGAAGGCCACCATGGCGCCGCCCAGCTTCGGATAGTGGACCGCCGCGACCCTCGGGTCGGCGGCCAGTCTGCGGGCCAGCTCGGCGGCCGTCCCTGCGGCGGCCCGCATCCTGACCGGCAGGGTCGAGAGCCCGCGCAGCAGCAGATATCCGGACAGCGGGTGCAGGACGCCGCCGGTCGCGAACCGCAGCTGGCGCAGCACCCGTGCGAACTCCTCGTCGCAGGCCACCACACCGGCCAGCACATCGCCGTGCCCGCCCAGATACTTCGTCGCACTGTGCAGGACGATCCGCGCCCCGTGCTCCAGCGGCCGCTGGAGGACCGGGGTCGCGAAGGTGCTGTCGACGAGCAGCGGCACCGAGCCGCAGGAGTGCGCCAGCGCCCGGGTGTCGGTCTCGGCGAGGGTCGGGTTGGCGGGGGTCTCCACCATCACCAGGCCGGTCTCCGGACGGATCGCGTCGGCGACGCCCGCCGGGTCGGTCCAGGTCACCTCGGTACCGAGCAGCCCGGCGGTGAGCAGATGATCGCTGCATCCGTACAGCGGGCGGACCGCGACGACATGGCGCAGCCCCTGGCTCGAACGGGCGAGCAGCACCGCGGTGAGCGCGGCCATTCCGCTGGCGAAGGCCACCGCGCTCGCGGCCCCCTCCAGCCGGGCGAGCGCCGTCTCGAAGCGCGCGGTGGTGGGGTTGTCGAGCCTGGCGTAGACCGGCGGCCCCTGCGGACGGGCCCCGGTGGCGGCGAACTCGTCGATCCTGGCCGCCTCCTGCCTGCTGTCGTACGAGGGGTACGTCGTCGACAGGTCGATCGGGACGGCGTGCAGACCGAGACCGGCGAGGTCTTCGCGTCCGGCGTGCACCGCTTCGGTGGCCAGGGCCCTGGATGTGGTCGGGGGATCGGATGTCATGAGGAAATCCTGAACAGCCGCCGGGCAGTTGGGGCCATGGCCCGTGTTACGTTCGGCCGATGGCCGAATCTGTCGTACTCGACCCGGTCGATCTGCATCTGCTCCGCCTCCTGCAGAACGATGCCCGGACGACCTACCGGGAGCTGGCTGCCGAGGTCGGGGTCGCCGCATCGACCTGCCTCGACCGGGTGGCCCGGCTGCGCCGCTCCGGAGTGGTCCTGGGCCATCAGCTGCGGCTCGACCCGGCGAAGCTGGGGCGGGGCCTCGAAGCGCTGCTCTCGGTGCAGGTACGGCCGCACCGCCGGGAGCTGGTCGGCCCGTTCGTGGAGCGGATCCGCGGACTGCCCGAGTCACGGGCCCTCTTCCATCTGGCGGGTCCTGACGACTACCTGGTGCATGTGGCGGTGGCGGACACCGCGGACCTGCAGCGGCTGGTTCTGGACGAGTTCACGGCCCACCGCGAAGTGGCCCGGGTGGAGACCCGGCTGATCTTCCAGCAGTGGGACTGCGGGCCGCTGCTGCCGCCGGGGTGAGCGCCCCGGGGAGCACGGGCCCAGAGAGAGACGGCCCGGAGGGTGATGACGCGGAGAGTGATGGCGCGGAACTCCCCGCCGTACGAAGATGTCCGCATGTCACAGACTCTCAGCAGCCCACTGCCCCGTCAGGTCGCCGACGCCTATGTCGACTCCCTGATCGCTCTCGACCCGATCACCGGCACCTATCTCGGAGTGCGCGAGAGCTCCAGCGGCCTTCCCGACTTCTCCCCCGCCGGGCAGGCCGCCCTCGCCGCGCTCGCGCGGACGACCCTGGCCGAACTCGACGCCGCGGAGCGCCGGCCGGGCGGGGACAGCGATGCCGAGCGGCGCTGCGGCAGGCTGCTGCGCGAGCGGCTCAACGCCGAACTGGCCGTGCACGAGGCCGATGAGGCGCTGCGCGCCGTCAGCAACATCCACTCCCCGGCTCATGCCGTGCGTGAGGTGTTCACCGTGACGCCCACCGAGACCGACGAGGACTGGGCGGCCGTGGCCGAGCGCCTCGGCGGCGTGCCCGCCGCGCTCGACGGGTACCGCGAGTCCCTGGCCCTCGGGCTCGAACGGGGGCTGCTCGGCGGCCCGCGCCCCACCGAGACGTTCATCGGCCAGCTCACGGAGTGGGCCGGTACCGGCGGGGAAGGCACCGGCTGGTTCGAGGAGTTCGCCGCCGCGGGCCCGGATTCTCTGCGCAAGGAGCTGGACTCCGCGGCCCGTTCCGCGACCGGTGCGGTGGCCGCGCTGCGCGACTGGATGCGCGATGTCTACGCGCCGGCGGTCGAGGACGCACCGGACACGGTCGGCCGCGAGCGGTACGCCCGCTGGTCGCGCTACTTCAACGGCACCGACCTTGATCTGGACGAGGCGTACGCGTACGGCTGGTCCGAATACCACCGCCTGCTGGCCGAGATGAGGACCGAGGCCGCGAAGATCCTGCCGGGGGCGAGTCCCTGGGAGGCGCTGGCGCACCTGGATGAGCACGGCACCCACATCGAGGGCGTGGACGAGGTCCAGAAGTGGCTCCAGGGGCTGATGTCGGAGGCGATGGACTCGCTCGACGGCACCCACTTCGAACTCGCCGAGCGGGTACGGAAGGTCGAGTCCCGGATCGCACCGCCCGGCGGCGCCGCCGCTCCGTACTACACACCGCCGTCCGAGGACTTCTCGCGGCCCGGATGTACCTGGCTGCCGACCATGGGCGAGACCCGCTTCCCGGTGTACGACCTGGTCTCCACCTGGTACCACGAGGGGGTGCCCGGGCACCATCTCCAGTTGGCGCAGTGGGTGCACGTCTCGGACCAGCTCTCCCGCTACCAGGCGAGTGTCGGGATGGTCAGCGCCAACGCGGAGGGCTGGGCGCTCTACGCCGAGCGCCTCATGGACGAGCTGGGCTTCCTGCCGGACGCGGAGCGCAGGCTCGGGTATCTGGACGCGCAGATGATGCGTGCCTGCCGGGTGATCGTGGACATCGGCATGCACCTGGAACTGGAGATTCCGGCCGATTCGCCGTTCCACCCGGGCGAGCGCTGGACGCCGGAGCTGGCCCAGGAGTTCTTCGGGAACCACAGCGGGCGGCCCGCGGACTTCGTGGAGAGCGAGCTCATCCGCTATCTGTCGATGCCGGGCCAGGCCATCGGGTACAAGCTGGGCGAGCGCGCCTGGCTGCTGGGCCGGGAGAACGCCCGCAAGGCGCACGGTGACTCCTTCGACGCGAAGGCCTGGCACATGGCCGCGCTGTCGCAGGGGTCGCTGGGTCTTGACGATCTGGTGGACGAGATCTCGAAGCTGTAGGGAGGCAGGTGCCGGCGCGGGTGCTCCCCGCGCGGTACGGCGGTGGCCGGGCCCGCGGGTGCGCGGGCCCGGCGGCCGGGTCCGGCACCGCTCAGCGGGAGGAGCCCGCCGCGTGGTGCCTGACCGCCGATCCGCTCTGCTCCTTGACGACCTCCAGCTGGGCCGGGATCCGGCGGCGCAGGTCGCCGACATGGCTGACGATGCCGACGCTGCGGTCCCGTTCGCGCAGGGAGTCCAGGACGTCGAGCACATCGTCCAGCGTCTGGTCGTCCAGACTTCCGAAGCCCTCATCGATGAAGAGCGTGTCCAGCCGTATGCCGCCCGCTTCGTCGGTGACCACGTCGGCCAGGCCCAGCGCGAGGGCCAGTGACGCGAAGAACGTCTCGCCTCCGGACAGCGTCGCGGTGTCGCGCTCCCGCCCCGTCCAGGAGTCCAGGACGTGCAGCCCGAGCCCGGAGCGGCCCCGGCCGCCCGCTCTGGCATCGGAGTGGACCAGGGTGTAGCGCCCGGCCGACATGGTCTGCAGCCGGACGGTGGCCGCCGCGGCGACCTGTTCCAGACGGGCGGCCAGGACGTACGACTCCAGGCGCATCTTCCGTTCGTTGTCGGCCGATGTCCCCGCGGTGAGCGTGGCGAGGCGGGCCACCCTGTCGTACTCGGCGCGCAGCGGACCGAGGCCGGCGAGCTCGTCGGCGGCCTGCGCGGAGAGGCGCCGGAGCGCGATGCGGCGCTCGGCAGCGGCGTCCAGTACGGACGATGCCTCCAGGAACGCGCGCTCCGCGGTGTCGAACTCCGCCCGGGCCGCGCCGGGATCGGCCGGCGGGCGACCGGCGGCGTCGGCCGCGTCCTGCTCGGCGAGGCGCTCGGCCAGTGCGGCCTCCTCAGCCTGCCAGGCGTCGAGGCGCTGCTGCAGGCGGCGCTGTTCGCTGTCGTCGGTCAGTTCGGCGGCGGCCTCCTGCGGGGTGTCGAAGCCGGCCCGGAAGGCGGCGTCGGCGAGCCGGTCGTCGGCCTCCTTGAGGCGCTGGGCGGTGGTGTCGACCGCGTGTACCGCGTCGGCCGCCCGGTCCAGGTACCGCATCCGGTGTTCGAGCCGCGTTGCGTGTTCGGCGACGCTGCACGCGCCGCCGCGCGCCCCCACCAGCTCCTCCTCGATCGCGGACTGCTCCCGCTCCAGTGCCTCGCGCTGCGAGGTCCGGGCGGCGGAGCGGCGTTCGGCCTGCTGCTGGGCGGCGGTCCGCCCGGCGTGTTCGCGCTCGGCGCGGGCGCGCTCCTCCCGGGCGGCGTGCATCCCGGCGGCCGTACCGTGGGCCTCGGCATGGTCGCGCTGCAACTGGCCGACCAGTTCGGCGAGTTCACCCGTGGTGGCGCTGCCCGCCCCCGCGCGCGCTTCAGCGACCGCCTCGCGGACGGCGCCGAGGGCGCGCTCCGCTTCGGCACGGTCCTCGTCGGCGCGGGTGTGCGTCTCGTACGCCGCCTCCTCCGCGGCGTGGTCCACATGGCCGGCCCCGGGCATGGCGGGCGCCGGGTGGTCGGCCGCGCCGCACACCGCGCAGGGCTCGCCGTCCCGCAGCCCGGCGGCCAGCTCGGCCGCGACCCCGCGCAGCCGGCGCTCCCGCAGGTCGAGCCAGGTCTCGTGCGCCGCGTTCGCCCGCTCGCGCGCCGCGCTCAGCCGCCCCTCCGCTGCCGCCGCGTCGGTGGCGAGCCGGTCGCGGGCGCGTGCCGCCTCCAGCCGGCGGCGGGCCGGTTCGAGCTGTCCCGCCAGCTGCTCGGCACGGGTCGCGGCCTCCTGTGCGGCCTCGATCCGGTCCTGGCAGCGGCGCAGGACGGTGTCCCAGTCGGTCAGCCAGCCGGCCGCCTCGCGGATCAGCTCGTCGTCGGCGTGCGCCTGCCGGTCCAGGCCCGCACGCTCGGCGGTGATCTCCGCGCTGCGCCGCTCGGCCCGCCGCGCCGCGTCCAGCGCCCCGAGGTCCTGGCGGAGCCTGCGCTCCAGCGCGGAGAGCTGGTCGGCGCCCGCGTCGGCCAGCTCGGCGGGCAGTTCGCGCCGGGCGCGCTCCCGGGCACCTGCCGCGTCGCGGTGCTCCTGGGCCGCTTCGTCGCGCTGGGTCAGCGCGTCGCCGACCCGTTCGGCCCGGCGCGCCCGGTCCAGCCTGGCGCGCACCTCCTCGCGCTCGCCGCGGCGGTTCGCCAGCTCTTCGGTCCGGCGTCGCGTCTGCTCGAACCGCTCCTGGAGCCTGGCCAGTTCGCGCTGGTCCTCCAGGTTTGTCCGGGCCGCGGCCTGCCGGCTCTCCGCTGCGGACAGGGCCGCCCGCGCGATGTCGAGCCGTTCGCCGGCTCCGCAGCGGGCCACCGCGGCCCACTGCAGTACGGCCTCGGCGAGACCGGGATCGCCCGGCCGGTCGACGGGCAGCGACCAGTCGTCCGCGGCCGGGCCCGCGGCCTCGGCCATCCGGTGCGCGAGGGTCAGCAGCCGCTCGTCACCGGCGAGCACCTGTGTCTCGGCCGCCCGTCGCAGCACGGCGAGGCGCTCCTCGACGGCGGCGAAGCGCCGGGTGTCGAAGAGGCGGCCCAGCAGCTTTCCGCGCGCCTCGGCGTCCGCCCGCAGGAAACGGGCGAAGTCGCCCTGGGGCAGCAGCACCACCTGGCAGAACTGTTCCCTGCTCATCCCGATGAGCTGGGTGATCTCCTCGCCGATCTCCTGGTGGGACTTGCTCAGCGACCGCCAGCTGCCGGTCTGCGAGTCGTACTCGCGCAGTCTGCTCTGCGCCTTCTCCGTGACGAAGCCCTCGCCGCGCTTCTTGGGGCGCGGCTGCGCCGGCAGCCGGGTGACCTCCAGGCGGCGGTCGCCGACACTCAGTTCCAGCGAGATCTCGGTGGGCTCGTCGACCGGGGCGTGGTCGCTGCGCAGGGTGGTCCCGGGCCCCTGCCTCGCGCCGGGTACCGCTCCGTAGAGCGCGTAACACACGGCATCGAGGACCGACGTCTTGCCGGCGCCGGTCGGCCCGTGGAGGAGGAAGAGCCCGGCTTCGGAGAGCGAGTCGAAGTCGACTTCCTGGCGTGCGGCGAAGGGGCCGAAGGCGGCGATGCGCAAGGTGTGCAGCCTCATCGCGCCACCTCGTTCGCCCCGTCGTCCACCCGGACGTCGTCGATGGCGCCGGAGAGTACGCCCCGCTCCGCCGCGTCGGGCCCCGCGCCGCCCCGTACGTGCGCCACGAAGTCCTCCGCGATCTGCTGGTCGGTGCGCCCCTTGAGGCGCTGGGCGTAGGAGGCGAGCGGGTCCCCGGTGGTCCGGTCCGGCTCGAAGACCAGGCTGAGCGTGTGCGGGAAGCGCGCGCCGAGCCTGGCCATCGGCTCGGTGGGCCGTACCGGGTCGGTGAGTGTGGCCTCCACCCAGGACTCCTCGTACCGCTCCAGCGCCGGATCCTCCAGCAGTGCGTCGAGACGGCCCCGGATCCTGGCGAGCCGCCGGGGGACGGGGCAGTCGATCCGCTCGGCTGCGATCTCTCCGGCGGGGCCGAGGTCGATCAGCCACATCGTCTTGCGGTGGGCGGCCTCGGAGAAGGAGTAGGCGAGCGGGGAGCCCGAGTAGCGGACCCGCTCGGTGAGCGTCTGGCTGCCGTGCAGATGGCCGAGGGCGACATAGTCGACGCCGGAGAAGACTCCGGCCGGTACGGCGGCCACCCCGCCGACGGTGATGTCGCGCTCGCTGTCGCTGGGCTCTCCGCCGGCGACGAAGGCATGGGCGAGGACCACGGAGCGGGTGCCGGGGACCCGTCCTGCGAGGTCCGCGCGCACCCGGTCCATCGCGGCGGTCAGTACGGCTTCGTGCCCCGCCCTGGCCGCCTTCAACTCGTCGCGGACCAGGGCCGGTTCCAGATAGGGCAGCCCGTAGAGCGCCACATCGCCGTACTGGTCGGAGAGGAGCACCGGAGTGGCACAGCCCGCCGGATCGGTCCGCAGATGTATTCCGGCCAGCCGGATGAGACCCGCGCCCACTCCGAGCCTGCGGGCCGAGTCGTGGTTGCCCGAGATCATCACCGTCGCGACGCCCGCTTCGGCGAGCCGGTGCAGCGCACGGTCGAAGAGCTCCACCGCGGCGAGCGGGGGCACCGCCCTGTCGTAGACGTCTCCGGCCACCAGGACCGCGTCCACCTCGTGGGCCCGTACGGTCGCCACCAGGTGGTCGAGGTACGCGGCCTGGGCGTCGAGGAGTCCGACGCGGTGGAAGGAGCGGCCGAGGTGCCAGTCCGATGTGTGCAGAATCCTCAAGGTGCCGCTCCGACCTGCATTTTTTCCTCACTCCGCCCCGCCACCCCGTCCATCACGCACCTCAGTCTGTCACCCGTGCCGGGGGCGGCGCGGCTATGGAGGCTGTCAGTGGTCCGGGCGGAGAACGACCCTTCTGCCGTGGAGCCGGCCGTCCTCCATCCGGCGGTGGGTCTCCGCGGCGGAGCTCAGCGGAAGCGTCTCGATGGCGCGGGGGCGCAGGCGGGCATCGCTCAGGAAGCTGTTGACAGTGACGGCGACCTCGGCCAGCTCCGCCGCGGTCGCGTGGGAGATGACGAATCCGACGACCGAGCAGTCGTTCATGTAGAGCGGTCCGGCCGGCAGAACAGGACGGGACCTGGCCCCGGCCAGCAGCACGATCCTGCCGCGGCGGGCCAGGAGGCCGACGGCGTTCGCCAGATCGTTCTCACCCGCGGTGTCGAGGTAGAGGTCCACGCCCTGCGGCGTGGCGGCCCGGATGTGCCGGAAGAGGTCGGGGTCCCGGTAGTCCAGGACCTCCGAGGCGCCGAGGGAGCGGCAGTACTCGGCGTCCCGGGCGCCGGCGGTGGCGACGACCCGGGCGCCCGCCCGGACGGCCAGGACGACCAGCGCGCTCCCGACGTTCCCGGCGGCGCCGGCGACGAGGACCGTCTCACCGGCGCGGATCCTGCCGTGGGTGAACAGGGCGAGACAGGCCGTAGCGGCGGGGTGGACCAGGGCAACCGCCTCGTACGGGTCGACCCCGTCGGGAAGACGGTAGAGCCGGTCGGCCGCCACCACGGCCTGCTCTGCGGCGGCCCCCTGCCGGCCTCCGTGGCCGAGGCTGTTGCTCCACACCAGGTCGCCCACCGCGAAGCCCGGTGCTTCCGGACCTGCCGTGGAGAGAGCGGAGACCCTGCCGACCAGATCCCGGCCGATCACGAACGGGAAGTCGACGGGTGTGGGGAAGATTCCCGAGCGGACGAAGGTGTCCACCGGATTGACCGTGGTGGCGAGCACATCGACGAGTACGTCGGCGGGGCCCGGCAGGGGTGGCGGCAGCTCGCCGTAGCGTATGACGTCCGGGGTGCCGAGCTGTTCTATGTAGGCGGCGCGCATGGTTCAGCATCCTGACACGGCCGGCACGGGCCGCCAGGAACGGAACCGATGTCCGTCAACTCGGCCCGGCCGGTGAGGCGGTTGTCGGACACCCCGCAGACCGCTGGGCCTGCGGCCGGGTCGCCGGCTCGGGCGCACCCTCCGACGGTCCGGCGTCCGGGTCTTAGTGGTCCGTTCCCGAAGTCCTTCGGGGGTTGACTTCGGATCCGGCGTTGTGCGTGGTGGTTTCTCAGATCTCGGAGCCGGCGAGGTGGAGCTGGCACGCGCAGTCGAGGGCGTCTACGGGGGTGCCAGTGAAGCCACCGGTGGGCAGCAGGGTGTCTTCGTATCGGGCCGGCAGGCGCATGCACTCGACAGCCAGAACGTGGTCGTGCTCCGCGAGCACCGCGAGCGTCAGCTCAGGGAGAAGGAAAAGTGGGGCCCCGGGCCTGGCAGGACACCTGCAACGTGTTCACACGGGAGGACGGATTCCGGCTCCACCCCGAGACCGTATCGGAGACCTTCCGCTGCATCCTCGCGCGGACCGACCTTCCGCCCATCACCCTGCGGGACCTGCGGCACGTCTCCGCGACCCTCACCCCACGGCAGTGGTGGCGGCCTCCCCACGATCAAGGAGACGCTGCGGCACTCCACGATCACGCTGACGTCGGACACGTACACGTACACGAGCCTGCAGCCTGAGGTCGACAAAGCCGCAGCTGAAGTTGCCGCCAACCTGGTGCCACGTGTCCGTAAGGCCGCCCTCCGTAGCGGCTGCTGCCGGACCGTCCGCTCACGCACGAGGCCGGGAACGATGGAGCGCCCCGACCGGATGAATCCGGTCGAGGCGCTCCGTAGCAGGTCAGATGGGGATCCCCTGCCTGCCAGCAGTGGGCCGTGTGGGACTCGAACCCAAACCAACGGAAAGGTCCCGGCCGGATCCTGCCGGGACTTCCGTTGACTGAGCCGCCCATCCAGAAAAACCTGGTCAGAGGTCGACCTCTTGACGACCGGTCCAGGCCGAGGTGCCTCGTGCCAGCACGTCCGCTCACGCATCGCTCACGCACGGGAGGTCTTCTGACCTGGGTATCTGCCTCGTTGATCTCAGCTCAGCGGGCCTGCCCGGACGGACCTCGGCATCGCCAATCGGCCATGCGCCTGCAAGATCAATCATCCAGCCGGCCTGCGCCCGGAGCATTACCGAAGTTGGGTATCTCCAGTCGGTTGCCTCCTTGCAGGGCGGATTGGTGAGCGATGATCCCGGGCAGGGTGTAGCGGGCCGCGGTCCAGGCATTGACCGGGGGCAGTGTCCCGGTAGTAACGGCCGTCACGAAGTCGTCGGCAAGGAACTGGTGGCTGCCCTCGTGGCCGTTAGGGGCGTGGGCGAACTGGCTGGGGAGCCGGGAGCGGTCGTGGACCGGTGCCGTGCCGGAGGCGAAGGCGTCGCGCAAGGCGGGGGCGAGATGGGCCAGTGAGGGGTCGTCCGGGGCCAGCGTGGGCCTCGGGTGCAGGTGGTCGGTGACGTCTTCGACGCCTTTCTTGTCCTGCCAGAGGCTGACGGTCGCGAGCTGTTCGAAGCTGCCTTCGGTTCCGAAGAAGCGGAACCTGGATTCCCGGATGTGGGAGGGGTATCCGACCCTGCGGAACTCGTTGATCCGGAACGAGCCGCCGCCGGCTACTTCGAACAGTGCGGTGGCGTTGGAGATGTCGTTGTCGAACTGGCTGACCTCGCGGTCGAACACTCCGTCCTCGCGGTCGTCGACGACACCGATCGCGCTGACGCTCGTGGCGTGGGTCTGCCAGGCTCCCAGGATCCCGCCGATGGAGTGGGTCGGGTACAGCAGCGGCGGATAGCTCGCGGTGGCCTTCCAGTTCTCGCCGCCACTGTATTGGTATGCGTCGTAGAAGCCGAGGTCCATGTCGTGGATGTAGTCGCCCTCAGCGTGGAACAGCCGGCCGAAGGCGCCCTTGGCGACCTGCTCGCGGGCGTAGACGGTTGCCGGGTTGTAGTGGCTGGTCTCGCCCATCATGTACGTCAGCCCGGTCTCCCGGACCGTTTCCATGATGGCCGCGATCTCCTGTTCGGACACGGCCATCGGCACGGCCGAGTACACGTGCTTGCCTGCGCGTAGTGCCTGGACGGCGAGCGATCCGTGCGTCCAGCGCTGGGTGAAGATCGCGACTGCGTCGATGTCCGAGTCGAGCATTGCCTCGTACGACGGAAGGGTCCCGGCGAGGTCGTAGTCGGCGGCCAGGCGTGCGGCTCGCTGCGGCAACAGGTCGGTTGCCACGATGTCGCCCACGCCAGGGTGCAGTCGCCAGAGTTTGGCGAATGACCCGGCGAACTGGCCTGCTCCGACGATACCCAGAGAAAACACAAAAGACTCCTTACCCGCGGACTACTCGCGCGGCATCACAGATTGAACCGGAACCCGACGGCTGCCGGTGCGACACAGAATGCGACGATAGGAGCCTAGGAACCGTGAAGTCTTCATTGATGAGAGCAGGAATTTCTTGGATCCTCAGGTCGAACCGTCAGGACCCATCGGCTGGATGGGCCAACCCCTGCTGATGGACGCCGCCCATCAGCACGACGACGTGGAGATCAACCTCGTGGCCGAGGGCGGCACCATGCTCTATCTGTTCGGCGGCGTGCCAGTCGAAGTCGGCCCCGGCAGCGTGGCCGCGTTCTGGGCCGCCGTGCCCCACCAGCTCGTCGCGAACTCGGCAACCCGTGTCCACTGGGTCCACGTGCCATTTGCGGCTTTCCTGCGCTGGGGACTGCCTGACTCGCTGGTCAGCCGTCTACTGTCCGGCACACCAATGGTCTCCTCGCCATCGGCTGCAGTGGCGACCGATCCGGCGACCTTCGCCCAGTGGGCCATCGACCTGGCCAGCGGCCAGGCCGAACAACACCGGATCGCCATGCTCGAACTCGAAGCCCGGGTTCGCCGCCTTGCCTTGGCCACCCTCGGGGAACCGGTACGCCAGTTCACCGGAGGCGACCCTGCGCTGCGCCAGGTCGTCGCCATGGTGCAGCACATCGCCGAACACTTCCGTGAACCACTCCCTGTTGCCGAAATCGCCGCGGCAGCAGGGCTGCACCCGACCTACGCGATGACTCAGTTCCGTAAGGTCGTGCGCACCACAGTGGGCGACTACGTCATGCGCTGCCGTCTGGCCGAAGCCCGACGGCTGCTCGTCACCACCGATCTACCGATCGGCCATGTGGCCTCGGCATCCGGTTTCGGATCGGTCAGCCGGTTCTACAGCGCCTTCTCCAACGAGTGCGGCGGACCACCGGCCAGATTCCGGCGCGAGCACCTGAACAGTGCGCTGGGACGAGCCACCCACCGGCCACGGTGATACTCAGCCCCGTCGACCACGTGCTCCGTACGGCGGGACAGCACTGATCTGCGGAATACAGCAGTTCCAGCTCAGCGAACCGTTGCCTTTATTGTGGCGGCGGCCTGCGGCACATCAGCGGGTCGGGCGGGTCGTTGGGCGAACGCCCCGCTGTGGCGGACGTGCAGCCTCGTCAGCTGTGGCCAGGTGGTGCGAAGCGCGTGTTCGCCAAGGCGTTGCTCGAGCGAGAGCCTGGTGGGCTCCGGGGGCGTGGGCATGACGGCCATCCTGCCCGAGGGGCCGGGGAGCGGACACGGCAGGCTTCGGCCTGTTGTGATCCGCTTCTGTCGATCGACCCTCGCCTCATGCCCGTTGCCACCGCACTCCCTATAGCTCCGACCGCCGCCGAGCGTAAGCGGCTGAAGAAGATGGCCTACGGCCACAAGACCGAGCACCGGCTGCGGATGCGCGCACAGGTCGTGCTGCACGCGGTGCGGGGACGCTCCAATGCGTGCATCGCCCGCGAGACGGGTCTGCACCTGGACACCGTGCGCACCTGGCGGGACCGGTTCGCCGAGGGCGGCCTTGCCGACCTCGCCGACCGCAAGCGCTCCGGGCGCCCGCCCGCATTCACCGCGTTACAGGCCGCGCAGGTCAAGGCGATGGCCTGCCAGTTGCCTGCCGAGACCGGAGCACCCCTGCCCCGCTGGTCTTGCCCAGAACTCGCCCGCGAGGCCATGCAACGGGCATCGCCACCTTCGTGTCGGCCTCAACCGTGCGCCGTTGGCTTGGCCAGGACGCGCTCAAGCCCTGGCAGTACCGCTCCTGGATCTTCATCACCGACCCGGACTTCCGCCCCAAGGCCGAACGCGTCCTGGACCTGTACGCCCGCACCTGGCAGGGCAAACGGCTCGGAGATGACGAGTACGTCATCAGCGCGGACGAGAAGACCTCCATCCAGGCCCGCTGCCGCTGCCACCCCACGCTCGCCCCCGGGCAGGCCCGCGCCATGCGCGTGAACCACACCTACGGCCGCGGCGGCGCCTTGGCCTACCTGGCGGCCTACGACGTCCACCACGCCCGAGTCTTCGGCCGCTGTGAACCCACCACCGGAATCGTGCCGTTCATGAACCTGGTCGAACAGGTCATGACCCAAGAGCCCTACGCCAGCGCCAAACGCGTCTTCTGGATCGTCGACAACGGCTCCTCCCATCGCGGGCACAAGGCTGCTGGCCGGCTGACTGCGGCGTTCCCGAATGCGGTCATGGTGCACACCCCCGTGCACGCCTCCTGGTTGAACCAGGTGGAGATCTACTTCTCCGTCGTGCAGCGCAAAGTTGTGTCACCCAACGACTTCCCCGACCTGGCCCAGGTCGGGGACCGACTCCGAGCCTTCGAAGACCGCTACAACGCCACGGCACAGCCATTCCAGTGGAAGTTCACCACCTCCGACCTGGACGATCTGCTGACCAGGCTCGACCGGCGCACCGCAGACCACCAGGAAGAATCCTCCGTCGCACTGGCAACATGATCAACCCCCGAAGGGCTTACGGACCAGACCACTTAGGCTGCCGGTGTGGACCTGACAACAGCTGACATTGTGCCCGGACAGGCAGCCATGCGCACCGACATAGGCCCGCTCCTGCGGACATTGCGGCCCGGCCTCAGCGAAGCGGCGTTCATGTCCTTCGCCTCTGAGGCCCACCGGCAGGGTCTCGTCTTCACCGCTGCCTACGTCCCGGACGGGCCGTGCGTGGGCGTGGCGACTCACCGGACGCTGGTGACGAGCCGGGGCCGGCTGCTGTTCGTCGACGATCTGGTCACCGACCCGGGGGTGCGGTCGGGTGGCGTCGGAAGTCTGCTGATGGAGGAGCTGGAGGCGCGGGCCAGGCGCGCCGGCTGCACTCGGATCGAACTCGACTCGGGGGTCGCCAATCACGGAGCCCACCGCTTCTACCACGCCCACCGCATGGTGATCGCGGCCCACCACTTCGGCCGGGACATCGGTCCGGAATGAGCGTGCAACATGGCACCCGAAGGGACGACTTGACGGACCCGCACCCCGGGCTTTGACCCACGACACAGGGCATCTGCAAGCTTCCGGGCATGGACCGAAACATCAGTGAAGAATCGCCGCTCTTCGAACTCGGCGCCCGCACCGTCGTTTCCGCAGCACCGGAGGACGTGTACGCAATCGTCAGCGATCTTCCGCGCAGTGGCGAATGGAGCCCCGAATGCCTGGGAGGCGAATGGGTTTCCGGTGAACCGGCCACGGTCGGAGCTGTTTTCCGCGGAGAGAATCTGCGCGACGAGAGCGTTGTCTCCTGGGCGCCGGTCGTCCGGGGAAAGTGGATCACTCAGTCCGAGGTCGTCGCCGCCGATCCCGGTGTGACGTTCCGCTGGGCCATGCGCGACACCTCCGGGAACAGGCAGCAGAGCGTCTGGGGTTTCGATATCGAGCCTGCGGAGGGGGGTTGCACCCTCACCCACCATTTCCGTATGGACCGGGCGACCGAGGGAATCCGCGGCATTGTCGCGGACATGGACGAGCAGGAGAAGCGGCGGTTCTTCACCGAATGGGGCGCCAAGGTGAAGGGGGATCTGGCGGCCACCCTCGACCGCGTCAAGGCCGTTGTCGACAGGGGCTGAGCAGTACGCCCCCACCTCCTGAACTCTCCGGCCGAAGCAGTGACCAGCATGCGGCGACCGGATTCTCACGTCCACCAACGAGAGCTTGGCGGCATGCTTCTACAACGCATAGGAAATCGCGGATTCCGGCTGGGGACGCTTTTCGAGCGGGCAGCGGCCCGGCATCCGGCGAATATCCTGATTCTCGACCACCAGCTCGGCATCGCGCCTTCCGCAGGGCTGCGGATGACCGTCGCCGAAGTGGCGGACATCGTCGACGACTTCGCCTCCCGGCTGTGGGCCGCCCGAGTACGCCCCGGTCAGAAAGTGGTCGTCCACAAGTCCGACGGGTTCGACATCATCCTTCTCGCCTGTGCGGTGGCGCGCATCGGTGCCGTACCCGTGCTGCTGTCCCCGGCGCTGGACGGCACGACGGTCGCGGAACTGGTCCGGCGGGTGGGCAGGCCCTTCCTGGTGACCGACCCGGACAAGCTCGCGAAGGAGCTGCCGGACACGGTCTTCGAGCTGGCGGAGCGGGTACTGCTCACCACCGGGGACCACGAACGCGCCGTCTCCCTGACCTCGCCGGCGGGAGCCGGTCGCGTCACCCCGGTGACTCTGCCTCCTGAGCGCCCGGCGCTCATCACCCACACATCGGGGACCACCGGTACACCGAAACTCGCCGTCCATACGGGCCACAGCCTCCAGGCCAGGTACCGTCCCCAGTTGCTGGCCGTCGCCCCCATCCTGGTCAGGCGCGAGACCATCGCCCTGCATGTGTCGTTCGTGCACTCCCGGCTCTTCACCGCGCTCGCCATCTCGCTGATGCGCGGATTCCCGATCGCCGTCCTGGCCGACTCCGATGTGCGGCGGGTGGGCGATCTCTTCGCCCGTATCCGCCCCGGCGTCCTGGAGGCCCACCCCAACTCCTTCATGGAGTGGGAGGAGTTGGCCGACGACCCCCGTGAGCCACTGTCGAACGTCAAACTCTTCAGCAGCACCTTCGACGCCATTCACCCCCGGACGGTGCACCGGCTGCTGCGGGCGACACGGCGCAGGGCCCCGGTCTTCGGCCAGCTCTACGGGCAGAGCGAGGTGGGTCCGGCCGTGGTGCGCGCGTTCACCCGGCGGCGGCACCCGGAGGCGGACGGCCGCTGCGTCGGAATGCCGTTCCCCGGTATGACGGAGGCCCGTGTCGTCAGCCGCGACGGCAGGGCGCCGTCGGAGTCCAATCCCGGATATATCGAGGTACGCAGCCACGGCCGCATCGCGACCTATCTCGGCGAGCACGACCGCTACGAACAGCAGGTGTCCGAAGGCGGTTGGTGGCGGATGGGCGACGTCGGATACCGCACGAAGTGGGGGTGCGTCCATCTCCTCGACCGGGAGGTGGATCTGATCGAGGGTTTCGGCAGCACGCTGGCCGCCGAGGACACCCTGCTCGGCAGGCTGACGGAGCTGAACGAGGTCGTCATCGTGCGCGGCGCGGACGGCACTGCGGTGCCCGTCGTCTGCACCAAGAACGACAAACCGCTGGACGCGGCGGCGTGGGAAGCCGCGGCCGCGGACCTGCCGCCGATGGCCGCGCCCGTGCACCAGCGTCTGGGCGATCTGCCGCAGACGGCCACCACCAAGATCAAGAGGCTTGAGCTCGCGCGGCTCCTCGCAGCGGAGGGCCGTCGCCCGTGAGGGAGCACGGAGGGAGCAGGACGATGAAGACAGTCGTGGTCGGCGGCGGCATCGGCGGACTGGCCTCGGCCCTCGCCGTCGCCGGGCAGGGACATCAGGTGCTGGTCCTCGAACGGGCCGATCGCTTCGCCGAGATCGGCGCCGGTATCCAGCTGGCGCCGAACGGCCTGCACGCCCTCGACCGCCTCGGTGTGGGGGACGCGGTCCGGGAAACCGCCGTACGGATGGAAGCTCTGCGGTTCATGGACGGGGTCACCGGTGAGCATGTGGCGAGCATGCCGCTCACCGGCGAGTACCGGCGCCGCTTCGGCAATCCGTACGTCGTGGTGCACCGGGCCGAACTGCACGGCCTGCTGCTGGACGCCTGCCGCCGCCACGACGGGGTCGAACTGCGCAGCGGCAGCGGCGTCGTGGGTTATGAACAGGACGCGGCGAGCGCGACGGTCGTCCTCGACGACGGGCAGCGGATCAGCGGCGACGGTCTGATCGGCGCCGACGGCATTCACTCGGCGCTGCGCGGGCAACTGGTGGGCGACGGGCCGCCGGTCGTCTCCGGACTCACGGTCTACCGGGCCGTCATCGAGATGACCCGGGTGCCCGAGGAGCTCCGCTCCCCCACCGTGACCTGGTGGGCGGGCCCCGGCTGTCACTTCGTGCACTATCCCATCGCCGGCGGGAAGTACCTCAACCTCGCCGCCAGCCGTGACGACGGCGCCACGGAGGCGTTCGCCGGTGTTTCCGTGACACGGGAGCGCGTCCGCCGCGAGTTCACGGACCTGGGTGAAGTTCCGCACCGGCTGCTCGATCTGGGCGAGGACTGGCGGTCCTGGGTGCTCGTGGACCGCGAACCGGTGCGCGACTGGACGGACGGGCGGGTGGTCCTGCTGGGCGACGCCGCACATCCGATGCTGCACTACGCGGCCCAGGGCGCCTGCCAGGCGCTGGAGGACGCCGTGCTGCTCGGCGGGATGCTCGGTGCTCGCGCCGACGAACTTCCCGCGCGGTTCGAGAAGTACAACGCCGAACGGCGCGACCGGACCGCGCAGATCCAGCTGCTCGCCCGCCGCAGCACGCAGTTGTGGCATCCGGCGGGGCAGGCGGCCCGTGACAGGAACGCGCTGCTGTCCTCGCTGTCGGCGGCCGAGCTGCACGACCAGGTGGCCTGGATGCACGGCGCCCGGTCCTTCGATTCCGCGGACGCGCTGCCCGTACCCGGCCCGGATACACTGCCCGTCCCTGGCCAGGACACGGCCGTACGCGCCCCCCGCCGGGCGGAAACATGACCGCCCCGCGGTCCACCCCAGTGATCGTTGTCAGCCATCCGAGAGCGGAGTGCCCGTCATGAGCAGCGGCCGTATCGAAGTCTGCGTCGTCGGCGCCGGCCCCCGCGGTCTGTCCGTGCTGGAGCGGCTGTGCGCCAACGAACGGCGCTCCCCCTCGCACCCGTCGGTGACCGTGCACGTCATCGACCCGGCCACTCCGGGCGCCGGCGCCGTATGGCGTACCGAACAGTCCCGCCACCTCCTGATGAACACCGTGGCCTCACAGATCACTGTCTACACGGACGAGAGTTCACAGATCGACGGGCCGGTCGAGCCGGGACCGAGCCTCTACGACTGGGCCCAGGAGCTGGTCGGGACACCGGCCGGCGGAAGCGGCGGGGACGGGCCGGAAGCCGTCGACGCGGCGACCCTCGCCGAGGCCCGGGGGCTGGGCCCCGACTCCTATCCGACCCGCGCCTTCTACGGCAGCTATCTGGCCGACCGGTTCCGTCACATGGTCGCCCACGCGCCGGCCCATGTGACGGTCCGGGTGCACCGGTCGCGTGCGGTCGCCATGGCCGACACCCACGGCGTACCCGGCGGGCCGCAGGGCGTCCGGCTCGAAGACGGTACGAGACTCGACCACCTGGACGCCATCGTTCTCGCACTCGGCCATGTCGCGGCCCGCCTCACCCCGCAGGAGGAGCGGACAGCGAGTCTCGCCCGTATCCACCACCTCACGTACATCACCCCCGCCAACCCGGCGGACCTCGACCTCAGCGCGATCCAGCCGGGCAGCCCGGTGCTGCTCCGGGGGCTGGGACTCAACTTCTTCGACCACATGGCACTGTTCACCGTCGGGCGCGGAGGGACCTTCGACCGGGAGGGCGAGCGCCTGGTCTACCGGCCTTCGGGGAACGAACCGCAGCTGTACGCGAGTTCGCGTCGCGGTGTTCCGTACCAGGCCCGCGGGGAGAACGAGAAGGGCGCCTCCGGACGGTACTTCCCCCGGCTCCTGACCCCGGCGCTGATCGACGGACTGCGCAGCAGGCCGGCGGAGGCCGGCGGGGTCCGCTTCGCCACGGAGCTGTGGCCGCTCATCTCCCGGGAAGTGGAGAGCGTCTACTACGGCACCCTGCTGGCGGCCCGGGGGCGGGGCGCGGACCGTGAGCCCTTCACCGACCAGTATCTGGCGCTGCCGCCGGGACAGGACCCGGCGGCGCTGCTGGACGCCTGGCGTATCGGGACCGATGACCGCTGGAGCTGGGAACGGCTCACCAAGCCCTACGGGGACCGGGTCTTCACCGATCGCGACGCATTCCGGTCCTGGCTGCTGGACTACCTGGCCAGGGACGTGCGGCAGGCACGAGCGGGCAACCTCAGCGGCCCGCTCAAGGCCGCGCTCGACGTCCTGCGGGACCTGCGGAACGAAGTCCGGCTCGCGGTCGACCACGGGGGCCTGGACGGCGGCTCGCACCGGGACGACCTCGAAGGCTGGTACACACCTCTGAACGCCTACCTCTCCATCGGCCCGCCGGCCTCCCGTATCGAGGAGATGGGCGCGCTCATGGAAGCGGGCATCCTGGAGGTCACCGGACCGGGCACCCGTATTCGCATCGACACGGGCAACCCGGCATTCGTCGCCGACTCCACTGTCATACCCGGCCCTCCGGTGCGGGCGCAGACGCTGATAGAGGCCCGGCTGCCGGAGCCCGATCTGCGCCGCACGGCCGACCCGCTGCTGCGGCATCTGCTCAACACCGGCCAGTGCACCACGTACCGCATCCCGGGCGGCCAGGAGGGCGGATACGAGACCGGGGGCCTCGCCGTGACCCCGCGGCCCTACCACGTCCTCGGGCCACAGGGCACCGCCCACCCGCGCCGGTTCGCCTACGGGGTTCCCACCGAGTCCGTGCACTGGGTGACCGCGGCCGGGATACGGCCCGGAGTGGACTCGGTGACGCTGGGCGACTCCGACGAGATCGCCCGCGCCGTGCTCGCCCTGCCCCCGGTCGCTCATGTCCCGGCCGGGGTACGCCCGTTCACCGCCGACTCCGACCTCGTGGGGGTGGTCGTATGACCGAGCAGCCCGATGTGCTGACCGACGCCGGGCTGCTGTCTCCCGTGCGGGCCGGCACCCCTGTCGAAGCGGCTGTCTGCGACCGCGCCTGGCTCCAGGCGATGCTGGACGCGGAAGCGGCTCTGGCCCGTGCGCAGGCCGGACTGGGGACCCTGCCGAACGCGGCCGCGGACGCCATCACCCGGGCGGCGCGGGCGGACCGTCTCGACCTGCGTGCGCTGGCCGTCGAGTCCCGGGAGACCGCCAACCCGGTCGTCGGGCTCGTGCGGGCGCTCAGCCGGGCGGTGGCCGCCGACGACCCGGCCGCCGCCGAGTACGTACACCGCGGCTCCACCAGCCAGGACATCTTCGACACCGGTGCCATGCTGGTCGCCGGGCGGGCGCTGCGGATCGTACGGGCCGATCTCACCCGGGTGGCCACGGCCCTGGGAGAGCTGGCCCGCCGGCACCGCGACACCGTGATGGCGGGCCGTACCCTGGCCCTGCACGCCGTGCCCACGACCTTCGGCCTGAAGGCGGCCGGCTGGCGGCAGCTCGTCCTGGAGGCGGACGCACGGCTCGGCCGGCTTCTCGACCACGGGCTGCCCGTCTCGCTGGGCGGGGCCGCGGGAACGCTCGCCGGGTACCTGGAGTACGCCCGGATCGACGGCGATGGAACGGCCGGAACCGACGGGCAGCCCGACCCGGACGACTACCTCGACCGGCTGCTCGACGCGTTCGCGTCGGAGACGGGTCTCGCACGGCCCGTGCTGCCCTGGCATGTCCTGCGTACCCCGGTCGCCGACCTGGCGGCGGCCCTGGCCTTCACCACCGGGGCGCTGGCCAAGATGGCTGTCGACGTGCAGACGCTGTCCCGGACGGAGGTCGGCGAAGTCGCCGAGCCGACTGCCGCCGGGCGGGGAGGTTCATCGGCCATGCCCCACAAGCGCAACCCCGTTCTGGCCACCCTGGTGCGCAGTGCCGCGCTGCAGGTTCCCGTCCTGGCCGCGGGCCTGACCCAGTGCCTGGTCTCGGAGGACGAGCGGTCCGGCGGTGTCTGGCAGGCCGAGTGGCAGTTGTTGCGGGAGTGCCTGCGGCTGGCCGGCGGAGCCGCCCACACGGCGGCGGAACTGGCCGAGGGCCTTGAGGTGCGCCCTGAGCGGATGAGGGCGAATCTGGAACTCACCGGGGGCGGGATCGTCTCGGAGCGGATCGCGGCGGTGCTGGCGCCCCGGATCGGCAAGGCCACGGCTCAGCGGGTACTGAGTGAGGCGTCCACGGTCGCGGCGCGGACCGCCCGGCCGCTGCACGACGTGCTGGCCGGAGCCCCGGAACTGCACGGCCGGCTGAGCGCGGCCGAACTGGCCGAGCTGTGCGATCCGGCGCGCTACACGGGCGCCGCGGCTGCGCTGGCGGACCGCGCACTGCGGCAGACGGGGACCTGAGAGACGGCCCGCCGGAGCCTTGCTGCGGCAGGACTGCCCGACCGCCCCCGCGCTGCTCCCAGGAACCGCGCGGGGGCGGTGTTGCGCTGTGGCAGGGCCGCGTTGTGCCGAGGACGGTCGGCGCAACGCGGCGGTTCATGGAGGGGTGCGGGTGCCGGACCGGGACCCCGCTCGGGCCCCGACGGCGCACACCCTCAGGCGAGTTGCGCCTTCCTGGACGCGCCCACCGCCACCGCGGTCAGGAGGACAAGTGCGCCTCCGAGCCACAGCACACCGGCCGTTGAGCCGTCCACGACGCGGCCGCCGATGAGTGCGCCGAGGGCGATCGACAGATTGAACATCATGACGAAGAGGGACGAGGCGGCCTCGTTCGCTTCCGGTGCGGCCTTGAGCATCCAGGTCTGCAGGCTCACCGAGACTCCTCCGTACCCGAGGCCCCAGACCACCAGGAGGAGAAGCCCTCCGACGTGTCCCGTTCCGAGGACGGGGATGAGGACCATGGCAGCCGTCAGTACGAGGGCGATGACGAACAGCGTCCCCCGGACGTGCTTCGCGGCCCGGGAACCGGCCACGAAATTACCGAGGATGCCCGCCACTCCGTAGATGAGCAGCAGTGAGCTGGTCATGTCGCCGTCGAAGCCGGAGATGTCCTGGAGGACCGGGCGGACGAATGTGTACGCGATGAAGTGACCGGTGATGAGCAGGAAAGTGGCCAGTACGCCGATCCGGATGGCCGTGTTGGCGCGGAGGAGCCGGGGCAGTTCGGCCATGGTGATCGTCCGGGTGGCCGGCAGCGGCGGGACCATCAGCACCAGGCAGACCAGAGCCGCCAGGCCGAGCAGCCCGACCGAGGCGAAAGCGGTGCGCCAGCCGCTCATGTCGCCGAGCAGGGTGCCGGTGGGCACACCGAGCACCGATGCGGTCGACACACCGCCGAAGATGATCGACATGGCCCGGGGGACATGCTTCTCGGGCACCAGCCGCAGGGCGAGGCCGCCCGCGATCGCCCAGAAGCCGCCGACGCTCACGCCGATGAAGAGGCGGGCGATGAGCAGGGTGGCGAAGTTCGGCGCCAGGGCGCCCGCCAGATTGGCCACACCGACCAGGCCGACCAGTACGGCCAGCACCCACCTGCGGTCCAGCCGGCCGGCGGCCACGGTGATCAGTGGCGCCGACACCGCGGCCACCAGACCGGGCACCGTCACCATCAGCCCGGCCGTGCCCTCGGACACATTCAGCTCGGAACCGACCGGCGTGAGCAGGCCGACCGGCAGCAGTTCCGATGTCATCAGGGAGAAGATTCCCAGGGTGACGGCGGCGACCGCGAGCCACCCCCTTAACGGCGACCTGTCCGTACCGGTGGTGGTGGCCACCGGGGATTCGAGATCCGTCACGGAGTGCCCCCGATCCCCTGCCGCAGTGGTTGCGGATCCGCCGTCCACCAGGGCAACACCTCGCAGACACAGATGCGTTCAGGCTGAGCACTCATGGTTGAACCCCTTGGTATCAGGATAAAAAATGTCCAGAATTGCTGTGCGGGTATTTCCCGCCGCTGCCCGGGGGCCGGCGGGGGTTCAGGCGCGGGAGTCGGCGAACCAGCGGCGCACACGGCCGGGCACCCCGGGGGCGGTGCGCTCCGCCGTGGCCTTGATGTCCGCGAGGGTCTGGCCCGCGAGTTCCCGGCGCCAGGCGACCTCGGCCTTGCGCATGGCCCGCGAAACGGTGCACGGACCGCCGTAGTTGTCCGGCATCCCCGCACCCGGCCCCTGCTGCCGGATCTCGGTGCAGCGGAAGGCCTGGTCCGGCCCCTCGATCGCCGCCACCACATCCATCAGGGTGACGTCCTCGGGCCTGCGGGCCAGCCGGAACCCGCCCCGCGGGCCCGGAGCGGACGACACGATGCCCGCCCGGGCCAGCGCTTGAAGCTGCTTGTTGAGGTAGGCCGCCGGCAGGTCGTGGTACGCCGCGAGCCGGGCAGCGGTGATCGCCCGCTCGTCCCCGGCCCACGCCAGGTTGAGGCAACTGTGCAGCGCCCATTCGACGCCCTCATGCATCCTCACATCCTGGATATTAATTGTCGAGGATACGAGGACGCAACCCCAACGGCCGTACGTTCAAGGGGAGATGATCAGGTGCGCGGCAGCAGCGCCGAACCCAGTTCGGCCTCCAGCCGGTTCAGGTCCCGCGCGTGGCCGTGCGCGGCAATGTGTCCGTCCGGGCGGACGAGGTAGTAGCCCGGCCGCCCACAGCCGCCGTACGGCGCGACATCCGCGCGCGCCAGCCGCACCACGCGCAGCGGCGGCCACCGGTCGACCAGGTGCCCGACCTCGGTCAGCCAGGCGGAACCGTCCCGGGGCGCGATCACGGCGACCGTCCAGGCCGACGGGTCCACGTCCGGGCCCGAGATACCGAGGGGCACCGCCCGCTCCCGGGGGAAGACGGCGCCGACCTTCAGACCGCCGGGCAGCCGGGTACGCGGCGGGCAGCCCGACCGGCGGGCCGGGTACTGGGTGGCGCGGGCCGGCGTATAGGCCAGGCGCCGGCCGGCCATCACCGGTGCGTAGAGCCGGGACACCGCGCCGGACCTGTCGAGCAGCCGGAAGGCCGCGTCGCGGGCCCGGATGCGCACCTGGCTGTCGACCATCCAGGCCCGGGTCTGCAGATCGGTGTCACGGACGATGCGGCGGGTCGCCTCGGAGCGTTCCGGGCCGTACGTCCCCAGCAGCGAGCCCGGCGCCCGGCCCTGGATCACCGAAGCCAGTTTCCAGCCGAGGTTGTTGGCGTCCTGGAGACCGTTGTTCATGCCCTGTCCGCCCGCCGGGCTGTGCACATGTGCCGCGTCTCCCATGAGGAAGACACGTCCGCGCCGGAAGTCGGTGGCGTGCCGGGCATGGACCCGGAAGACCGTCTGCCACACCGGTTCCGTGATCCGCACCCCGCGTGGCCCCCGTTCGTCGAGAACGGCCTGCATCATGGGCACGCTCACCTCACGGCCGCCGGCCATGACGGACAGGAAGCGGAAGACACCGTCCGGCATCGGCACGATCACCAGCGTCCCCGCCGGGGACTGGTAGTAGCTGATCTCGTCCGGCGGAAGGTGGCCCTCGATCCGGGTGTCGACCAGCGCGAAGGCCATCTCGTACGTGCTGCCGTCGAAGCCGACGCCGATCTGGCCGCGCACGGAGCTGCTCGCTCCGTCGGCGCCGATGACGAACGGCGCCCTGACGCGTTCCACTCCCCCGTCGGAATGCTCCAGTACGGCGGTGACACCGTCGGTGGCCTCGATGTCCCCGGAGTGGTCGACATCGTCCAGGGCCAGGAGCCGGACGCCGCGCTCGGGCTTGCCGCCGAGGCGCTCCAGCTGTCCGGTGAGCGCCTGTTCGGTCTCGTACTGCGGGAGGATCCGGGACGCCAGGTCCTCGGAGAAGCCGAAGGAGGCGAGCAGCCTGCGGTCGGAGAAGTAGCTGAAGGCGTCGATCCGGTTGGAGTTCCGCCGGATCTCCTCGTACAGCCCCACGTCCTCCAGGATGTCGAGCGCACGCGGCCACAGCGACAGGGCCTTCGGAGCGCGCACGGGCTCCGGCGCCCGGTCGATGACGCGCACCCGGACCCCGCGCCGCAGCAGCTCGCAGGCCGCCATCAGCCCGCTCGGTCCGGCGCCGACCACGAGTACGTCGAAGTCCGCCGCGGGGGGCCGGACGTCGCCCCCGGTCACTTGCCGTGTCACGATTCCGGGCCCTCCTGCGTCCGCAGCCACTGGGACAGTTCGATGCGCTTGATCTTCATGGTGGCCGTACGGGGCAGCTCGGTCAGCGGCATCTGGACCGGAGCTGCCATCGGCGCGAGATCGGCCACCGCGGACCGCCACCGCTCGGCTTGCAACGGCCGGTCGTCCTTGGTGCATACGACCGGGACAGGCTCCTGGTGCGGGCCCGCCACCACGACGAGTTCGGTCAGCTCCTCCAGCCGGCCGAGCAGGGTGTCCTCGACCTCCAGGGTGCTGTGGATGGTCGGGATGACGTCGACCTCACGGTCCAGCAGATGGAGGCAGCCGAACCTGGAGCGGTATCCGACATCGCCGCCGCGCCACCAACTGCCGTGCACCTGCTGGTCGAAGCGCTCCCTCTCCCCGAAGTAGGTCAGGGCGCGGCCGCCGGTACTCACCTCGATGTAGCCCGGGGTCTCCCGGGACGGCCGGGCGCCGTTGCGGCTCACCAGCCGGAAGTTCGTCACGCCCGGCATGGCGAACCCCAGGCACCGGCCGTCGGCCTTGTGCGCGTTCTTCCGGGTGTAGCCACGGCCCACCAGCGGGCCGCACTCGCTCTGGCCGTAGATCTGGAAGAACAGCGGCGAGCGGCGTTCCGACGCCCCCAGCAGCCGGTCCATGGTGCTCGGGTGGATCGCGTCGAACGTGCTGCTGAAGTAGCGGACGCTGGCGAGCGGTTTGCGCGGGTGGTCGACGAGTTCTTCCCACTCCATGAAGGAGTTCGGGTGGGTCTCGATGAACCCGGGCCGTGTCTCGGCGAAGAGCTCCGCGACTCCGGCGGGCGCCGATTCGTTCATGATGACCAGCGGCATGGCCCGTGGCAGCAGTACGGCGAGCGCCAGATACATCCGCGAATGCACGTACGACACATGGATGGCCACGGTCTCGCGCCGGCGGACCAGGGAGGCGAGCCGTTCCTGCGGGCGGTACCGGCCGCGCAGGCTGCGCGCGGAGTGCACGACGAGCTTCGGCAGCCCTGTGGTGCCGGAGGTGTGCGTCATCAGCGCGGGCTGGTCGGGGTGGAGCATGACCGGCTGCTGCCGCGGCGACCCGGCAAGTCCGGCCAGGGTCACGGCGTCCGGCCGGGAGCCGGTGGTGACGATGACGCGGTCGGTGAGGTCGCCGATCGGGAAGGCGGACAGCGTCCCGTCCAGCTTCGTTCCGTCCGTGAGCAGATGCGGCCTGTCCAGCCGTTCGAGCAGTGCGGCGACACTCTCCCCCTCCAGAGCCGGTGACAGCATGACCGGCACGGCGCCGATACGGGCCGCCGCGGTTGCCAGCACATAGATGTCGAACCCGGGGCTCAGGTGGACCGCGACGTGCTCGCTCGGCCGGACCCCGGCGGCCCACAGGCGGCCCGCCATGTCGTCCACGTGCTCGGCGAGTTCGGCGACGGTCAGGGTGCGCCCGACACCGGGCAGGGTGACCATGTCGTGGTCGAGCGTGATCAGTGTGCCGCCATTCTTCGCGGCGGCCGACTCGGGCACCGATCCGAGATAGAGGCCGTTGTTGCTGGAAGGTATCCGGAACATCAGGATTTCCTCGGCTTCGACTGCGGCTGCACAGGTGGGTGGAGGTCTGGAGAAAATGACACCGCCGGCGCGGTCCTGGGTACAGAAACCGGTGCGGAGTCCGTCATCTGGGTGGGTACGGGTGGTGTGTTCGGCCCGGGCGGGGCCGGATCCACGGCCCCCATGAGCTCAGCAGTCATGGGCTCAGCGGTCATGCGCTCATCCCTCATGTGCTCAGCACCTCCGCCATGAGCCGTTCCAGGATGCGTACGCCGTCCTGGGTGAGCAGGGACTCGGGGTGGAACTGCATCGAGGCGAAGTGGCTGCCACGCAGGCCGTACACCTCGCCCGTACGGGCGTCGCGGCTCACCTCCACGATCCCGGCCGCACCGCAGTCGACCTTGTCGTGGGAGGAGACCGCGGCGAAGGTGTTGTAGAAGCCGACCCGCTCCCGGAGGCCGAAGAAGTCGATCTCGCGCTGCACGCCCTGGTTCGGGGTGGCCCGGCGGACCACCTCGAAGCCGGTCTCGCGGCTGAGGAGTTGATGGCTGAGGCAGACGGCGAGGAAGGGCCGCCGCTCGGCGAGCAGGGTCCGTATCGCTGCCCGCAGGTGTGCGATCTTGGGATGGCCGCCGTCGTGCGGGGAACCGGGGCCCGGCCCCATGATGACGAGGTCCCAGCCGTCGAAGCCGTACGGCTCGTCGAAGCGACGTACCGTCACGGAGAGCCCCACCGACCGGAGTTGGTGGGCGAGCATCGCGGTGAAGGTGTCCTCCGCGTCGATGACGAGCACCTTGCGGTCGCTGCCGGACAGCGCGTCGTTCTGTCCGTCCGGGGCAGGTCCGCCGGCCCGGCCGGGCTGCCCGCCGGCGAGCCAGAAGCCGGCGATGGTGTCGTTGCGCTGTTCCAGCGCAGCCCTGACCTCGGGGTGCGACGCCAGCGTCGCCGGGGCGTCGGCCTGCAGCGCCGCGAGCAGTCCTGCGGCCTTGGCCCGGGTCTCCGCCACTTCGGAAGCGGGGTCGGAGTGGCGTACGAGCGTCGCGCCGACGCTGATGTTCAGCCGTCCGCCCCCGCCGATGTCGGCGGTACGGATGAGGATCGCGGAGTCGAGGGCGCGGGCACCGGCCCCGTCCTGCCCGATGAGCGCGACGACCCCGCTGTAGTAGCCGCGGCCCTGCGGCTCGTACGTGTGAATCACCCGGCAGGCGTTCTCCAGCGGGCTGCCGGTGACGGTGGGCGCGAACATCGTCTCGCGCAGGATCTCGCGCGGATCCCTGGTGCTGTGGCCCTCGATGACGTATTCGGTGTGCGCGAGGCGCGCCATCTCCTTGAGATAGGGCCCGGTCACCCGGCCGCCCTTCTCGCAGATCCGGGCCATCATCTTCAGTTCCTCGTCGACGACCATGTAGAGCTCGTCGGCCTCCTTGCGGTCGGCGAGGAACTCCATCACGCCGGGCAGGGTGGGCCCCGAAGGCGGGTAGCGGTAGGTGCCGCTGACGGGGTTCATCACGGCGGTTCCGTCGCGCAGGCTGACGTGACACTCCGGTGTGGCACCGACGAACGTCCGCGTCCCGGTGTGCACGATGAACGTCCAGTACGCGCCCGACTCCCCCACCAGCAACCTCCGGAAGAGGGTGAGCGCACTGTGCGGCGTGTAACCGGTGATATCGGCCACGAACGTGCGCTTGAGGACGAAGTTGGCCCCGGCGCCCTGGCCGATCTCGTCAGCGATCACCCGGCGGACGGTGTCGGCGTAGGTGTCGTCGTCGATGTCGAAGTGCCCGCCCGCCAGCTCGATGGGCGCGTCCGGGATCCGGGACAGCGCTTCGGTGACCGGAGTGGTCGTCTGGTCGACGACGGTCATGGCGATCAGCGGTGCGCCGTCGTCGGTGCAGACGAAGCCGCGCTCGGCGATCTGGCGGTAGGGGACGAGGACCAGCATCTCGTGCCGGGGAGCACCCGGCCGGCCGGCCGCGTCCGGCAGCGGGATCTCGGCGAGCGTGGCGGGTGTCGAGACCTCGCCGAGCAGGACGTCCAGCGTTCCCCGGCCGGACGCCTCGGGACGGTGGAGCAGCGCGAACGGCGGCGGCCGGTCACTGAGTACCTGTCCGAGCAGGTCGGGGCCGCCCGGGGGAAGGGGGGCGCGCTCTCGGGTTCCGGTCACAGCAGGACTTCCTTGGTCGTGACCGCCATCGCACAGCGTCTCGCCGCGTACTCGACGGCCTGTCGGTGCTGGTCCGCGGAGAAGTCGGCGACGGCGTCCGCGACCAGGAATGCCTGGATGTCGTTGGTGAACGCGTCGACGGCGCTCATGAGCACTCCGACGTGTGCGTACACGCCACAGATGATCAGTTGGTCACGGCCGGCCTGACGCATGTGTTTCAGCAGGTCGGAGCGGAAGAAGGCGCTGTAGCGCCACTTGGTGAACACCCAGTCGCCGGGGACCGGGGCCAGCGGCTCGACGACCTCCCGGTCGGCGGGGGCGGTACGCATGCCCGGTCCCCAGAAGTCGGCGAGCAGGCCGCGCTGTTGCTCGGTCATCCCGCCGGGCTGCGCCGTGTACGCCACGGGGACGCCGAGCGCCGCACAGCGGTCCCGTAACTCCGCCGCGTTGCGGACGAGTTCGTCGCGCAGGGCGTCGGGCAGGGGCTTCAGGAAGTAACGCTGCATGTCGTGAACGAGCAGTACGGCCCGCTCCGGGTCGGCGGTCCACCCTGCGACATTGGCGGGGAGATCGGCCGACGTCGGCATCGGGTACGGCTCAATACGGGGTATGCCGGGCAAGGTCCTTCTCCGCTGGTTGGGGTCAGTCGGTCGGTCAGACACCGAGTGCGGCACCCCCGTCGACCGTCAGGTCGTGCAGGGTGATGTGCGAGGACTGGTCCGAGAGGAGGAAGACGACGGCGTCGGCGATGTTCGACGGGCGGGCCAACCTGCCGAGCGGGATGCCCACCCGGAAAGCTTCGGGCCGGCCTTCGATGGTGCCCTTGGGCCCGCTCTCGTCCTGCCACATCGAGGTGAGCATCGGAGTCTCGGTCGAGCCGGGTGCGACCACGTTGCAGCGGATGCCGTGCCGTGCCAGTTCCAGGCCGAGGCTCTTGGTGAACATGGACGCCGCCGCCTTCGACGCGGCGTATGCGGCCATGTCCGTGCGGGGGGTGCCGGCGGCGTTCGACGCGACGGTGACGATGCCGCCGCGCGAGCGGGGGACCATCCGGTTGGCGACCGCCCGGCACATATGGAAGACGCCGGTGGTGTTGACCGCGAACGTCGACAGCCAGTCCTCGTCGGTGAGGCTCCGGGCCTCCCCCAGGCGCAGCACACCGGCCGCATTGACGAGATAGTCCACGGGCCCCAGCTCCGACTCGACGCTCTCGACCGTCGATTCGACGTCCGGGCCGCTCGTCACGTCGCAGACGAATCCGGCGACCTGATGCCCTTCGGCGACGAGACCGCCCACCGTGCGCCGGAGGCGGTCGCCGTCCTGGTCGACGGCGGCGATCCGCACACCGCGCTCCCCCAGTGCCCGGACCACTGCTTCACCGATTCCGCCGGCTGCCCCCGTGACGAGGGCGATCCTGCTCTCCATGCCTCGGACCTCCTGTGATGGTGTGCGCGCTGACGCGGCCTGCACTGCGTGCCGACGCGGTCTGCGCTGCGTGCTGACGCGGTCTGTACGGCGGCGGAGACGTCAGGCGGCCTGGAAGCCCCGCTTGAGGGCGGCTGCGATCCCGGCGACCCGGCGGGCCTGGAACTCCATGGCCGCGAGGTTCTCCTCGCTGACGTTGCCGGGCTGGTTGCCGGAGACGCTGCTGACCCCGTACGGGTTGCCGTTGCCCGGTGTGGTCAGGACCGGGTCCGTGGCGCCGGTCGGGACGATGATCGCGCCCCAGTGGTAGTAGGTGTTGTTCAGCGCGAGGATGGTGCTCTCCTGCCCGCTGTGCGCGGCGGCCGTGGAGGTGAACGAGGAGACGACCTTGTTCACCAGCCTGCCCTGGAGCGACAGCCCCACCGTGGTGTCGAGGAACTGCTTGAGCTGCGCGGCGGGGAGACCGAAACGGGTCGGCGTGCCGAACAGGATCGCGTCCGCCCACTCCAGGTCGTCCAGTGCGGCCAGGGGTACATCGCGGGTGGCTTCCAGATGTGCGGCCCAGGCGTCGTTCCCGGCCTCCACCTGCGACTGCGGAAACACTTCCGCCACCCGGCGCAGGCGCACTTCGGCGCCCGTCTTCCTCGCGGAGACTGCTGCGGCGTCGGCCAGCCGGTGCACGTTCCCGGTTGACGAGTAATAGACCACGGCGACGTTCAACATGGCGCTCCCCCTCAGTGGATGGACAAGGCGCACGGGGGCCCGGCCGGCCGGGAGGGCGGGCCCGCTTCGCATTGCCCCGATCCTGTGACGTGGACGGAGCACCCGCCAAGGCCGGTCGGCGCAATCCGTCAAGTGGCGGCTACTCCATCAGGTTTCCGGCGCGAACGGCGCGGTCACCGGGGGCCGGGCGCAGGCCGGGCCGTACCCGGTTCACCCCACCGTCCGCCATTCAACAAACTGTTGACTCTGTCAGGTCGGCTGCGTAGGTTCCGAGGGGCTGCGCAAAGGGGAACGCAGCTGCGAGAGCATGACAAAGGGAGCATCTTGTCGCAGATCAGTGTGGGGTCCGGCGCGCTCGCCGTGCTGGAGTTACTGGCCGAAGAAGCACCGGTGGAGCAGGTGGAAGCACTGGTGGCGCAAGCCCTTGAGGGGGGTGTCGCCGACGCGGAGCGGGATGTGCTGAAGCGGGCCGGGGGGCTGGCTCTGCGGATCCACGCACAGTCGGGCCGGCGTCAGCAGCGGGAGATGGGACTGTCCGCCCTCGTCGACACCGCACGTGAGCTCGCCATGTCACAGGAACTGGACGCCGTCCTCAATGTCGTCACGCGCCGGGCCCGACTACTGCTCGGCCTCGACCTGGCCTTCGTCTGCTTCCCTGCCGAGGAGCAGGGGTTCGTACACGTCCGCAGCTCCGACGGTCACACATCGACCGGCACGGTGGGCCTGCGGCTGCCGGCCAACGCGGGGCCGATCGGGGAGGTGCTCTTCAACTCCGCCCCGTTCTGGACGCCCGACTACCCCGCCGACAAGCGGTTCCACCACCACCCCGCCTTCGACGAGATGGCCGGGGCCGAGGCGCTGCGCGCGATCGTGGCGGTGCCGCTGAGTCACGGCACGCGGCCGGTCGGCGTCCTCTGTGCCGCCGACCGGAACGTGCGTCACTTCAGCGCCGACGAAATCTCGCTCATGAGCTCCCTGGGAGAGCTCGCGGGCGCGGCCATCGAGCGAGCACGCCTGCTCGACGCGGCCACGGTCGCGGCGCTGGAGGGGCCCGCCCTGCGCCAGGAACGCGAACTGAGCGAGATGCAGGGCCTGTTCACCGGGCTGGTACTGAACGGCGGAGGCCCGCAGCCCCTCCTCGCAGAGCTGGCCCGCCGGCTGGACGGAGCTGTGCGGGTCCACGCCCTGGACGGCACTTTCCTCGCCACGGCCGGTGAGCCGCCGGACATCGGTGAGACCACGGACCCTCCTGCCGCCTCCGATCCGGCTACTTCACAGGCGCGGGCCGCCGGTGAACCCGTCGCGATGGCCGACGGTTCCTGGGCCGCACCGATCGTCGCGGGCGAGGAGCACCTCGGCACCCTTCTCATGTTCCCGGGGCACCGGCTCACCGCGTTCGACGAGCGGTTACTGGGGCTTGGCGCGCGGTTCACCGCCATCGCGCTGCTCCTGGAGGCAGGCCGGAGCGCCGGCGCCCACGGCCGGGTCCGGCACAGTCTCCTGGACGACCTGCTGGCGCTCGCCGGGGGCCCGCCCCCGCTCCTGGAGGCGCGCGCCCGTCGCTGCGGTGTCGACCTGGACAAGCCGCACATCGTGGTCATCGCCCGCCCCGAGAAGGCGTTCGGGGGCGAGTTGAGCGCCTGGGCGCTCTCGTACACGCAGCGCGTGAACGGGCTCATGAGCATGCGCAAGGACTCCGTCGTGCTCCTTCTCGCGGGCAACGAAGCGGGAGCCACCGCCCGGGCCGTCCATACCGAGCTGTCCCCGCTGCTCGACCAGCGTGTGACGGTGGCGGCGGCAGGACCGGTGGCCGAAGCCCTGTCGGTCACCGGTGCCCACCAGGAGGCCAAGCGCTGCCTCGACGCGATGATCTCTCTCGGAGCCGTCGGCCGTGCCGCCTCCCCACGCGAACTGGGCGGCCTCGGCGTACTCCTGTCGGGCAGTCATGACGTCGGCGCGTTCATCGACGCCACGATAGGACCGGTCGCCGACTACGACCGGCAGCGCCTCACCGCGCTCGTCCCCACCCTGGAGGCGTACTTCGAGACGGGCTCCAGCCCGACGTATGCAGCCGAGCGACTGCATGTGCACCCCAATACGGTGACCCGGCGGCTGGAGCGCATAGGCGAGTTGCTGGGTCCCGGCTGGCAGCAGCCGGAGCGGGCGTTCGAGGTACAACTCGCCCTTCGCCTCTCCCGTATCCGCCATGCCCTGCGGGGTGGCGGGCTGTCGTCCGCCGCCACCGTTCCCGCGGGCCCGGACGTCTGGCGCCCCCCGCGGCGTCGCCCGCGCGACGTCACGAAGCCCGGCACTGCCGTTCTGCCGCGCCGGCCACGGCGGTGATCGCGTGGGCGGCCGAGGCCAGGGTGATGTGCCGGTGCCAGCCTCCGAAGGAGCGGCCCGCGTAGTCCCGGACCCCCACATGATCGGCGATCTCGGCGCAGTCGCGGTCGACCCGGGCGATCAGCTTGCTCAGCCGCAGCAGGGCGCCGGGCTGCACATGGGTCAGGTCCGTGAGCCAGAGCCCGGTGGGCCAGCGCCCGCTGTCCCTCCACTCACCGAGCAGCAACAGACCACGCCGGTCGCCGGCTCGCTCAGGAGCCGCTGAGCGGGACGCGCGGGCGGGCAGCGCGACGCGCAGGGCCGCCACCAGACTGGTCCGGGACGCCGCCGCCGGGCCGTGGTCGGTCCAGACGGCCTGACGCCGCAACTCCTTCGCCGCGCCCATGATCTGGTACGCGGGGAGCTCGCTGCGCCGGGCCTGCGCCGTCGCCTCCGCTGCCGCCAGCAGCTGAGTGCCACTCACCCTGATCAGGAACGGCAGTCCCGCGGCACGCAGTTGGCGCACCGTGGTGGCGGCGTCCGTCTCGCGCGAGTCCAGCACCACCGGGAGTAGGGGCAGCCCGTGTTCCACGACCAGTTCCCGGCACACTTCGATCGCGCACTCGCCCAGCGTCTCCTCCGGACTCAGCGATTCGGGAATCGAAGCCCGGACCCTGCGTTGCCCGTCGTCGAGCCACGTACCGGACAGGTGCAGCCGCCAGTTGACCGGACTGCTCATCCGGTCGGACGCCGCCCAGACCCCGAAAGCCTGCTGGGCGTTGAGTACCTGGCCGAAGGCGGGGAAGTACCGCCGGTCGACACCGACGGAGTGCTCACCGGCCTTCGGAATGATCATCGGTCGTACCACCCACGCACTGGGGAGCGCGGCGCGCGCCAGATACCGGGCGAGCTGCCCGCGGACCTCCGCCCAGTCCCAGGTGGAACTGCTGATGAAGTGGTGCAATCCCTGTTCGGTGGTCGCCCCACCGGTCAGCGCGGCCATGTTCCGGATCGATTTGCGTCCCTCGGCTGCCAGGAGACCGCGTACGTACTCCACACCCCGCCTGCGCTGGTCCCGCCGCGGCAGGGACGCGAAGAGCACCGAGCACAGTTCGGTGAGCACTTCCTCCTGGGCTCCGGCGTGGATGGATGCGTACGCCTCTCTCTGCACGTCTTGCGCGCACAGGGCAACACCGGACATTGATCTACCTCATCTCGTCTCCCGCACGGGACAACCGTGTGTGAACGCCGTTCCTCAACGGTGCGGGGTACTGCCTGGTAGCTCATAGGTATTCAGGACACACTGCTGAGGCGCGCTCCGGTGACCTGGCCACCGTCGCGGGGCGGCACACGGGGACGACACCGGCGGGACGTGGCCGGGGTTTCAGATGTCGCCGTACGCCTCGCTGCCGAGTTCCAGCGACGCGGCCCCGGCCGTGCTGTCGGCGAGCCAGGCCCGGAAGCTCCCGACATCCGCGTCCGGCAGTGCGATGTCGATCGTCACCGCCTCCGCGTAGCGGACCTCGCGCACGACGCGACCGGTGGCCCGCAGGTCGTTCTCCAGCTTGCCCGCGCGCTGGTGGTCGACGGTGACCGTGGCCAGCCGGTAGCGCTGCCTGACGATGGTGCCCAGCTCGTCGAGGGCCTCTCCGACAGCTCCGCCGTAGGCCCGGATCAGCCCGCCCGCCCCCAGCTTCACCCCGCCGAAGTAGCGGGTGACAACGGCGACGGCGTACCGGACCTCGCGTCGCAGCAGCATCTGGAGCATCGGCACACCGGCGGTCCCGCCGGGCTCACCGTCGTCGCCGGCTTTCTGTACGGAGGCGTCGGCACCGATGACGTACGCGAAGCAGTGGTGGGACGCGCCGGGGTGCTCCCTGCGGATGCGTGCGAGGAAGGCCTGTGCCTCCTCCTCGGTCGCGGCGGGGGCCAGTGCGCAGATGAAGCGCGATCTGTTGACCTCGGTCTCGTGCACACCCTCGCGGGCGACTGTCCGGTACTGCTCCTGCATCGGACCAGCCTATGCGGCCCTGCGGGAACAGTCCTGGCGGGTACGCCGTTGTCCAGTCATGCACGCAGACACGGACACCATCCGCAAGATCCTCACCACGACCGGCGACACCTGGGCGATCGTGGGACTGTCGAGCAACAGAGGGCGGTCGGCGTTCGGCGTGGCCGGGGTGCTCCAGCGCTATGGCAAGCGCATCGTGCCGGTCCATCCCAAGGCGGAGACGGTCCACGGCGAGCAGGGGTACGCATCGCTCTCCGACATCCCTTTCCCCGTCGATGTCGTCGATGTCTTCGTCAACAGCGACCTGGCGGGTGCCGTCGCCGACGAGGCGGTGACCATCGGCGCCAAGGCGGTCTGGTTCCAGCTCGGCGTGATCGACGAGGCCGCGTACGGGCGGGTGCGGGAGGCCGGGCGTGACATGGTCATGGACCGCTGCCCGGCCATAGAGATTCCTGCTCTGGGCTGACCCGGCCGAGCCGGGACCGGGAGCGGTCCCGGCTGCCTCAGCCGCCAAGCCCCTCGATGACGATCGCGCCCGGCAGCCCGGCGAACGCCTTGCCGGGAACGATCAGCTTGCCCCTGCGACTGCCGCTGCCGACGAGCACCCACTCCAGGTCAACGACGGCGGAGTCCACGAGCAGCGGCCAGCCGGCGGGCAGTCCGACCGGGGTGACCCCGCCGTACTCCATGCCGGTCTCGCCGGTGGCGGTGTCCATGGGCGCGAAGGACGCCTTGCGCGCGCCGAGTTGCTTGCGGACGGCGCCGTTCACGTCGAGACGGGTACGGGACAGCACCAGACAGGCGGCGAGCGAGGTCTCTCCGCCGTGCTTGCCCGCGACGACGACACAGTTCGCCGAGACATCGAGCAGTTCCGGCCCGTAGTGCGCCACGAAGGCGGCGGTGTCGGCGATCTCCGGGTCACTGTCCACGTAGATCAGGTCCTGGGCGGGGACGTCTCCCTGCCAGTGCCGCACCGCGTCGGCGACCGGTGCGGTCAGCAGGTCCAGGCAGTCCTGGGCGTGGCGGACATCGTCGAAGGTTCCGATGGGAGCGCGCATACGGCTCACGCTAACAGCCGCCGCCCGTACCCCGGTTCGGTGCTGCCGCAGGCCTGTCCCGCCCGGTACGGCGAGCGGGAACAGCAGGCTCGGGCCACCGGTGGGGACTGCGGGCGGCCGGACTACGGACGGGCGGATTACGGGCGCTGCCGGCCGACCGGCGGGATGGACACGGCCATCGTCATCTCGACCGTCTCCGTGCCCTCGTTGCGGTAGGCGTGCCCCACATTGGCCTCGAACGTCGCCGAGGTCCCGGCCGGTACCGAGTGCGCCACCCCGTCGGCGACCAACGTGAGTTCACCGGCGGTGACATGGAGCAGTTCCACCGTCCCCGGCGGGTGTGCGTCCGATGTGCTGCTGTCGCCGGGCATCAGCCGCCAGGCCCACATCTCCAGCGGCCCGCGCGTCTCGTTGCCGACGAGCAGGACCGTGTGGCTGCCCGCGTCCGTCCCCCACATACGGACCGCCTGCTCGGCCGGGACGATCCTGACCTGCGGCCCCTGCTCGTAGTCGAGGAGCGTGGTGATGCTGACGCCAAGGGCGTCCGCGAGCTTCACCGTGGTGCCGACACTGGGGTTCGTGCGGGCCTGCTCGATCTGGATGATCATGCCTCGGCTGACACCCGCCCGGGCCGCCAGCGCGTCGAGTGTGAAGCCCCGCTCGCCGCGCCAGCGCTTGAGGTTCCGGGCAAGCGACTGGGTGAGCTGGTCGAAGTCCGACACATTCCGTCCATTATTCTGGATGACAGGGTTCAATATCTTGCACTACGGTGTGGTGCACCCAACGATTCACCGCACTGTACTGCGAGGCCCCGATGACTGCCCTCTTCGCCCTGGCCACCAGCCTGCTCTGGGGGCTGGCCGACTTCGGCGGCGGGCTCCTCACCCGGCGGATACCCGCGCTGACGGTGGTCGTCGTCTCGCAGGCGGTGGCCGTGGTGGTGCTCGGCTCGATCGTGGTGGCCACCGGCGGCTGGAGCGAATTCGGGCCGCAGCTCTGGTTCGCCGTGGCAGCCGGTGTGGTGGGGCCGGTGGCGATGCTCAGCTTCTACAAGGCTCTCGCACTCGGCCCGATGGGCGTGGTGTCGCCGCTCGGCTCACTCGGTGTCGTCGTCCCGGTCGGCGTCGGGCTGGTACTCGGTGAACGGCCCGGCGTACCGCAGTTCGCCGGAATCGCCGTGGCCGTCGCAGGCGTGGTGCTCGCGGGCGGGCCCGAGCTGCGGGGAGCGCCGGTACAGCGGCAGGCGGTCGCGCTGACGCTGATCGCCGCGGTGGGCTTCGGCACGGTGATGTCCCTGATCTCCGAGGCCTCCACCACCGTCACCGGTCTCTTCCTCGCGCTGTTCGTCCAGCGCGTCGCCAATGTGGCGGTCGGCGGGACGGCCCTGTACGTCTCGGTGCGACGCGGGGCGCGGGCACTGCCCGAGGGCGGCGGGGCGGGGCTGATCCTGCGGTCGCTGCCGGCGCTCGCCTTCGTCGGCCTCGCCGATGTGACGGCCAACGGCACCTACTCGCTCGCCGCCCACTCGGGGCCGGTCACCGTCGCCGCGGTCCTGGCCTCCCTCTACCCGGTGATCACGGCGCTGGCCGCGCGCGGATTCCTCAAGGAGCGGCTGCGCGCGATACAGGCCGCGGGTGCGGGGCTCGCGCTGGTGGGGACGGTACTGCTCGCGACCGGCTGACGGGCGAGGGCCACGGCTGACGGGAGAGACCGGCGGCAAGCCCGGGCGGTCGGGCAGTGCGGGACGACGTGCGGGAGCCCGAGCGGTCGGGCAGTGCGAGCAGTCAGGTCAGGAAGCGTCGGGTTCCAGGCTGCCGAGGGCGAGCAGCTGCTCCGGCGTGACGCCCTCCGGGATCGGCACGGGGGCCGGTGTACGCAGCGGGGGCTGCCACCCGTTCTCCGCGTCCCAGCTCCGTACGATTCGCGCGGGCGCCCCGGCGACCACCGCATGGTCGGGCACCTCGCCGCGTACCACCGCGCCCGCGGCGACCACGACATTGCGGCCGAGCCGGGCGCCCGGCAGGATGACCGCGCCGGTCCCGAGCCAGCATCCCGGCCCGATCACGACAGGCGCGGTCCGCGGCCACTGCTTGCCGACGGGCTCGTGCGGATCGTCGTAACTGTGGTTCGTGGACGTGATGTAGACGTACGGGCCGCAGTAGGTGTCCGATCCGACGGTGACCCTGGTATCGGCGATCACATGGCTGCCGCGCCCGAGCACGACACCGTCGCCCAGCGTCAGGATGGGATCGGGGCCGAGGTCCAGATCGGGCATCATCCCGGCGGTGAGCGTGACCTGTTCACCGATGATGCAGTGGTTGCCCAGCTCGATCCAGGGTTCGCCGAAGACGGCGCCCTGCGGGAAGGCGAGCCGCGTTCCGGTGCCGATCCGGCGGAAGCGCAGCTTCCCCGGCCGCTCCGCCGTCACCGCGCCCGCCCGCTGCATCCACTGCCATCCGGCGTGCAGCGCACGGGATGTCAGCGATGAGAACGTGTTTCTGTTCCGGGCCACCCCCACACCGTACTCAGCGGGCCGGGCGGCGATCAGAGGGGCGGGCTGTGATCTTCGACCCAGCGTCGCTTACGGTGCCGGAAGGCGCGGGCGCGCACCATACGGGTCCCGGTAACGCGGGAAGCGATGCGGGAAGCAAGGAGACAGCAGTGGCGGAGCAGTCCTTGATCAGCGGTGTCGGCGGCCGGGAGCCGGTGGTCGACCCGCAGTCGTTCACGGCGCCCACGTCCGTCGTCATCGGCGATGTGACGCTGGCCGCCGGTTCCAGCGTCTGGTACCACACGGTGCTGCGGGCCGACTGCGGGCCGATCGTGGTCGGCGCCGACAGCAACATCCAGGACAACTGCACGGTGCATGTCGATCCGGGGTTCCCGGTCACGGTCGGCGAGCGGGTGTCCGTGGGGCACAACGCGGTGCTGCACGGGTGCACGGTCGAGGACGACGTACTCGTCGGGATGGGCGCCACGGTCCTCAACGGCGCACATATCGGTACCGGTTCGCTGATCGCCGCTCAGGCGCTCGTCCCGCAGGGGATGCGGGTCCCGCCGGGCTCACTGGTCGCGGGGGTCCCGGCGAAGGTCAAGCGCGAGCTGACCGACGAGGAGCGCGAGGGCATCAAGCTCAACGCGGCGATGTATCTGGAGCTGGCCAAGGGCCACCGCGACGTGGGCTGAGCGCGCCGCCTCCGGATGGCGGGGCCGGGCAGCCCGACGCTAGCCTGAAAGCGCAGCCGTGCCGTGCACGGAGCCCTGCGACCAGGAGACGGAGTCCATGGGTGCGGACCGCACAGTGGATCAGCCGCCCGGGCAGGGCCCGGGCGGTACGCCGCCGCTGCCCGCAGCACGGCGTGCACGGCGCCACGGTCCGCTGTTCGGCCCGTGGCCGGTTCTGGCCGTGGTGTCCCTCGGTGGCGTCGCCGGAGCGTCGGCCCGTTACGGCGCCGGACTGCTCTGGCCCACCGAGGCCGGCGGTTTCCCCTGGACGACCCTGCTGGTGAACGTCGTGGGGTGCGCCGTGATCGGGGTGTTCATGGTGGTGATCACCGATGTGTGGGCGGCGCACCGGCTGGTGCGCCCGTTCTTCGGCACCGGGGTGCTCGGCGGATTCACCACGTTCTCCACCTACGCGGTGGACATCCAGCGGTTGGTGCACGGCGGCCACGCCAGTACCGGCCTGGCATATCTCGGACTGACGCTGCTCGCGGCTCTCGCAGCGGTGTGGAGCGCGGTGTGGGTGTCACGCCGCGCAGTGGCGTGGAGGCAGACATGACCGTGCCCAGCGGTACGGCCGCCCTGCGGGCGACCATCTTCGTCGGGGAATCCGACCTCTGGCACCACAAGCCGGTGTACTCGGAGATCGTGCACCGGGCCCACCGAGCCGGTCTGGCAGGGGCGAGTGTCTTCCGCGGCATCGAGGGCTTCGGCGCCTCGTCGCTGATCCACACCCAGCGGCTGCTGTCGCTGAGTGAGGATCTGCCGGTGGCCGTGGTGATCGTGGACGCCGCCGAAAAGGTCCGGGCGTTCCTGCCCCAGCTGGACGAGCTGATCACCGAGGGCATGGTGGCTCTCGACGACTGCGAGGTCATCCATTTCCCGGACCGGCAGCCGGACCGCTGAGGCGCTGGGCCGCTGAGATATCGGGCCGCTGAGCCGCTGGATGCCGGGCCGCTGCCGTACATGACGGCGTGCGGGCGGGCGGCGCGGGCAGGTGGGTTCAGTCGGCAGGTACGGATTCCGGCGTCTCGGCAGCCGCCTGCGCCTTGGCGTGCGCCTTCTTCGCCCGGTTCTTGATGATGAGCATCGAGGCCACGCCGAGCACTGCGGCCACGGCCAGGCCCGCGTACGAGAAGTTCTTGAACCACGACTCGGCGACGATGCCCACGTAGTACACGGCGACGGTCGTGCCGCCGGCCCACAGGATGCCGCCGAGTGCGTTGGCGGTGAGGAACTTCCAGTACGGCATGTGCAGTACGCCGGCCAGCGGCCCGGCGAAGATCCGGAGCAGGGCGATGAAACGGCCGAAGAACACCGCCCACATGCCCCACTTCTCGAAGGACCGCTCCGCCATGGCGATGTTGGCCCCGCTGAAGTGTCCGGGGAATCTGCGGCCGAGCCAGGCGATCAGCGGACGTCCGCCCTTGCGCCCGATGGCGTACCCGATCGAGTCACCGACAATCGCGCCCGCCGAGGCGCAGATGCCCAGTACGAGCGGGTCGATATGGCCCTGCTGCGAGGCCAGCAGGGCGGCGCTCACCAGCACGATCTCGCCCGGCAGCGGAATCCCGAGGCTCTCCACCCCGATGACCACCGCGACCAGCAGATAGATGCTTACCGCCGGAATCGTCTCCAGCCACGCCTGGATGTGCACCGCCGGCCCCTGCCCTTCGAAGTACCCGTCTCTGCCGGGAAGCGCGCCCCCCGCGCCCCCCGCGCCGCCTGGGGGAAGCCTACCCGCTCGCCCGGCGGCGGTGGCGGACAGCAGAAGGCGCCCCCACGCGGGAGGCGCCCTTGTCCACCAGGAGCCGGGGTTCAGGAGCCGGGAACCAGGGCCCGGCTCCTGAAGTCATGACTCAGGAGTCAGCGGTCAGCAGTCACGCATCAGGAGTTCGGACGCAGCGTCCAGACCACCGTCATCTCACCGGTGACCGCCTCGTCCGCACGCCGGATCGCTATGTGGACCGGGAACTCGGGGCGCTCCCCCGCGTCCAGCTCCGCCACCACATCGGCCACCGGGCGGCCCAGCGTGGCGGTAGCCGTGACGTCACCCATGGCGAGCTTCTTGTAGTCGATCTCGGCGCGCACCGCGAGCGGCACGGCACGCGACATCTGCTCGCCGAACGCGGCGATGACGATCGCACCGCTCGCCGACTCCGCGAGGGTGAACATCGCGCCCGCGTGCGGTCCGCCGACGTGGTTGTGGAAGTCGGCCTGGTCCGGCAGCCGGACGACGGCCCGCTCCGGCGTCGTCTCGATGAAGTCGAGTTGGAGGGTCCTGGCCATGGGCACGGTGGCAGCGAGCAGCTCGCCTGCGGACATCTGTTCTGCGGTCATGGAACGGGAGGTTACCCGCGAGTAGGTCGGCTTGGCCATACCGGGCCGGGGGCGGCCGTAGCGACGTGCCCCTGTCACCTCTATGGTTACTCGCCATGTGGCCAGGACAGCAGCCGCCCGGGGGCGAGCAGAACCCGCAGGACCAGAATCCGAATCCCTATCAGCAGCCGGGGTACCAGCAGCCGAACCCTTATCAGCAGGGACAACCTCAGCCAGGACCTCCGCAGCAGGGAGCCCCTCAGGGTTACCAGCAGCCCAGTCCGTACCAGCAGCCGACGGTTCCGCAGTACGCGGTGGGAACGCCGCCCGGCGCACCCCGCTCGCCCGAGGACAAGAAGAAGACGACGATCATCGCGATCATCTCCGCGACGGCGGTCGTAGCCGCCGCGGTGATCACCGGCGTGGTCGTGTTCAAGGGCGACGGCGACAAGGGCGGTACGGTCCAGGCCGACAAGAAGTCGCCGTCCCCGTCGGCGTCCGCGTCCACGGACCAGAAGAACCCGGCACCTGCTCCCAACCCGCGGGCCGGGGGCGAGGGCCCCAAGCCGGTCATCGCCGGGTGGAAGGTCGTCGTGAACCCGAAGTGGGGCACCGCCTTCGACGTACCGCCGCAGTGGGAAGTGGCGTCCTCGGGCACCTTCAGCGGCTTCGAGGACGACAAGGGCAAGACCCTGATCGGCCAGTCGGCGCCCGCGTTCTACAAGTCCAAGTGGTGCACGGAGGACTCCGACAAGGACGGCTACACCGAGGACACCGGACTCGGCGGCGCGGGGACGAAGGGGGCCGACGGCGCCAAGAGCACCCAGGATGTCGCCGAGAAGCAGGTGCCCTGGTGGGTCTACGGCGCGTACACCCAGCCGAACAAGAAGCTGGTGAAGACCTCCAAGGCGAAGCCGTACACGACCAAGTCCGGGGTCACCGGCAGTCTTGCCCGCGCCTGGGCGACCAACGTGCCGAAGAAGTCCAAGTGCACCACCGACGGCCAGGCCATCACCTTCGGATTCAAGAACTCCGCGGGCGACTTCGTGGCGTTCTCCCTCTACAACAGCACCGGCGTCCCCGGGGCGATCCCCCAGTCGACGGTCGACAAGATCCTCAGCACGGTGCGACTGGCGGGCAAGCCCACGGGCGCGAGCGACGACTGAGGCTCGGTTCTTGACGGAATCCGACCCGATCTGACCCAATCCGCCTGATTGCGCCCGGTTTTCGAATGGATCGGCATCGCCCAGGCGTTTGGCATGGAGGGGCGACGGCAGCGATAGTCCCAGAGTGACGTCTCCTGCCGCCGCCCCTCCGCACTCCCGCCGCCCCGCGTGGGCCGGGCGCAACTACACCCTGCTCACGGCGGCCGCCGTGGTGACGAGTCTGGGCAGCAACGGAGCCCTGATCGCCTCGGCGTTCGCGGTGCTGGACGCGGGTGGCGACAGCAGCGACGTGGGCCTGCTCGCGGCGGCCCGCACACTGCCGCTGGTCCTCTTCCTGCTGATCGGCGGAGCGCTGGCCGACCGGCTGCCGCGCCACCGGGTGATGGTCGCGGCCAACGGCCTGAACTGCGTGTCCCAGGCCGCCTTCGCCATCCTGGTCCTGACCGGCCACCCGCCGCTCTGGCAGATGATGGTGCTCACCGCGCTGTGCGGTACGGGCCAGGCGTTCTTCTCGCCCGCGTCCGAGGGCATGTTGCTGTCCACCGTCCGGGGAGAAGAGGCCGGCCGGGCCTTCGCGTTCTACCGGATGGCCATGCAGGGCGCGGGAATCGGCGGCGCCGCGCTGGGCGGCGCGCTGATCGCCGCCATCGGACCGGGCTGGGTGCTCGCCGTCGATGCGGCGGCCTTCGCCGTCGCCGGTTCGCTCCGGGCCTTCCTCGACGTCAGCCATATCGTTCCGCGCCCACCGGGCGGCGGGATGCTCGCCGATCTGCGGGAGGGCTGGCGCGAGGTCATCGGGCGGCCCTGGCTGTGGAGCATCATCCTGCAGTTCGCCGTGGTCAACGCCGTCATCGGCGCCGCGGAGGCGGTGTACGGGCCACTGGTCGCGCGGGATTCGCTGGGCGGCGCGGGCCCCTGGGGGCTGTCGCTCGCCGCCTTCGGCGCGGGCACGGTCGGCGGGGCACTGATCATGACGCGCTGGAAACCACGCCGGCTGCTGCTGACCGGAACGCTGTGTGTCTTCCCGCTGGCGCTGCCGTCGGCGGCGCTCGCGGTGCCCGTCCCGTTCGCCGCTCTGGTGTGCGTGATGTTCTTCAGCGGCGTACTGGTCGAGACGTTCGGCGTCTCCTGGATGACGGCGCTGCACCAGGAGATCCCCGAGGACAAGTTCTCCCGGGTCTCCGCCTACGACTGGCTCGGCTCGCTCGCGATGCTCCCGCTGGCCACGGCCCTGGCGGGCCCCGCGGAGCAGGCGTTCGGACGGACAGCCTCGCTGTGGGGGTGCGCGGGGCTGGTGGCCCTGCTGACAGCAGCGGTGCTGTGTGTGCCCGACGTACGGAATCTGACGCGCCGCACGGCTGCGGACCGGACAGCCGCTGACCTCGCGGCTTCGGGTACGGCCACGGCGGACACCGCTGCTGACGTCCTCGCCCCGGAGCGCGTCCCCGGCGCCGCGCCGTCAGCCGATACTGAAAGCTCCGTCGGGCGGCTTGGGTGAGGCGACCGCTTCCGCGTCCGTGACCGGCCGGGCGCCACCGGTGAACCGGGCCAGCGACGCACCGTGCTCGACCCGCGCGGGGAAGGCGTCCGAGGCCGTACGGCGGCTCAGCGCCGCGGTGTCCAGCTCGGTCTGCGAGGCGACGATTACCGCGTTGCCGAAGCGCCGGCCGCGCAGCACCGACGGCTCGGCGATGAGCGCGATCTCTGCGAACACCTCGGAGAATGCGGCGAGTTGGGTGCGCAGGAAGCCGAAAGGGGCGCCGTCCGCGAGGTTCGCCGCGTAGACCCCGCCGTCGCGCAGCACCCGGGCGGCCGACCGTGCGTACTCGACGGATGTGAGGTGCGCGGGCACCCGGGAGCCGCCGAAGACATCGGCGATCAGTACGTCGGCCGATGCCGCGGGTCTGCCCTCCAGCCAGGCCCGCGCATCCATGGCATGCACGGTGATCCCCGAACCGTGCGGCAGCGGCAGCTCCCCGGCGACCAGGGCGACCAGTCCCCGGTCCGCCTCCACCACGTCCTGCCGCGATCCCGGCCGGAGCGCCGCCACGTAGCGGGGCAGTGTGAGGGCGCCCCCGCCGAGGTGCACGACATCGAGCGGTTCTCCGGGGCCGGCCGCACAGTCCACGACGTGGCCGAGTCTGCGCGCGTACTCGAACTCCAGATACGCCGGATCGTCCAGGTCCACATACGACTGGGGCGCGCCATCGACGGTGAGCAGCCAGGCCCGCTCCCGGTCGACGTCGGGCAGCAGCCTCGCGGTGCCCTGGTCCACGTCCCGGATCACCGGTATCGCCTCGTTCACCGTCCCATTGTGCCCTCCGTGTCGCCGAGCTTGATCTGCCCGAGCTGCCGAGGATGCGTCCCTGCCCGCCGATAGGTTGGCGGGATGAGCAGTCAACGAAATGTGGAAGAGGCGTGGGTCTGGATCGTGCGGTGGCTTGGAGAACAGGCACCGAAGTCTGCCGAGACCCTGCGGCCGGGTGTCCCGAAGGAGCAGATCACACGGGCCGAGCAGCATCTGGGTTTCCCCATACACCCGGATCTGCGGACGCTGTGGGGGCTGACTGACGGAGTCGCCGATGACATCGATACCGGTGCGGGCGCGTTCCTCGACGGGTATGCGCTGATGCCGATCGACACCGCCTTGGAACTGCGTGATGATCTGGCCGATTCCTTCGATGGCTGGGGCCATCTGTGGCTTCCGATCACCACGAACGAGGTGAACGAACCGTGGATGGGGGCCACCATCAACTGTGACGGTGGCCGGCTCGGCGCCTGGTCCATGGAGGACGAGCCGCAGACACCGGGCGGAACGGCCCTGGCCGAGTTGCTCGGAGACGTCATCGAAGCCCTGGAGCCGGGCACTGGCCGGCTGAAGCCCCGCCCGGGGCAGGGCGGCACAGTGCCCGGCCTTGCAGACGGCGCACTGATCTGGGCCGACCCGGTCGACAAACCCGCGCTGCGCTTCCCCGGTTGGGCAGCGCTACACCCCTGACCTGCCCTCTTTCCGGCACGGCGCCCCGGTGTTCAGCCCTGCATCCGCCTCTGACAGCCCCAGGCACTCGCGTCGATCGTTGATCGTTGATCGTGTGGTGTTGTACGCCGTCTCGGCGCAGCAGGTGGCCGATACCCGTGAAAAGTTCCGGCGTCCGTTGTTGACGTGGTTGGGTGCTTGAGGTCGTCGAGAAGGATGAGGTTGTGGGTCATGTCCGAGTTCGCGTCGGCTGATGAGCGCGCATGGCGGGTGGTTGAGGCCGTGTTGGGCGGAAAGCTTCCGTCGGGTGCCCGAGTCTCCGAGGTGGCGTTGTGGGGTGTGAGGGTGGTGCTGGTGTACCGGCTCGACGAGGCGGAACACCGCCGACGAGCTGCATCGAACGCCGAGCCCCTCAATGATCTCTGGCTGCTGGACACCCTGTTGAAGCTGCCCGTTGGCAGACCGGTGCCGTTGGCCATGCTGGAGGGCAGGGACCGGCGTCGGCTGTCCAAGGGGTGGCCGGCGGGAGCGGTGGAGCAGCGGGCGGACATGGTGGAGCGGGCGGCGACACTGCCACTGTGGGTGGATCTGGCCGTGGTGCGCAGCGAAACTGCGAGCTTGGAGGCTCTGCATGTGATGCCGTTCGGCGCGTACGCGCCACAGGCCATCTGGCTGGACTGCCTCCCGGCAGGATCGGAGCAGTTGCTGGAGGAGGCGGCACACTTCAGCACGGGGGTCGTGCACTGGCAGGGTGCCGGTGAGCCGCAGGTGCTGGTTCCTGTGCAGCCGCTGGCGGACGTGGCCGGCACGGCCGCCGGGTGGCGGTTCACCGAGCATGCCTATGAGCAGGTGTCGGGCCGGGTCGGGGGGCCCGGGGAAGTCAGTCCTCTGCGACCGCCCACTGCATAAGGGCGGCAGGGGGTTCAGGGGCCCTGGCGAGCCTCCATCGGCGCACTATTTCTCCCCTGCCATCGATGGCTTTCCAGCAGCGCTTCTGCCACAGCCTTCGGCGTTGAGGACCTGCTGGAGTTCTCTGCAGTTCTTGCGCCCATGGCAGCCAGGTGGCGACGTTGTGCTCGTCTGCGGCCTGGACGTCTTCCGCGTCATCGCTGAAGCGGGCGAGGCTGAGGCCGTTGCAGGCGTCGCAGTGGCACTCGGGTGCGTCGGAGAATCCGTAGAAATGGGCGAGCCGGTCTCCATGGAAGTACTCCATGAGGGCGGGGTGCAGGACGCGGGCCCGGCGCGTTCCGGAGGGATTGGCGCCGGGCGTCCCGGCAGCTCCGGGTGGCCGGAAGGTGCGGCAGGCCGGCTGGACTCCGATGGAAACGAAGGTCGCGCCGTGAGCGAGGGCGTCGAGTCCGGAGAGGCCGGTCCGGATGAGGCCAGTGCTGTTGATGCGAGACATGAGTGCACGCAGGCGCAGTGCGGTGTCCCGGTCCGGAAGCGGCTCGTCGACAGATCCCAGCGCGATGGCTTTGAGGTGTGGCACTCGGTTGAGGGTGCGGATCAGGAAGCCGACCATGTCGTCGCTCCGCAGCCACCGTGCGTCGAGCGGGACGGTGAAGATGACGGTGTCCGGGTCGAGTTGCTTCATACGGCGGGTGGCTTCCGCCACGGCCGCAGTGTCCCCTGCTTCGAAGTACCGGGTGGGTGTGAGGACGGCGGTCGCGCCGGCGTCGAGCTGTTCGGACCCTGGGTACATCGAGGTGGCCGGCTCGGGGTAAAGACCCGGCGGTGCGAAGCGTGGCCGGGTCTGAAGGAAGGACTCGTGGGCGCCGGCCGTGTGCTGTTCGTACAGGGCCGGGTCGAGCAGGAGCGGTTCATCGGCGAGATGGCGCTGCGCGTCTTTGGTCTCCGCGAGGGCTTTGGTGCCGCACAGGATGATCCCGCCGAAGCCGGCCCCATCGTCCGCCGGCGGCTCCGCGGTGCGCGTGTGAAGCAGGACCTTGTCCCCCAGGGCCTGCCGTGCGGACCGCCTCCGCCCGGATAAGTCGCCGTTCTCGTACCCCGTCATCCGCTGCTCCCCCCGGCACGGATCGAGTTACACCTCGACGTATTACAGAGTGCAAGGGTCCGATGACTCTGACAAGAGCGCCCCCTCTGTGCAGGACCGTCATGAGCGATGGAACGGCCAGTTCTCCACCCCGGCCGCGCGTAGCCCCTCAACACACCCACCGCACTCCATTCGAAACGTGAAACCGCCTACATCCCCCACCCCGGTGATGGTGAGTACGTTCCCCACCGGGAGCAGGAACGGCGCGTCGGTGTACCGCTCGGGCATCGGCACATAGGTGTCCACCGAGTCGAGCAGCGCCTCGACCGAGGCCGTCCAGCGCGGGTCGCCCTCCAGCGCCTTCAGCCCCGACACCCGTACGACCGGGGCCGCGTCCCCGCCGTATCCATGGGCGGAGAGCAGTTCACGGACCTCCAGCTCGACCAGGTCGGTCAGGTCCTCGTCCCCCGCGTCCGCCTTGTCGAGGGCGACGACGATGTGGTCGACGCCGACCTGACGGGCCAGCAGGACGTGCTCAGCGGTCTGCGGCATGACCCCGTCGAGTGCGGAGACGACGAGGATCGCCCCGTCGAGCTGGGCGGCGCCGGTGACCATGTTCTTGACGTAGTCCGCGTGTCCCGGCGTGCCGACGTGGGCGCAGTGCCGGGTGTCGGTCTCGTACTCCACCTGCGTGATGTTGATGGTGATGCCGCGCTGCGCCTCCTCCGGCGCCCGGTCGATCCGGTCGGAGGAGACGAAGGAGGTACTGCTGTCCGCGCGGTCGCTGAGCACCTTGGTGATGGCAGCGGTCAGGGTGATCTTGCCGTGGTCGACGTGGCCCATGGTGCCGATGTTGAGGCGGGGCTCGGTACGCACGTATGCCGTCTTGGGCATGGCCTTTTTCTTCCTCGCGAAATTCGGGAAATACCGAAGTGTGGCGGGACCCCCGGATCCGGCCGACCCTCCCCCTGCGGGGTCCGCCGGACAATCCGGGAAGGGTCAGCTTCGGGCGCCGCCGAGGGGCGCTGCGGCAACGGCCGCACGGTGCACGGCCGTTGCGGCAGGTGCGGCGGAATCGGGGAGACCGGCAGCCTTCGGCGCGTCCGCGACTGCGGACGGCGCTGCGAGGAAGGCGTACCGGAACATGCCCTGATCCTCCCCCCGGCGTCGTCGGTACGTCGACCGGTTTTCCCGCTCGTCCGGGAATCCTTGACGGCCCGTGCTGAGCCGCGGAGCGCCCCGCGCCGCCGGAAGCCTGGAGCCATTACGACGATCACACCCGGGTGTCGGTTAGTCTCCCGGGATGCTGGAGCCCGCTGCCCGACCCGCCGCCGGACTGACCGTGCGCTGCGTCAGGGCACTTGCCTCGCCGTGGTCCCGGCTCTCCCTGCTCGTGGTGCTGCTGGTGGCCGCGGCGACCCTGATGCTCCTCTTCCAGCCGCAGCGGCTCCTCGCGGCGGGCTGGCCGCCACAACTCAGCGGGATCTCGGCCATCGTGCTGTTCTCCGTCGCGTACGGCGCCTGCACGGCCGCCTTCGTACCCAGGCCGCTGCTGAATCTCGCGGCGGGCGCCCTCTTCGGCAGCCAGGCCGGGCTCGGCGCGGCCGTCGCCGGGACGGTGCTGGGGGCCGGCGTGTCCTTCGGCCTCGGCCGGCTGCTCGGCCAGAGCGCGCTGCGGTCGTTGCTGCGCGGGCGCTGGCTGACGGCGGCCGACGGGCAGTTGAGCCGGCACGGCTTCCGTTCGATGCTCGCGCTGCGGCTCTTCCCCGGGGTGCCGTTCGCCGCCGCCAACTACTGCGCGGCGGTGTCGCGGATGGGGTGGCTGCCGTTCCTGGTGGCCACCGGGCTCGGGTCGGTCCCGAACACGGCGGCGTACGTGGTGGCGGGCAGCCGGGCGTCCTCGCCCACCTCCCCGGCGTTCCTGGTCTCGATGGGCTTCATCGTGGTGTCCGGGGCGGGCGCCGCGTGGATCGCCTGGCGCAAGCGGCACCGGCTGCGCGGCCACTGACCCCGTCCGGGGGCCGTGGCGGGGGCCGTTGGCCGTCCGTACGCGAGAGGGTCGCCGACCGTACACCTTCGGCGGTTACGTTCCTTGCGCATCAGCCCCTTGATCCTTTGGACGGCCCCCACCCATGTCTTGGTTCGAATCGTTCGTCCTCGGATTCGTGCAGGGGCTGACCGAGTTTCTGCCCGTGTCCTCCAGCGCCCATCTGCGGCTGGCCTCGGCCTTCGCGGGCTGGCCCGACGCGGGTGCGGCTTTCACGGCGATCACGCAGATAGGCACCGAGGCCGCGGTCATCATCTACTTCCGCAAGGACATCGCCAGGATCGTCTCGGCGTGGTTCCGCTCGCTCACCGACCGCTCGCTGCGCGCGGACCACGACGCCCGGATGGGCTGGCTCGTCATCGTCGGGACCATCCCGATCGGTGTGCTGGGGATCCTGCTCAAAGACCAGATCGACACGTCCTTCCGGGACCTGCGGGTCATCGCCTGCACCCTGATCGGGATGGGCCTGGTGCTGGGCGCGGCCGACCGGCTGGCTGCCCGCGACGAGAGCGGCGGCAGGCACAGGGCGGGCAGGGAGCGCAGGTCGCTTGAGGAGCTGACCGTCCGGGACGGGCTGGTCTACGGGCTCTGCCAGGCGCTCGCGCTGGTCCCGGGCGTCTCCCGCTCGGGCGCCACGATCAGCGGCGGTCTGCTCATGGGCTACACCCGTGAGGCGGCCGCCCGGTACTCGTTCCTGCTGGCGATCCCCGCGGTCCTCGCCTCCGGGGCCTTCGAACTCAAGGACGCGGCCGGGAGCGGCGGGACGCCGTGGGGGCCGACGCTGCTGGCGACGGTCGTGGCGTTCGCCGTGGGGTACGCGGTCATCGCGTGGTTCATGAGGTTCATCTCGTCGAGGAGCTTCATGCCGTTCGTGGTCTACCGGATCCTGCTGGGTGTCGCCCTGTTCGTCCTGGTCGGTACGGGGGTGCTCAGCCCGGACGCGGGTCCGGCCGGGGGCTGAGGGGGCGGGGAACGGGCGGCGGAGCAGGGCGTGTTAGGACCGGATCACCGCACCGCACCGTACTGAACCGGCGGGCGCCGTCACTTACCGGTTCACCCGCCGGTTCACGCACTGCCGGTTCGCTTGCTGCCGGTTCACCGACTGGTTCACTTGCCGGTTCCGGACCCCTCGTCCGGACCGAGGGGCGGCTCGTCCTCCCGTACCGGCGGTTCGTCCTCCGGTACGGGCAGGTCGGGCTCCGCCTCCGCTTCCCCGGACGGACCGGGTTCCGCCGGCCGGGACCGCTCCAGCGCCTCCAGCCCCGGCAGCGGGATCCCGAGTGTGGTCAGGTCCAGCTTCGCCGCCTCGACCTCTTCGGCGGAGAGCCCGGGTACGGCGGCCTCCACCGCCTCGGTCGCGGAGGTACCGGACTTCGCCGTGCCGGTCTCCGCTTCGGGCTCTGCCCCCGGCATCTGCGGGTAACGCTGTGCCCGCTCCAGGAACCGGAGCAGTTCCACCGGGAACGGCAGGACCAGCGTGGAGTTCTTCTCGGACGCGACCTCGGCCACCGTCTGCAGCAGGCGGAGCTGGAGGGCTGCCGGGTGTTCGGACATCACTTCGGCGGCCTGGGCCAGCTTCTTCGACGCCTGGAGCTCGGCATCGGCGTTGATGACCCGGGCACGCCGTTCACGGGCCGCCTCGGCCTGCCGTGCCATCGACCGCTTCATCGTCTCGGGCAGCGACACGTCCTTGATCTCCACCCGATCGATCTGCACACCCCAGCCGATGGCCGGACTGTCGATCATCAGCTCCAGGCCCTGGTTCAGCTTCTCGCGGTTCGACAGCAGATCGTCCAGATCGCTCTTACCGATGATCGAACGCAGCGAGGTCTGCGCCATCTGCGAGACCGCGAACCGGTAGTCCTCGACAGCGATGACCGCGTCGGCCGCGTTGACCACCTTGAAGTAGACGACCGCGTCGACCCGTACGGTCACGTTGTCCCGCGTGATGCCCTCCTGGGCCGGGACCGGCATCGTCACGATCTGCAGATTCACCTTGTGCAGCCGGTCGACGCCCGGGATCACCGTGGTGAATCCCGGCAGCCGTTCCGCCTCACGCAGCCGACCGAACCGGAAGACCACACCACGCTCGTACTGCTTGATCACGCGCGCCGCGGAGATTCCGTACACAGCGGCGCAACAGAGGATCACCACTATCGCGGTCAGAAGTACTGCCACCATTACGACCCCCTATTGCCCGAGTCGCTTACGCTTCCCACGATATGCCCCAAATGCCGTAATCGGCGATCGGCGCAGCGCCCTGGCCGCTCTCCAGCCGGCCGAGAGCGCGAAGAGCGCCGCCGTGATCAGCAGCCACCGGGTCAGGAACACTCCGCCGGGCAGCCCCGTGGCCCGCCCGTAGCGTTCCGGCGGGCCGAGGATCAGCGGGAACCAGACGAGCAGCAGCAGTCCGGACAGCGCCGCCGGCACTCTGAGCGTGTTGGTCCACCCTCCGCGGACCACGCCGGGCAGCGCCCGCAGGGCCCGGTCGGCCAGTGAGTAGAGCGGAATCAGCACCAGATCCTGCACCAGGGCCGCGCCGGCGAACCATACGACGATCCCGGACCAGTCGCCCGCCAGCAGCCGCACCCCCGCGTATCCCGCCACCGCGAAGGAGACCAGCAGCACGGTGAGCTGCAGCGGACCTGTCCCGTACCGGCGCTCGAACCGCCGCATCACAACTCCCCGAAGGTCAGCGAGGCCACCCATTTGGTGTTGAGCACGCCCGGAGCCGCCGGGACGATGATCCGTGCCGGGTAACCGTGGTCGGGCGAGAGATCGGCGCCGTTGACGCGCAGCGCCAGCAGCGATCCCGGGTCGCGCACCTGGTTGTCCCGCAGCGCGGCCACCCGGAAGGAACCGTGCCGCTGGAGGGACCGTACGAGCACCCCCGGTGGCCGGTCCCCCGCGCCGACCAGGGCGGCCAGATCCCGGAGCCGTACGCCGTGCCAGCCCTGGTTCGGTGTCGACCAGCCCTCCACGCAGGCGATGGGAAGGTGCGCGCCGTGCTGCGGCAGGCGCAGCAGCTCCTCACGCGTCAGACGCACCGATCCCCGGGGGCCCCGCACCTCCAGCCGCCAGCCGTCGCCGGTGTCCCGGGACCTGATGCCGGCCAGAGCCGCGGTCTTGTTGATCTGGAAACCGTTCGGGCCGCGCCCGGGTTCCCCGCCGCCGTGCGGGGCGAGCAGCGCGACCCGGCGCAGCGGTCCGCCGATGCTCTGGCCCGCCGTGACCGCGAACAGCAGGAGCGATCCGCCGCCGGCCAGCCCCAGGAGACCGCGCCGGGAGAGCGTCATCGCCGCTGGGCGTGGCGTGACCAGGCCGGAGTTGTCGGGGGGCTCCTGCTGCCGGACCACGGGCTCCCGCAGCGGCGCCCGCAGCCCCCTCTCACGCAGCACCCGCACCGCCATGGGGAGGCGGAGAGCCACATGCGCGGCGAAGGCGGCGGTGAACACCCAGGCGCCGTAGAAGTGCAGCCTGTAGAACGACCCGGGAAAGAGGTAGTCGAGCTGGACGTTGAGCAGGCCGGTGGCGAACTCGAAGAGCACCCCGCCGACCAGCAGGAGCAGCGAGATCCGCTCCAGTGCGTGGGCCACCGACCGGGCGGGCGGCAGCGCGAAGAGCTTCGGGACGACGGACCAGAGCTTGGCGAGCAGCACCGGGACGAGCACGACGCCGAGCGTCACATGCACGCCCTGGGTGAGCCGGTAGAGCCAGTGCGGGTGGGTGGGCCATGCGAAGAGGTAGAGGCCGAGCAGCCCCTTGTCCGGGGTCTTGTCGTTGACGGCGGCGAGATCCGGGTTGTAGGCGGCGTAGGACAGCAGGCCCGTCACGACCAGGACGGTGATCCCGGCCAGCAGGACGACGCCGAGCAGCGCCGTCAGCCATGGCCCGCGCAGCGGACTGCGCCAGAATTCGGGGGCGGCGGGCGAGAGGATCTGCGGGGCATTCGGCTTGGCGCGCATAGCACTTCCCGGACGGTTCCGGCGGTGGTCGTCCACGGCCGCGCCACGACGTTAAGCCGGTGCACCGGCCTTGCGGGGCCCGGAACCGATGACGAAACTCTGACGTCGGGCGGCCCCCGCGAGGAGATCTGACGGTTCGGTGACGGACGGCTTCGCCTCGGTGTTTCCCGCAGCCCGGCGGCCTAGCGTGGGCCTGTGACAGCCCCCGCCCCCCTCGCTGAGAAGTCCACCGAGCCCGTGTCCCCGGCGCGCCGGGGACGGCGTCCCGACGTCATCGCCGCGATCGCCGGAGCACTGCTCGTTGCTGTGGCCGCCGTCGTCGGCACCGTCATCCAGAACGCCGACGGCACCCTGCACGTGGCGTGGCCGCCGCTGCTGGCCGACTGGCTCCCGCATGCGGGTCCCGGCACTCCTGCGGCGCTCGCCGTCGCGGCCGGGGTGATCGTCCACGGTCCTGTGCTCGCCGCCCGGCTGTCCTGGCGGACGCTGACCCTGGTGGCGTACGGCACGTCGCTGGCCTGGATCTGGTCGCTGGCCCTGGTGGACGGCTGGCAGCGGGGCGTCGCGAACCGGCTCGTGAACAGGAACGAGTACCTCAGTGTCATCGACCGGTTCGCGCACATCGGTCCGACGCTGCGTACCTTCAACCAGCACATCCTGATCGGGCACCCGCACAACTGGCCCGCGCATGTGGCGGGGCATCCGCCGGGTGCCACGCTGACCTTCGTCTGGCTGGACCGGATCGGGCTGGGCGGCGGTGGCTGGGCCGGCGTCTGGTGCATCACGGTCGGCGCGTCGGCGGCGGTCGCCGTGCTGGTGGCGCTGCGCGCGCTGACCTCCGAGCGGACCGCGCGCCGGGCGGCGCCCTTCCTCGTCCTGGCACCGGCCGCGGTCTGGATCGGGACGTCGGCGGACGGCTACTTCGCGGCGGTCGCCGCCTGGGCGGTCGCCCTGCTCGCCCTGGCGGCCACCCGTACGGTCCGCGCCCCCGCACTCGTCGCGCTGGCGGCGGGACTGCTCTTCGGCTGGACCCTCTACATCTCGTACGGGCTGACCCTCTTCGCGGTGCCGGCCGTCGTGGTCCTCCTCCTCGCCCGCAACGCCCGCCCGCTGGCTCCCGCGCTGGCCGGAGTGGCTCTCGTCGCCCTCGCGTTCACGCTCGCGGGCTTCAACTGGTGGGAGGCGTACGGCCTGTTGGTGCAGCGCTACTACCAGGGCGTGGGAGGGGACCGGCCGCAGAGTTACTGGGTCTGGGGCAACCTCGCCTGCACCGTGGTCATCACCGGGCCGGCCTCGGTGGCCGGACTGCGGCGCGCGGGGGCCTCGCTCCCGGGTGCGGTCCGCCGCTGGCGCGGGGCGCGGGACGGCGCCGCCGACCGGCTCGGGATGCTCGCCCTGGCCGTTCTGCTCGCACTGCTCATCGCTGATCTGTCGGGCATGAGCAAGGCGGAGACGGAGCGCATCTGGATTCCCTTCGCGCTCTGGATGCTGCCCGCGGCGGCCCTGCTCCCGGCCGCGGACCGGCGCCGCTGGCTGACGCTGCAGGCGCTCCTCGCCCTGCTCGTCAACCACCTGCTGCTCACCACCTGGTGAACCGCAGGTGCTGAGCAACAGGTGCTGAGCAACAGGCGCTGAGCAACAGCATGTCAGCCGTCTCAGCCCGGTGACGCCCCCCGGAACGCGCCGAGGATCCGCTCGGCGGCGAGCGTCGGCGTCAAGGTGCCGCCGCGCAGCTCCTGTTCGAGCAGCGGGGCGAGCCGCTTGACGTCCGGGTGGTCGTGCAGTTCCTTGAGCAGCCCGTCGCGCACCATCGTCCAGGCCCAGTCGACCTGCTGGTCACGCCGTTTGGCGGCCAGCCGGCCGGACGCGTCCAGGACCTTGCGGTGCTGTTCGAGCCGCTCCCACACGGTGTCGAGACCGAGGGACTCCCGGGCGCTGCAGCTGAGCACCGGCGGGGTCCACGCGGCGTCGGCCGGGTGCATCAGCCGCAGCGCGCCCGCGAGTTCGCGGGCGGCCGAGCGCGCGTCGCGTTCGTGCGGGCCGTCCGCCTTGTTGACGGCGATGACGTCGGCCAGCTCCAGCACACCCTTCTTGATGCCCTGCAGCTGGTCGCCGGTGCGGGCCAGGGTGAGCAGCAGGAAGGAGTCCACCATGTCCGACACGGCGGTCTCGGACTGGCCGACCCCGACGGTCTCCACCAGGACGACGTCGTAGCCGGCCGCCTCCACCACCACCATGGCCTCCCGGGTGGCGCGGGCCACCCCACCGAGGGTGCCGGCGGTCGGTGAGGGCCTGACGAAGGCCGCCGGATCCACGGCCAGCCGCTCCATCCGGGTCTTGTCGCCCAGAATGGAGCCGCCGGTCCTGCTGGACGAGGGGTCGACGGCGAGCACCGCCACCCGGTGGCCCAGGCCCGTGAGCAGGGTGCCGAAGGCGTCGATGAAGGTGGACTTCCCGACGCCGGGCACCCCGCTGATCCCGATCCGGCGTGCTTTCCCGGCGTGCGGCAGCAGCGCGGTCAGCAACTGCTGGGCGAGGGCCCGGTGGTCCGCCCGGGAGGACTCCACCAGCGTGATGGCCCGCGCGACAGTGGCCCGTGACCCGTCGATGACGCCCTGGGCATAACGGTCCGGATCGATGTGCGGCGCCATGTCAGAGCTCGTGTCCGAGTGCGGAGGCGAGCCGGACCACCAGGTCGTACGCCGCGTCCGGGATCACGGTGCCCGGCGGGAAGACCGCGGCGGCGCCGGCCTCGTGCAGGGCCGGGATGTCCGCGGGCGGGATGACCCCGCCGACGACGATCATGATGTCCTCCCGGCCCTCCGCTGCCAGCTCCTCCCGCAGCGCGGGGACGAGCGTGAGGTGTCCCGCGGCGAGCGAGGAGACCCCGACGATGTGCACGTCCGCTTCGACCGCCTGCCGTGCCACCTCGCCCGGCGTCTGGAAGAGCGGGCCGACGTCCACGTCGAAGCCCAGGTCGGCGAAGGCGGTGGCGATCACCTTCTGGCCGCGGTCGTGGCCGTCCTGGCCCATTTTGGCGACGAGGATGCGCGGACGGCGCCCCTCTGCCTCCTCGAAGGAGTCCACCAGACGGCGCGTCCGCTCCACGGAGGGCGACTCCCCTGCCTCGGTCCGGTACACACCGGAGATCGTACGGATCTGTCCCGCGTGCCGCCCGTAGACCTTCTCCAGGGCGTCGGAGATCTCACCGACGGTGGCCATCGCCCGCGCCGCGTCGACCGCGAGCGCCAGCAGATTGCCGTCAAGTCCGGGCCCGGGGTCGCGGCCTGCGGCATCGGTCAGCGCCCGCAGGGCGTCCTGGCAGGCCGCTTCGTCGCGCTCCTCGCGCAGCCGCTTCAGCTTGGCGACCTGCTGGGTGCGCACCGAGGAGTTGTCGACCTTGAGTACGTCGATCTCCTCGTCGGTCTCCACCCGGTACTTGTTGACACCGACGACGGGCTGACGTCCGGAGTCGATACGCGCCTGGGTGCGGGCTGCCGCCTCCTCCACCCGGAGCTTGGGGATGCCCGCGTCGATGGCCTGCGCCATGCCGCCGGCCGCCTCGACCTCCTCGATGTGCTGCCAGGCGCGTTGCGCCAGGTCGTGCGTGAGCTTCTCGACGTACGCGCTGCCGCCCCACGGGTCGATGACCCGGCAGGTGCCCGACTCCTGCTGGAGCAGCAGCTGGGTGTTGCGGGCGATCCGTGCGGAGAAGTCGGTCGGCAGGGCCAGCGCCTCGTCGAGTGCGTTGGTGTGCAGCGACTGGGTGTGGCCCTGGGTGGCGGCCATCGCCTCGACACAGGTGCGGGTCACGTTGTTGAAGACGTCCTGCGCGGTGAGCGACCAGCCGGAGGTCTGCGAATGGGTGCGCAGCGACAGGGACTTGGCGTTCTTCGGGTCGAACTCCTTGACCAGCCTGGCCCAGAGCAGCCGGGCCGCGCGCAGCTTCGCGATCTCCATGAAGAAGTTCATGCCGATCGCCCAGAAGAAGGAGAGCCTCGGTGCGAAGGCGTCGACGTCCATCCCGGCGGCGATACCGGCCCGCAGGTACTCCACGCCGTCGGCCAGCGTGTAGGCGAGCTCCAGATCGGCTGTCGCGCCCGCTTCCTGGATGTGGTAGCCGGAGATGGAGATCGAGTTGTAGCGCGGCATCTTCTGTGAGGTGTAGGAGAAGATGTCGGAGATGATCCGCATGGAGGGCTTCGGCGGATAGATGTAGGTGTTGCGGACCATGAACTCCTTGAGGATGTCGTTCTGGATGGTCCCGGCCAGCTTCTCCGGCGGTACGCCCTGCTCCTCGGCGGCGACGATGTACAGCGCCAGTACGGGCAGTACCGCTCCGTTCATCGTCATGGACACCGACATCTTGTCCAGCGGGATGCCGTCGAAGAGCTGCCGCATGTCGTAGATCGAGTCGATCGCGACGCCCGCCATGCCGACGTCGCCGGTGACCCGCGGGTGGTCGCTGTCGTACCCGCGGTGCGTCGGCAGGTCGAAGGCGACCGAGAGGCCCTTCTGACCCGCCGCCAAGTTGCGGCGGTAGAAGGCGTTCGACTCCTCGGCGGTGGAGAATCCGGCGTACTGACGGATCGTCCAGGGCTGATTGACGTACATCGTCGGGTAGGGGCCGCGGAGGTACGGCGCGATGCCCGGGTAGGTGCCGAGGAAGTCGAGCCCCTCGGTGTCCTGGCCGGTGTAGAGGGGTTTGACGGGGATGCCCTCGGGGGTCTGCCAGACCAGCTCGTCGACGCTGTGGCCGGTGGACTCCTTCACGGCCGCCCGCCACTGCTCGTCGGTGGGCGTGGCGGAGGCACCGCCAGGCCCCAGTTCGATCTCGGTGAAGTCCGGGATCTGCATTACGCCACTCCCATACGGTCGAGGACGGAGGTCAGCACGGCCACCACGTCTCCTCCGGCGAAGACGAACTCGTCAACCCCGGAGGCCAGATACGCGTCGCGCCGGTCTCCTGGGCGGCCGGCGAGGAACACCTGCCGCGCCCCGGCGGCCTTCAGCGCGGCAGCGGTGTCCGCTGCCTGTTCGGCGTAGATGGTGTCGCTGGAACAGATGCAGGCCAGGGTGGTGCCCGCGTCGGCGAACGCCGCGGCGGCCGTGTCGGGGGCGCCCGGCACCGGGCCGTTGACCGGTTCGATGCCGCCCGCCTGGAAGAGGTTGGCGGCGAAGCCGGCCCGCGCGGTGTGCGCGGCCGCGGGGCCGAGTGTGGCCAGGAACACCCGTGGGCGGGCGCCGGTCGCGGCCAGATGGGCGTCCGAACGGGCCCGCAGCGCTTCGAAGGCGTCGTCGCGGTGGACCACCGGAAGGCCGCCGCCGGGAGCGGCGGGCGCGGGGTCCCTGACGACGGCGCGCTCGACCAGCTGCGGGAACTCGCTGACGCCGGTGACCGGTTCGCTCCGTGCGGCCAGCTTCTCGCTGCGCCGCTCCCAGGTGGCCGCCAGCCGTCCGGCGATCAGCCCGGACCGCAGGGCCTGCTCCTGGCCCCCGGCACGTTCGATCTCCTGGAACCACTCCCAGGCCGCCTGCGCCAGTTCGTCGGTGAGCCGCTCCACGTACCAGGAGCCGCCCGCGGGGTCGATGACCCGGGCCAGATGGGACTCCTCGACCAGGATCGTCGACGTGTTGCGGGCGATGCGGCGGGCGAAGTCGTCCGGCAGGCCCAGCGTGTGGTCGAAGGGCAGCACGGTCACTGCGTCCGCGCCGCCCGTACCGGCCGCCAGACAGGCGACCGTCGTCCGCAGCATGTTCACCCATGGGTCGCGCCGCGCCATCATCACCGGGGATGTCACCGCGTGCTGGTGCTGCGCCCCGGCCGCCGGGGCGCCGCTCGCCTCGGCCACCCGGGCCCAGAGGCGGCGGGCGGCGCGCAGCTTCGCGATCGTCAGGAACTGGTCGGCGGTGGCCGCGTAGCGGAATTCCAGCTGTCCGCAGGCCGCTGCGACGTCGAGTCCGGCCGCGGTGAGCCCGCGGAGGTACGCCACCGCGGTGGCGAGCGAGCAGCCCAGTTCCTGGGCCGCCGAGCCGCCCGCCGAGTGGTACGGCAGTGCGTCCACGACGAGCGCCCGCACCTGCGGATACCGCTGGTGGCACAGCTCGGCCAGCGCGACGGCCTGCGCGGTGTGCCCGGCCACGGCGTCGTGCGCACCGGTGCGGGCCGCATGGCCGAGCGGGTCCGCGCCGAGGGAGCCGAGGGCCGCTTCGGGGGCGACGCCCCGCTCGTCGAAGAGCCGGAGCAATTCCCTTGCGGCGCCGTCGAATTCGGCGCCCGCTTCGAGGACGACCGGCGCCAGGTCGAGATGGACGCCTTCGAGAGCCGCGCCGATACCGGCCACGGGAACTCCCGCATCGCCCACGGTGAGCCATACGGAGGAGACGCCGTTCTCCAGGTCCGCGAGCACGGCCGCGTTGGTGCGCGAGGCATCGGGCCGGCTGTGCCGCTGGCGTACGTCCCAGCCACCGGCCACACGGCCGGCCGGGGTGCTGCCGCGGGTGAACGGGGCGAACCCCGGGAGCCCGGCCGGCGCGGTGGCCCCGGACTGCTCACCCCCGCCGCCGTCCGGCGCGGTGTAGAGCGGCTGGACCACCAGACCGTCATCCAGTGCGGTGCAGAGCGCTTCTTCCGCCGCCGTACCCGGGACATCCTTACCCGATTTGCGCAGCACACCTTCCACAAGGCGCTGCCACTGCTCATGGGTCGCATGCGGGAATCCGGCGGCCAGGGGGAACCCGTTGTCGGGCAGGACCGTCATGCTCAGATGCTAGGCGAGGGGGCCAGGTGCGCAGTTGGGAGAACCACTGTGACCTTGGACTCTCTGGTCCGTGCGGAGCCCGGTACGGCCTGCGCCGTACCGGGCTCCTGATCCGGACCGATCCAGCCGAAAGGCCTCAGAGGTCCGGAGATGCACTGTTTCCGCTACTTCACCCCCACCGCGCGGATGATCTCCTGCTTCACCGAGCCGCCCCGGTCGTCGCTGGCGGAGGCGCGCAGCGAGATGTACCCGGCGTCCTTGGGCACCCGCAGTGAGCCCTTCCAGACGGCGGATTCGCCGTGAGCGGTGCTGAGCCCGACGGAGGTCCAGGTCTTGCCGTCGTCGTAGGAGACCTCCAGCGCCCCCGACTTGATCGTCCCGGTGTCCGGGGCGCCCTTGACGTACTCGGCGCTGATGGAGACGGGCAGGGTGCGCCCGGCGCGGACGTCACCGGCGGAGTCGGTGTCGAGGCCGAAGCCCAGGTTGAGCAGCGGCAGATAGGTGGCGTGGTCCGCCGGGGTCTCGGCCGACTTGAAGGTCCACTCCGAGTGGCCCTTGGTGGACAGCACCCAGGTGGCCGGGTCACGCGTGGTGTCGGTGACCACCTTGTACGTGGTCTCGGCCGGGTCGGCGTCCCAGGCGTAGGCGCCCGAGCCGGTCCTGTGGTCGACCTGGACCCCGTTCGCGTACACATCGGTGGTCTGGGTCATGGAGTCGTCGTTCCAGACGTCGCCGAATCCGGTGTGGTCGGGGCCGGAATCGCCCCAGCCCGGGGTGTTGAACTGGAGGTCGTTGCCGGTGCGCTGCTGACCCCAGCCGAGTCCGGTGCCGAGCCACGGGTGCAGCACGGGCTTGAACCAGTCGAGTCCGGTGTGGCTGCCGCCCTTGTAGGCGACCAGGCCGCTGCGCTCCTCCAGCGAGGTCGGGCCCGCGGTGACGGACTGCTCCCAGGTCTGGCCCGCGCCGGTGCTGACGTAGTCGGTGCGCTCGGCCGGGTAGTGCGTGCGCTCCAGGAAACCGAAGCCGACCGGGAAGGTACCGGTGAGCGAGTAGCGGAACTCACCGCCGTCGACGGGCTTGGCGGCGTAGAACTCGGTGTCCAGGGTGGCGAGATCCTTCTTGCCCGGCTTGTACGCCAGGTCCTTCGGGACCGCCCCGGGGTGGCCGTCGGAGAGGTCGTAGACATACGGCGTGTAGCGGGTGCCGGTGAGTTCCACCGTGCCGTGGCGGCGTGCGGTGGCGGCCAGCAGGGCGCCGTCGGCCGCGTTCACGGACGCCACCTGGAGAGGCGTGTCCGAGCCGTCGTCCGCGCCGAACCAGGCGGCCAGCCGCCCCGGCGTGTCGTCGGTGACGAAGAGCGAGACCGCTCCGGCCTGCTGTGCGGCGGCGGTGAGCTGCTGCGGGGTGACATCGGGCGTGGCGCGGACCAGGACGGCCTTGCCGCGTACGTTCTTGCCCTGGTACTCGGCAGCGGTGCCGGTCCCGAGGTCGGCGACGCCGACCCGGTGGCTGCCTTCGAGGACGGTGGAGCCGGCCTGTACGACGGTGTCACCGATCCGCTTGCCGTCCGCGACCGCTTCGAGCAGGGGCTTGGCGAGGCGCCAGACGGTGCGGTACTCGAAGGTGCCGTCGGTGACCTTCTTGGTGGGCGCGGCGAAGATGCTGTCGTACGTGAGCGGCACCTGTACGGCTCCGCCGAAGTCGGCGCCGTTCGCCTTGCGGTCGAACTCCATCAGCAGCTGCCGGGTCTCGGTGCGCCGGGGCACCTGTGCCGTGATCTGGTGCAACTGGCGTCCGTCGAGGGTGATCTCACGGTTGCGGTCGACGACGATCTGCGGGTCGGTGAGGAAGCCGAGGCCGAGCGAGTCCTTGCCCTTGGCGCCCTGTACGTCGAGGAAGGACGCCACCGAGTAGGTGCCGGGCTTCAGCCGCAGGGTGATGGTGCCGGATTCACCGACGGTCGCGTTCTCCGGGTCGGTCCCCTCGGCCAGTTCCTGTACGGCGAGGTTCGCGGCGGTCGGCGCGCCGTCCCGGTCCTTCACATGGACGGTGAGGGAGTACCGCTCCTCCTCCTTGACCAGGCCGAAGGCGGTGTGCGCGACGATCTTGCCGCCGGTGCTCGCGGTGATCTGCCCCGAGGTGTTGCCGACGGGCGCGTTGGCGCCGTCCCCGGTGACGGTGGTCTGTGCGGTGGAGTGCGCGGGCACGGTCAGGCTCGCGTCGGCGAGCTTGACGACGCCGTCGGCTGCTCCGTCGGCGGCGAGCGCCAGAGTCACCGGCGTGTCGGAGGAGTTGGCGTAGGTCAGCGTGCGGGTGACCGGCTTGTCGTCCTCGTACGGCCAGGAGTAGAAGCCGAGGTCGGCGCTGCCGGTGGCGGTGATGCTCGCGGTGGTGGCCGCGGGGACGTCGACCCGGCCGGCGCCCAGCGTGTACACCGGGTCGGGCAGCGTCTTCGACGTCGACATCAGCGCGTCCTTGAGCTGCTGTCCGGTCCAGTCGGGGTGCTTCTGGGCGAGCAGCGCCGCGACGCCGGCCACGTGCGGGGTGGCCATCGACGTCCCGCTCATGGTCTGGTACGGGCCGGTGCCCTCGGCGTACTGCGAGCGGGCGGCGAGGATGTCCACGCCGGGGGCGGACAGGTCGGGCTTGAGCGCGTTGTCGCCGAGGCGCGGGCCCTGGCTGGTGAAGTACGCGGGCTGGTCGGCGGAGTCCACCGCGCCGATGGTGAGCGCCGAGTCGGCTGCGCCGGGCGAGCCGATGGAGCCGGGGGCGCCGGAGTTGCCCGCGGCGACCACGAACAGGGCGCCGGTGTCCTTGGAGAGGGTGTTGACCGCCGCCGCCATGGGGTCGGTGCCGTCGCTGGCCTCCTGGGAGCCCAGGCTCATGCTGATGATCTTGGCGTGGATGTCCTTGGCGGCCCACTCCATGCCCGCGATGATCTCGGAGTCGGTGCCGGAGCCCGCGTCGGAGAGCACCTTGCCGACGGCCAGGTCGGCGTCCGGGGCGACGCCCTTCTCCTTGCCGTCGGACGCGGCTCCGCTGCCGCCCACGGTCGACGTCGTGTGGGTGCCGTGGCCGTTGCGGTCGGTGGTCTCCTCCCCGGCGATGAAGGACTTGGACGCGCTGATCCGGCCCTTGAGGTCGGGGTGGTCGGCGTCGACACCGGTGTCCAGAACGGCGACCTTGACGCCCTTGCCGGTGAGTCCGGCCTGCCAGGCGGCCGGGGTGCCTATCTGCGCGTTGCTCTCGGCCATGTCGGCCTTGACCTTGCCGTCGAGCCAGACCTTCCCGATCCCGTCGGCGAACGAACCGGCCTGCCGGGTACGGGAGTCGGTGAGCGACTTCCAGAAGGTGCCGGATGTCGCGGCCCGTACCGCGGCGCCGCCGACGCTCGGCAGGGCCCGGACGGTCGTGGCACCAGTCGGTGCGGCGCTGCGGACGCCCTTGCCGTACGTGACGATCAGCGGCAGCCCGCCGGTCTTGGCCGTGCCGATGCCCTGCTCGATGAGGCCGGTGACGTCGAAGAGCCGCTTGTCGAGGACGCCCGAGCGGAGGTAGGGCAGCGCCTCGTCGGGCAGCACGGTGACCCGGCCGTTGGACGTCTGGCTGCGGACGGCTCCGGTCGCGCCCTTCGGGCGCTCGACGGAGACCGTGCTGCGGCCGCCACCGAGGTCGGTGACGGTCACCCGGTCACCGGTGATCAGTGTGACGGTGTGTGTCGCGTGGGCGGTGGCGGACGGCGGCGCGGTGCGGGACGGCGCGTGGGTCTTGCCCGCTCCTGCCACCGCGAGCGCCTGGCCTGCCGGGAGCAGTGCGAGCGCGAGTCCGGCGGAGATCCATCTGGCTCTTCGCCACGCAGGTGCTCTGGTCATGGTGCCCCTCTCTCCGGGGGCCCGGGCTGACGGGGGTGGTGGTCCCGGGCACTGCGAAGAGTCTCGGGGCGCTCGCGGTGGCCGTGGGGTGAATGGGCTGGCGGATAGGCGCCATGGCGGCTAACTGCCAGCGGGTGACGTGCGGGACGGGCCAGCGGCGGGGGGTGCGGGGGGTGTGCGGGGGGGGTGTGCGGGGGTGTGCGGGCACGTCAACTGCCGGTCGCCCCGGGCGATGTGCGGGCACGTCACCCGGATCGTCACGCACCGGGAGACGGCGGGCCGAACGAGCCGTGCCTCCCGGCGCCCGCGGCGAACTCGTCCACCCCGCGCCGCATCTGCGTGAGCGAGATCCGGCCGTGCCGCAGTTCGCCCTCCAGTGCGTCGGCCTCGGACAGGCCGCTCTGCTCCAGCAGCGCGAGGCGGTCCTCGCGCAGGCAGGTCTGCGGGAACGCGGCGATGGACGCGGCGAGTTCCTCCGCGGCCGCCCGTGCGGTACCGGCAGGGACCACCCGGTTGGCCAGTCCGATCGCGTGCGCCTCGGCCGCGCCGACCGGGCGGCCGGTCAGGACCAGGTCCATCGCCCGGCTCTCACCGATGAGGCGTGGCAGCCGTACGGTCCCGCCGTCGATCAGCGGCACACCCCAGCGGCGGCAGAACACCCCGAACACGGCGTCCTCGTCGGCCACCCGCAGATCGCACCAGAGCGCGAGTTCCAGTCCACCGGCCACCGCATGACCGGAGACGGCGGCGATCACCGGCTTCCCCAGCCGCATCCGGGTCGGCCCCATCGGGCCGTCCCCTTCGCCGGTGGTGGCGGTGACGGTGTTGCCGCGCGGGGTGCCGACGGCCTTCAGATCGGCCCCCGCGCAGAAGGTGCCCCCTTCGCCCCAGAGCACGGCCACCGCCGCGTCGGGGTCGGCGTCGAAGGCGCGGAAGGCATCGGCCAGCGCGAGAGCGGTGGGGCCGTCGACGGCGTTGCGCGCCCCGGGCCGTGCGAGCACCACGGTGGTGACGGGGCCGTTGCGTTCGATACGTACAGTCATCCGCGTCACTCTTCCCCGGTCCGGCGCGGTATGTCGAGCAGGCTGTCGGGTGGTGCTGCCGGGCGCGGTCCCGTGCGGTGGGGCCGAGGCAGCCCTGCAAACCCCTTGGCCCGGGGCACCGGGTGCCGGAGACTGAGCCGATGACTCAGCGCGTGGAACTCGCTACCGTGATGGACCGGCTGGACATCGACGAACTGATCACCGGTTACGCGGTGGCCGTGGACGACGGTCAATGGGCCGACTACCGGGCCCTGTTCGCACCGGACGGCCGGGCCGACTACCGCGCGGCGGGCGGAGTGGAGGGGCCCGCGGCGGAGGTCGCCGACTGGCTCGCGGAGACGATGCGGCTCTTTCCGGTACGCCAGCACCTGATCGTCAACCGGCGGCTGCGGCTCCAGGATCTGGGCGGCTACCCGGGGGACCGGGCGGAGCTCCAGGCCGACTACCTCAACCCGATGCGGCTGAAGTCCCGGTCGTCCGACGAGGGCGGTGATGCGGGTGCCGGTGGGGATTCCCCAGGCGCCGCAGGACCGACCGCGCCGGACTTCGTCTCCGGCGGCCGCTACGCCTTCAGCCTGGTGCGCACGGAGAGCGGCTGGCGGCTGCTCGGCGTCGTCGTACAGGAGAAGTGGCGGCGCACACCCGGTGCGCCGGCCGGAATCTGACACGCCGTGCGTGTGCGGGCGCACTGTCGGTAGCCGTCCTGCTCCCCCACACTGTGGGAAGCGACAAACCGCGGGAAGCGACAACTCGGCGGAGACTGTCCGCACGAGGCTGCTCACCGGGCGGGAGCGAGGAGGCGCTGGATGCAGATTCCGCTGGAGCGACTGCGCAGAGCCGGTCGCTCCCCCTGGTGGCGCGGCGCCGCGGCGCTGCTGGCCGGGGGGCTGCCGATGCTCGCCTTCCCGGCGCCGTCCCTCTGGTGGTTCGCCTATGTGGCCCTGGTGCCCTGGATGCTGCTGGCACGGGCTGCGCCCACCGGGCGGCGGGCCGCCCTGGACGGCTGGCTCGGCGGCACCGGGTACATGATCGCCGTGCACCACTGGCTGATTCCCAGCCTGAATGTCTTCATCGTGGTGCTGGCCGCGCTGCTCGGGCTGCTCTGGGCGCCCTGGGGATGGCTGGTCCGCTGGATGCTGGGCGGGGCGGCGAGCGCCGCGCGGGTGGCAGCCGCTCTGGTCGTGCTGCCCTCCGGATGGCTGATGGTCGAGCTGGTGAGGTCCTGGCAGGGGCTCGGCGGTCCGTGGGGGCTGCTCGGCTCCAGCCAGTGGCAGGTGGCCCCGGCTCTGCGGCTCGCCTCGGTGGGCGGGGTCTGGCTGGTGAGCCTTCTCGTGGTGGCGGTCAACACCGGAGCCGTGGCACTGCTGGTGGTCGAGTCGGCCCGTACGACGGCGGTGGCCGGGGTGCTGGCCTGCGCCGTCCTCACCGGGGCCGTCTGGGTGTGGGCACCGCGCCCCGAGACGTCGGGCGGGACCCGGATCGCGGTCGTCCAGCCGGGAGTCACCCGGGAAATCAAAGACCGGTTCGCCCGGAGTGAGGCCCTGACCAGGCAGCTGACCGGCCGCCACATCGACCTGGTGGTGTGGGGCGAGAGCAGCGTCGGTCATGACCTGGCCGCCCGCCCGGATCTGACGGCGCGTATCGCCCGGCTGTCCCGGGAGACCGGCGCGGACATCCTGGTCAATGTGGATGCCAGACGGTCCGACGCGCCGGGCATCTACAAGAGTTCCGTACTCGTCGGTCCGTCCGGGCTGACCAGCGACCGCTACGACAAGATGCGGCTGGTGCCGTTCGGCGAGTACATTCCGGCGCGTTCGGTGCTCGGCTGGGCCACCTCGGTGGGGCGGGCGGCGGGCGAGGACCGCAGGCACGGCACACACCAGGTCGTCATGAAGCTGCCCGGCGGGCTCCGGGTGGGGCCGCTGATCTGCTTCGAGACGGCGTTCCCCGACATGAGCAGGCAGCTGACGAGGGACGGCTCGCAGCTCCTGGTGGCCCAGTCGTCGACCTCGTCGTTCCAGCACAGCTGGGCGCCCGAGCAGCACGCGTCGCTGGCCGCGCTGCGGGCGGCCGAGAGCGGCCGCCCGATGGTGCACGCCACGCTCACCGGGGTGAGCGCGGTGTACGGCCCCGGCGGCGACCGGGTCGGCCCCTGGCTGGGGACCGGCCGCAGCACCGCGCAGGTGTACGACATCCCGCTGGCCCACGGCACGACGCTCTATGTCAGGTTCGGCGACTGGCCGGTCCACGGCGCGCTGGCCGTGCTCGCCGTGCTGTGCGCCGTCGAGGGGCTGCGCTCGGTCAGACGGCCTGCGCCTGAGCCCGCAGGACCACACGCTCGCAGAGTTCATGGGTCAGCAGGGCGTCCCTGGCGCTGAGCAGCTTGCCCGCCGCCACGGCGTCGAGGAAGGCCGTCACGCACTGCTCGATGCCGCGCTGGCGGGCCACCGGTGTCCAGTCGCCGCGGCGGCGGACCGTCGGCTGCCCCTTGTGGTCGATGGTCTCCGCGAGATTGACGACCTGTCGCTTGGTGCCGTGGCCCGAGACTTCGAGGATCTCCTCGGTGGAGCCGCTCACCCGGTTCATCGAGCCGATCGCGGAGAAGCCGTCACCGGAGAGGTGGAGCACCACGTGGTGCATCAGCCCCGCACGGATCCGGGCCCGCACATCGACGTGCTCGACCGGGCCCGGCGCCAGGAAGCGCAGGGTGTCGACGACGTGGATGAAGTCGTCGAGCACCAGGGTGCGCGGGTCCTCCGCGAGGTCGGTCCGGTTCTTCTGCATCAGGATCAGGTCGCGGGGGTGGTCGGCGCACTGGGCGTAGCCCGGTGCCAGCCGCCGGTTGAAGCCGACGGCGAGGCTCACACCGCGGTCCTCGGCGAGGGCCACCAGCCGCTCGGACTCGGCGAGTTCGTACGAGAGCGGCTTGTCGACATAGGTCGGCACGCCCGCCCGGAGCAGCCGGCTCGCGATCTCGGGGTGCACACCGGTCGGCGCGTGGACGAACGCGGCGTCAAGCCCCTGCGCGAGCAGGGAGTCCAGGTCGGTGTGGCACCGGTCAGCCGGGATGTGGAAGGTCTCGGCGGTACGGGTGAGGGTCGCCGGGGTCCGGGTCTGAAGATGCAGTTCGATCCCGGGCAGGGCCGTCAGTACCGGCAGGTATGCCTTCTGCGCGATGTCCCCGAGCCCGATACAGCCGACCTTCACAGGGGTCTCCCTATCCGTCTTTCGATCTGTCCGTCTGCCGATGTGCCGCTCTGCCGACCGGCCTGGCGGCCGACCCTGTTGACCGACGCTCTTGACCGGCCTGTTGACCGGCCCGTCGTGTCCCGGTGCCGTTCCCGGTGCCGTGTGTCTGGGCAGCATACGTGCGCCGCGGCGGCTGCCGACCGGCGATGTCCGCGAAGGAGCGCAGCACCGGAATGCCCGGCACCGATAAAGCATGGCGGGGCCGCCGACCCGTGGGTGATGATGCTCCGCATGACGACTCAGGAACGCCAGGAACCGCCGCTCAGGGCCGACGAACGCACCATGCTCGAAGGATGGCTGGACTACCACCGCGCCACCCTGGCTCACAAGTGCGCCGGGCTCGACGACAAGCAGCTGCGTGAGGCTTCGGTGCCGCCTTCGGAGCTGTCCCTGCTCGGGCTCGTACGGCATATGGTCGAGGTGGAACGGGGCTGGTTCCGCGAGGTGCTGGAGGGCGAGGACACCCCGCCGCTCTACTACAGCGAGGAAGACCCGGACGGGGAGTTCCATCTCACCGATGCGGACACCTGGGACGAGGCGTACAGCACCTGGCAGCGGGAGATCGCGTATGCCCGCGAGGTGGCGGCCCACCACTCGCTGGACGACCTGTCCAAGGGGCTCAGCCGGCGGGGCGAGCAGTTCAATCTGCGGTGGATCTACACCCATATGATCGAGGAGTACGCCCGTCACAACGGTCACGCGGATCTGCTGCGCGAGCGGATCGACGGCGTCACCGGCGATTAGGGGCTGCCCGGCGGATCAGGTCGCAGGAATGAACCGGTGCCTGATCGGTCCCGGTGAGAGGGGTTTGGTGCGTCCAGCTGCAAGGCGGAGGAGGGCGTCGACGCGATGGGGGTCCCCCCGGCCGGAGGCTGGGGGAGTCGGCAACCGACGACAACGCCGCAGATGGGCGTACCAAACCCCGCGTCTGCGACACGATGCGCCGGACAGCCTCTAGGGGCTTCCGTCCGGATCTGCCGGGTCACCCGTGTGGGGCCAATCTCCGCTTCCGGTACCCGGAACGGCCCTTGTGGGCGGCAGAGTTGGACGGGTGCACCGAACGAAGATCATCACTCTGGCCCTGCTGGGTGCAGCCGTCTCGGCCGCCTCCGGCTGTGTGGCCGTCCCTCCGGCGCCCGCGCCCTCGCCCGGACCGTCCCGTACGCCCGGTCACCACGCGCAGCACACCGGCCCGCAGATCGCGCAGGGGCCCCCGGTCGAGGCCCTGGAGACCGTGCCTCCCGGAAAGGGGTCCGGCCACCGGGGCGCCACCCCGCCCGTACCGCGCCCGGGCGGCGAGGCCGGGCCGGGGCGCGGTACCGCTACAGGTCCGGCGACGGACCGCCACACGGTCCGGCCCGCACGCCCCCGTACGGCGCACCCCCGCCGCGTCCACCGGACGCAGCCGGCTCCGCGGCGGTATCAGAAGCACCCGGTCCACCCGTCCGGCACCACGTCGGATGTCTGCGCGCTCGGCGAAGGCTACGGAGGCTGGTCGCCGGACAGCCCCCAGGCGCGGATCTGCCACCAGACGTACGGCCGGTGACGCACGAGCCCCCTCGCCCTGCCACCTCATCCCTCACCCCTCCCCCAGCCGCCACTCCATCCGTTCGATCGCCGCCCGTACGCCGTCTCCGTAGCCGTCGTCGGCCAGTTCGCCCGTCGCGGACCGCGCACGCCCCAGATGCACGCGCGCGGCCTCTCTGCGCTCCAGCTTCAGGTAGTCGGCCGCGAGATTGAGGTGCAGGGAGGAGTAGAAGCCCCGGACGGCGACCGCGGTGTCGTGGCGGCCGACGCGCTCGTCGTCAAGGCCCTCTGCCGCGGCCAGTGCCCGCAGATCCCAGAGCAGCTCGTCCTCGGGGTCGTCCTGGGCGTCCGCCATGTAGTGCGCGAGGGTGCAGCGGTGCAGTGCGTCGCCGGACTCGCCGATCTCGTCCCACAGCCCGGCGAACCGGTTGCGGGCCTCTTCCCGGTCGCCTCCGTGCAGCAGCATGATCACCTGTCCGATCCTGCCCATGACGACGTCCCCCGACGTCTCCCGCTGCGACTCCGTCACCGCTGCCTCCTGTCGCCGCACACAGATGTCCGGTCTATCCCGGCGTACCACCGACGCTAGCGGCAACCTCCGGTGATCCCCGTCAGCCCAGGTCGGGGATCCGCCAGTCGATCGGCCCGTGGCCCTGCTCGGCGACCGCCTTGTCGATCTGGGTGAAGGGCCGCGAGCCGAAGAACTTCTTCGCGGAGAGCGGCGAGGGGTGTGCGCCCTTGACCACCACGTGGCGCTCCTCGTCGATCAGCGGCAGTTTCTTCTGCGCGTAGTTGCCCCAGAGGACGAAGACCGCGGGGTCGGGCCGCGAGGCCACCGCGCTGATCACCGCGTCCGTGAACCTCTCCCAGCCCTTGCCCTTGTGCGAGTTGGCCTCCGACGCGCGCACCGTGAGCACCGCGTTGAGCAGGAGGACGCCCTGCTCGGCCCACGGCATCAGATAGCCGTTGTCCGGGACCGGGTGGCCGAGCTCCTCCTTCATCTCCTTGTAGATGTTCCGCAGGGAGGGTGGCGTACGGACGCCCGGGCGCACCGAGAAGCAGAGACCGTGGCCCTGGCCCTCGCCGTGGTAGGGGTCCTGGCCGAGGATCAGCACCTTCACCCGGTCGTACGGCGTGGCGTCCAGCGCGGCGAAGACCTCGTCGCGCGGCGGGTAGACCGGTCCCCTGGCCCGCTCCTCCTCGACGAACGCCGTCAGCTCCTTGAAGTAGGGCTTCTCCAGCTCATCGCCGAGGACGCCGCTCCAGGACGCGGGCAGCATGTCGGTTCCGGTCACGTCAACAACCTCCGGTGTGCGATCCGTTCTTCATCACAGAACCTACCGGCGACCACTGACAACGGCCCCGGACGGATGTCCGGGGCCGTGCGGTGAGCGGGCTTCGCGGACGTCAGCCGACGCCGGCGTTGAGGAACATCCCGCCGTCGACCAGCAGGGTCTGACCGGTGACCCAGCCCGACTGGTCCGACGTGAGGAACGCGGCGGCGCCCCCGATGTCAGCGGGCACTCCGAGCCTGCCCATCGGGTACGCGGCGGCCGCCTCCGCCTCGCGGCCTTCGTACAGCGCCTCGGCGAACCTGGTCTTGACCACAGCGGGCGCGATGGCGTTGACCCGGACCACCGGGGCGAACTCGTGCGCCAGCTGGAGCGTGAGGTTGACCATCGCGGCCTTGCTCATGCCGTACGCGCCGATCATCGGCGAGGCGGAGACACCGGCGATGGACGCGATGTTCACGATCGCGCCGCCGTTCTCCTTCTGCCACGCCTTCCAGGTCTGCTGGGCGAAGCCGAGCGCCGAGATGACGTTGGTCTCGAAGACCTTGCGCGCCACGTTCAGGTCCATGTCGGCCATCGGGCCGAACACCGGGTTGGTACCGGCGTTGTTGACCAGGTGGTCGACCCTGCCGAATGCCTCCATGACCCGCTCGACGGCCGCCGCCTGGTGCGCCTCGTCATGGGCCTTGCCCGCGATGCCGATCACCCGGTCGGCACCGAGCCGCTCCACCGCCGCCTTGAGCGCGTCCTCGTTGCGGCCGGTGATGCAGACCCGGTCGCCGCGGGCGACGAACGCCTCGGCGATGCCGTATCCGATGCCGCGGCTCGCGCCGGTGATCAGCGCGACCTTCCCGCTGTCCTGTGCAGTCATGTCCGTTGAACCCCTTGTGATTCCCGTAATTCCCTGATCAGTTGAGCGGGCCGCCGGCGACGTACATGACCTGTCCGGACACGAATCCCGCGTCCTCGCCGGTGAAGAAGGCGATGGCGTTGGCGATGTCCTCGGGCCTGCCGACGCGCTGCACCGGGATCTGGGTGGCGGCGGCGGCCTGGAACTCCTCGAAGCCCATGCCGACGCGCGCCGCGGTCTGCGCGGTCATCTCGGTGACGATGAATCCGGGAGCGACGGCGTTGGCGGTGACGCCGAACTTGCCGAGCTCCTTGGCGAGCGTCTTGGTGAAGCCCTGGAGACCGGCCTTCACGGCGGAGTAGTTCGCCTGGCCGCGGTTGCCCAGCGCCGAGCTGGAGGACAGGCTCACGATCCGGCCGAACTTGGCGTCCACCATGTGCTTCTGGACCGCCTTGGACATCAGGAACGCGCCCTTGAGGTGGACGTTCATGACCGTGTCCCAGTCGGACTCGCTCATCTTGAAGAGCAGGTTGTCGCGGAGGACACCGGCGTTGTTGACGAGGATCGTCGGGGCGCCGAGCTCTTCCGCGACCCGGGCCACCGCCGCTTCGACCTGGGCGCTGTCCGAGACGTCACAGCTCACGGCGATGGCCCGGCCGCCCGCGGAGGTGATCTTCTCGACGGTGTCCTTGCAGGCCGCCTCGTCGAGGTCGAGTACGGCGACAGCGCGGCCCTCCGCCGCCAGACGTACGGCGGTGGCTGCGCCAATGCCGCGCGCGGCCCCCGTCACGATGGCAACGCGCTGCTCGGTGGTGGACATACTGGCTCTCCTCGCCCTCGGATCGCGGCCCCAGATCACTGAGCAACCGCTTAGTACCTTCAGCAGACGAGACGCTAGAAGGCCTGGCACCCGGTGTCAACGGCAGACGGGGTCAGCAGTGAACGTCACACCGGGTGCCACCCTCTCAGCGCACCAGCAGCCCGAGCAGCCGGTCGGCCTCGGCGGCCGGGTCGGTGGTCAGCCCGGTGTGCACAGGACCGGGCTGTACGACCGTCGAACGGGGTGCGATCAGCCAGCGGAACCGGCGCCCCGCGTCGTCGGGGCCCGCCTGCCCTGCGGCCTCTCCGCCGTGGCAGACCCCTTCGACGGCGCGCAGCGCGGCGCGTACCCCGACGACGTCGGCGTGCGGGTCGAGCATCCTCAGCTTCGCCTCGTCCAGATGTGTACGTGCGGCGACGAACGACCTGGCCCGGCAGTAAACCAGGACCCCCGCGTTGAACATCTCACCACGGTCGACCCGCGGCATCACCCGCACCAGGGCGTACTCGTAGACGTCCCGGCGACCGGGTTCAGACCCGGTCATCGGGTGCCGTCCTTCTTCTCGTCCCGCTGCCGCACCGGGGGCGCGAGGCGCTCGGAGAGCCAGCCCGGGGCGCGGGACGGACCGGTGGGGGTCTGCGGCCCGAACGTGATCCGGGTGTGCACGGAGGCGGCCCGCTCCAGCAGGACCTCCACATACGCGCGCCGCAGCTCGTCGGTGGTACCGAAGCCGGCCTCCTCCTCCAGCCAGGCTTCCGGTACGTCGGCGGCGACCTCGGTGAGCAGCTCCTCGGTGACCAGCGGCGCCAACTCGGCGGCGGCGGAGGCCACATCGGGGGCGAAGGTCGCCAGGACGTGGTCGGACGCGTCGTACGGCTTGCTGCCGTAGTTCTTCGCGGACGGCCAGTTGTGGTGCCAGATCATGGTGGCGCCGTGGTCGATGAGCCAGAGATCGCCGTGCCAGACAAGCATGTTGGGGTTGCGCCAGGAACGGTCGACGTTGTTGATCACCGCATCGAACCAGACGATCCGCCCGGCCTCCTCGGGACCGACCTGGTAGGCGAGCGGGTCGAAGCCGAGCGATCCCGGCAGGTAGTCCATCCCCAGGTTCAGCCCGCCGCTGGCCTTCAGCAGCTCCTGCACCTCCTGGTCCGGCTCGGACAGCCCGATGACGGGGTCCAGCTGCATCTGCACGAGCTCGGGCACCCGCAGCCCGAGCCTGCGTCCGAGCTGACCGCAGATGACCTCGGCCACCAGCGTCTTGCGGCCCTGCCCGGCGCCGGTGAACTTCATGACGTACGTACCGAGGTCGTCGGCCTCGACGATCCCGGGGAGCGATCCGCCCTCACGCAAGGGCGTGACATAGCGGGTCGCGGTCACCTCACTCAGCATGTTCCCAGGCCACCTATTTCTTCAACCTTGCAATCCACGGACAACTTGAGGAGGGCCTAGCAGCGGAAATCACCCGTCAACGGGCCTGGGGAGAATCTGGGGAGTCTCGACCCGCATACCGATCTCCCCCTGCTCCCCGAGCAGTCCGTCGATGGTGGCGCGCCCCTTGCTTCCGGCCTCCGGCATGAAGTGAGCATAGTAACCGAGGGTGATCGCCGGCGAGGAATGCCCGAGCCACCGCGCCAGGGTCACGACGGACTCCCCGGCCTCCGGCATGATCGACGCGGAGGTGTGCCGCAGCCGCCCGAAGGCCGTCGCCTGTAAGCTTGCCGGGTTTTTGCGCAGCGAGGCGATCGGGTGGCCTGATGTTCCCGCCCATCCGTGACACCGACTTGTGAGGGGCAGCCGGCGCGTTTCCGTTGAGCCGTGGCCTGGCGGTGCGCCTCGATCACACGGTGATAGCCGTCCGGCGGAGTCCTCCGCTGCACCGGCGCGGCGGACGCCGTCGGCTGCGGGTCCGGGTCGGCGGCCACCGTGGCTGGGCCGGCCCTCACGGTGCAGGGGCCAGGACGTGCAGGGCGCGCCCGTCCGCGCCGGACACCGGCACGACGACTCCGGCGAGCAGAGTCCCGTTCTGCGCCGGCCGGAGGCTTCGCGGGGTTGTCAGGGTGCGGGTGCGGCGACCGCGGATGAAGAATGGAGCGAGGGTGAAATGCAGAGCTGACCGCGAAGCGGAGAGCCTTTTCATCCCAGCCGGACGCATCATGGTCCGGCTGCCACGGAGCTGAAAGGTACGCCATGCCGATCTGCACCACCCGTAACGGTGTCGACATCTTCTACAAGGACTGGGGCCGGGGACGTCCCGTGGTCTTCATCCATGGCTGGCCTCTCAACGGCGACGCCTGGCAGGACCAGCTCAAGGTCGTCGCCGACGCGGGCTACCGCGCAATCGCCCACGACCGCCGCGGCCACGGGCGCTCCACACCGGTGTACGGCGGTTACGACTTCGACACCTTCGCCGACGACCTCCACGACCTGATCACTCAGCTCGACCTGCGGGACGTGACGCTGGTTGCCCACTCGATGGGCGGCGGCGAGCTGGCCCGCTACATCGGCCGCCACGGTACCGACCGCATCAAGTCCGCCGTGCTGCTCTCCGCAGTCCCGCCACTGATGCTGCAGACAGCGGACAACCCCGAAGGTGTGCCGCAGTCCGTCTTCGACGACATCAAGAACGGCATCCTGGCCGAGCGCTCGCAGTTCTGGAAGGACACCGCTGTCGGCTTCTTCGGCGCAAACCGGGACGGCAACAAGGTCACCGAGGGCAACAAGGACGCCTTCTGGTACATGGCCATGGCCCAGACCATCGAGGGCGGTGTGGACTGCGTGGACGCATTCGCTGCGACGGACTTCCACGAGGACCTGAAGAAGTTCGACATCCCGACCCTGATCGTGCACGGTGACGACGACCAGGTCGTCCCCATCGACGCGACGGGACGAAAGTCCGCAAAGATCATCCCGAACGCCACCCTCAAGGTCTACAAGGGCGGTTCCCACGGCATCGCCCTCGTGCCGGGCGACAAGCAGAAGTTCAACCAGGACCTGCTGGATTTCCTCAAGAGCTGACCATGGGTCCCTGCCGACGGGATCGGCAGGGACCACTCAGCACCCATGCCCCACGCGATGCCGGTTCTTCGGCAGGTGAGGCGAAGGAGCCACGGCGACGTACTGGGCCGTCGCCGCCACCGAAACCCGATGGGTTCTCGCACCGGATGCTTGCGGGCGCCCGGCTCGCCGCCCACACGGTGATCGAGCGACGTACGCCCAGGCGGTACGGGCGTCCATTCCCGGTCCGTACGATGCCGCGACCCGGTCGGTACGGGACTCCGGTTCGCTGCCCGGATCGGGACGGTCGGGGGTACTCGGTCCGGTGTCGATCGCCGTAGCCGTACGCTTCGGCGGCCGCTTCCAGGTCGGCCGGTGCGGCGTCGGCCGCTGGAGCGAGGTCAACTGATTAACGGGTGTTGGTCAGGGCTAGATCGTGGACATAGCGCTACCTCATGGCGGCTACTTACTTTTTCGCAGAGATCGGTACGAATCGGTGACTTACCTGTCACAGCCTGAGCGTGCCGTACGGGAACGGCCCACTCTCCATGCAGACGCCGGACAACCGGCCGCCGCGCCGTACACGGCGCCCTCACCGCCCGCTCGCCGCTTCGTCCTCACCGGGCCAGCACCGCCGCCGCAAGCCGATGTCTTGACCGTTACGGTGCACAGTCACTACGGCTGTTCACCGCCCCGGGCTGGATCGCCGTGGTCAGCGCGTACATGATCGCGCGGACACCTTCCGATCCCCCGGGGTCGTTCCGGCGCTCTGCCGACGTGGATGGAACGGCGCTATCAACGGGGCAGCATCTCCCGTAGCTTCCGCTCGACGCCCGCCTACGGGTCTGGGCGTCGTTGGAGGGGCCTCGGGCCTTGTTCGACCGGGCGGTGGTGCGGCTGGTGGACAACCGGGTGCTGCTGCCGGGGATCACCACGCTGACCCGGCAGGTCGCCGGGGTCCGCGCGACGGAGAACGCCGCCCCGTACCGGACGCTGAACGAGGCCGTCCCGGACGGCCCGCGACAGACGATGCCCGACCTGCTGAAGGCCCCCGACGGCAAGAGCGTCTCGGAGTTGGAGCACCTGCGGACACCGCCCATAAGCCCGCTTGCATCCGGTGCCCACGAGCAAGAGTTCGCCGCCATGCACGACCTCGCAGTCCGGCACACCGCCGTCCGCCTGGACATGCCCGATTCCCGTGGCGTCGTAGCGCGCATCGACTCCGAGCAGCGAAACGCGGACGCGAAACACCAGTCCTGAGCACTACAACGAGGGGATGGCTGTCTTCCTCTGTTCCAAGTGCGGCACCGCGATCACGCCGGAGCCGGCCGAGCCGGCCGCCGTCCGTGACGTCTCCGACGACGAGCGTGACCGGGACAAGGAGACACGCGGGGCACCTTCCACCATTCCGCGGGGCCACTACGCGATCGATCCGGAGCCCTGGGGGTCTCCCTACGTCGTGCAGGACGATCAAGAGGGTACTGGACTTCTACGTCCGCACCACGCCCGCTCCGGCGTTCCGGACGCCGATCGCCGTCCGCCGTACGACGTATCGGGTGATATGAGCCGCGCCCTCCGCGCGCCTCACGGTGTGTTCCTCCGAATCCGCGCAGGCTGGGCACGACCCTTGGAGGCGTCTCATGTCTGTGCCCGCCACACCTCGCCAGATGTCGACTGTCCTAGCCGCTCTGGCCGTGGGTATTCCTGCCCTTGCCCTCGTGCTGTCCAGTACCGCAGCCGCCGCTACCGGCGTCCCCGAGCCCTCTCACCCCGGGGACGACTTCGCCGGCTCCCAGATCCTCAGACATGAGGACACCAGCAGGAGTGGCGTCAAACTCACCACCCCCCGGGGTACCGAGGGCGTCGACGTCAGCAGTTACCAGGGCAGCGTCGCATGGTCCCCGCTGCGGAATTCCGGCGTGAGGTTCGCCTACGTCAAGGCGACGGAGTCAACCAGTTACAAGAACCCGTCCTTCACCCAGCAGTACAACGGGTCGTACAAAGCCGGCATCATCCGGGGCGCCTACCATTTCGCCACTCCCAACACCTCCAGCGGCGCCACTCAGGCCCGGTACTTCCTGGCGCACGGCGGCGGCTGGTCCAAGGACGGCAAGACCCTGCCCGGCGCTCTCGATTTGGAGTACAACCCTTACGGCAGCTCCTGCTACGGACTGAGCCACCAGGGCATGGTCAGCTGGGTGAGGGACTTTTCCAGGACCTACAAGGCGAAGACCGGCCGGGATGTCGTCCTGTACACCTCCACCAACTGGTGGAAGTCCTGCACAGGGAACAACTCCGGGTTCGGCAGGACCAATCCGCTGTGGGTGCCGCACTACGGTTCATCCGTCGGAGCCCTGCCGGCGGGCTGGAAGTACCAGACCATTTGGCAGTACACCTCCAAGGGAGCGGCGGTCGGTGACCATGACCGGTTCAATGGGCGTTTCGACCGCGTGAAGGCCCTCGCGAACGGCTGACCAACCCCCTCACAGCACGGCAAGCCCGGGCCACGGCCCGGCCCCCTCTCCTTACCTGACCTCGATCTTTCATAACGGCCCGCCGGCTTACCCGGCGGGCCGTTTCGGTTGCTGGAGGGTGTCCTCGCGGCGGCCCCGATGGAGGGCGGGACGGGTGGGTTTTGCTGTGTACGGGTGGTGACGCGGAGTGGTAATTCGGGGTGTCGGGACCGGTGAGGTGTGAGCCCGGGCATAGGGCCCGCGTCACACAGGACGACACCTAGTAGATGCACGGCGGACCTTTCCCGCTCATTGCGGGCCCCACCCCACCCCTGTCCGGTTTGTCGCTATCTGGGGTAGTAGGTCACACAATTGCCAACGCCCAAGGCGGTCTCGCAAGGTGTTGGACGTACCGGGGAGCCGAGCGCCGGACCGGGCGAACAACACCGCCCGCCATCCAGACACCGGCCCCACGACACGCACCACGGCCCCCACCGGCCCACCCGTGTCGCCGACCCCCCAGTCGGCCTCCCCAAACGACGTCCCCGAATGGAGAGGTACACCCATGACTGCCACCACCCGCCACACCCTGAACCTCCGCAAGACCACCATCACCGCCATCGCCACCGCAGCAGCCGCCGCCTGCGCCCTGACCCTGGCCCCGCACGCCCACGCCGCCGAGCACACCCCCACCGCACCCGCCGCGGCCACCGCCGTCACCGCCGCCCAGATCACCAAGCAGGCCGACCACGCAGCCAAGGCCGCCCACCACACCGCGGCGAAGAAGGCCCCCAGCACCAAGCACGTCGACGCCGTCACCGCGATCGTCAAGAGCACGAAGTACAGCAACAACCTCGACGGCTGGATCAAGGAATCGCTGGCCATCATGAAGGCCAAGCACATACCCGGCAGCTACGAAGGCCTGCACCGCAACATCATGCGCGAGTCCAGCGGCAACCCCCACGCCCAGAACAACTGGGACGTCAACGCCCAGAACGGCATCCCCTCCAAGGGACTCCTCCAGGTCATCCAGCCCACCTTCGACACCTACCACGTCAAGGGCACCAAGAACAGCCTCACCGACCCCGTCGCCAACATCGTCGCCGCAGCCAACTACGCCGCCGACAAATACGGCTCGATGGACAACGTCAACTCCGCCTACTGACCAAGCGGAACCCCCACACCCCACGACCACCTGAGTCCGTGGGACGGCCAACCCCCCAGCGGGGACGGCAGGACTCAGGTCCAGGCGAGGGCTGGAACAGGTTCATGGGTGAACCCGTTCCAGCCCTCGTCCTCATTCCCCGCCACCGCACCCCCCGCACCGGCACCCGCCGTCCCCCGCGAACCGGTCGGCGAGCATCTGCGCCGGCGAGCGGCACCCCAGCCATGGACCCGGCCGGGCATGCCTCCTCAACCACCGGACTGAGCGTGGGGAGTTCGTCAGCCGCGTACTGCTGTTCTTCGCCTGCGGTCTCAGATCCGGTGGTGCAGGGTCACCAGCCGCAGATCCTTGGTCGGGCCGCGTACCGTCCACACCACCCGCCAGCGGTCCGCTGCGAGCACGCTGAACTCGCCGCGGTAGACGTCCTCGGCGCACGGATGGTCGGCGACGCACCGTCCGTCGCGCAGGTCCAGGGGGTGGAACGGGCGGCCGTCGGCGAACCGCACGAAGGCCGCCCCGTCGCCGGCCCGCTCGAAGAGATGCTCGCGGGACGCGGGCCGGGTCACCCCGCCCCAGGTGAACTCGCCGCGCTCGACGTGGCGCAGTTCCGCGCCGGGCTCCCCGCGTGTGAAGTCGGCCGTACCGCGGAAGGTGCCGTGCCGGTCCTGGGAAAGGTCGTACACGGTCCGCTCGACCCGCCACCCTCCGGCGAGATAGCCGAGGGTGTCCGCCACCTGGTGAAGTCCGCCGGGCGGGGAGGCGTCCTCGCCCGCCGCCGTGTCCTGTCGTGCCACCGTCCCACCGCCCTGCCGGTCCGTCCATCCGCTCACTGTCAGCAGTCTAGGCGGGCGCGGCGCCGTCCCCCTCGGGGCCCGGGGGCCCGCCGGGACCGGGCAGCGGGCCGGCGTCGCGGCGTCGGCCGGGCTCCAGCGGCGGGAGCGCCGGGGCGCCGTGCACGGTGCACTCCGGGCGAGCGTGCGGGGTGTCCTCGGCGGGCCGCAGCACGTCGGGCGGCACCGTGAACCACGAGACCGCCGCGCCCAGCACCATGAGCCCGGCGCAGATCAGTACCGCCGCGCCGAAGGCGTGGTCGACCGTGGAGACGGTGCGGTATCCGCTGCCGGACAGGCCGACCGCGAGCGGCAGAGCGGCCACCGCCAGCAACTGCGCGACCCGGGCGGCGGCGTTGTTGACGCCGCTGGCGATTCCGGCCCGCCGTACGTCGACGGACGCGAGGACCGTCGCGGTGAGCGGTGCGACGAACATGCTCATGCCGAATCCGAGGACCACCACGGCGGGCAGTACGTCCGCCCAGTACGAGCCGCCGGGATGCACCCGGCGCAGCAGGACCAGACCCACCGCCGCGACCAGCGGCCCCAGGGTGAGCAGCGGGCGCGGGCCGATCCGCTGCGCAAGGGCGCCGGCCGGGCCGGACAGCAGCATCATCAGGATGGTGATCGGCAGCGAGGCCACCCCGGCGGCCAGCGCCTCGTACCCCAGGCCGTTCTGCAGCTGCGTGGGCAGCAGGAAGAACACCCCGCCGATCGCCGCGTAGAGACACAGGGTGACCAGGTTGACCGAGGTGAACAGCTTCACCCGGAACATCCCCAGCGGGAGCATGGGATGCCCGGTCCTGCCTTCCCGCCGTACGAACAGCGCGGTGAACAGCAGCCCGGCGAGCACCGCCGCGATCACCGTCGGCCCGAAACCGCCGGTCGCGTCGATCAGGGCGTACGTGATGCCGGCCAGGCCGAGGGCGGCGAGCGCGGCGCCGGCCACGTCGAACCGCCCGGTCGCCTGCCAGTCGCGGCTTTCCGGCACCCAGCGGACCGCGAGCAGCAGCACGGCGAGGGCGAGCGGCGCGTTGATGTAGAAGATCCACCGCCAGCCCGGCCCGTCCACCAGCCAGCCGCCCAGGAACGGCCCGACGGAGGTCGCCACGCCGCCCAGACCGGACCACAGCCCGACCGCCTTGGCACGGTCCTGTGCGCGGAAGGTGCCCTGCACCAGCGCCAGCGAGCCGGGCGTGAGCAGCGCCCCGCCGACCCCCTGCAACGCGCGGGCCGCGATCAGCGCTCCGTCGTTCGGCGCCAGCCCGCAGAGCACGGACGCCGCCGCGAACCATGCCACGCCGATCATGAAGATCCGGCGCCGCCCGTAGCGGTCTCCGAGCCCGCCGCCGAGCAGGATCAGCCCGGCGAGCGGGAGCATGTACGCGGTGATGGTCCACTGGAGCGCCGACAGCGGTACGTCGAAGTCGGCTCCGATCCGCGGCAGCGCGACGTTGACCACCGTGCCGTCCAGCATCGTCATGCCCGAACCGAGCACCGCGCAGGCCAGCACACCGCGCCCGGCCGTGGAGGCCAGCGGCAGGACCCCGGCCGCATCCGCCGGGCCCGGACCGCTCGCCCCGGACGTCGCGCCGGAGGGGTGGCCGCTGTCCCGTGCCACGTCACCGCGGCCCGGCTCTTCGTGGTCCATGCCGCGGTCCGCGGGGCCCTGGTCCACCCATCACCTCCAGTGGCGTTCGCCGTGCCGCCGGAGACAGGCGCGGATCGGGCGCCGTCGGCGGAACGGTTCGGACCCCAGCCTGGCGCAAGATCGCCGCGCACGCACCACCGCGGGCGGGCGGGCTCGTGCGCCGTTCAGTGCTCGGCGTCGGTGTCAGCCGGGCTGTCCGGTGAGCTGTTTGACCAGGAACCGACAGGGGTCGGCGACCTCATGGCGCAAGCCTTCGTCGTCCAGGTAGTGGTAGCGGTCGAGGTAGCGGCAGCCGGTTTCGTGGTAGCCGAGTCGGAGGTAGAGGGAGGCCGCACGGTGGTTCTGGTCGTCCACGCCCAAGCCGAACCGGTGGTAGCCGTTGCGCCGCACCTGGGTTTCCGCCGCGTGGATGATGGCTCTCCCGATGCCCTGTGACCGTTGCTGCGGCGGCCAGACTCCCAGGCCGTTCAGCTCAGGGCATTCCGGGAAGCGGTCGTGCACTTCGGGTGCTCTGCATCCGTGCCACAGAATCTGTGCTGTCCCGACGGGGATCCGGTCGGCCCAGGCGACCAGGAAGGTACTGAGACCTTGCTCCTGCGTTTCGAAGCGCATCGCATGGCGGTGTGTCTGTCCGGGTGAGGGCATGTGCCTCTCCAGGATTTGAAGATCGCCTTCTTGGCACGGGCGGATGTCCATGGGCGCTGCTTCCTCATCGGTCGGCGGCTGAATTCGGCTGCGCAGGGGGCCCAGCCGGGGGGCGAGGCCAACTGCACCGGGCTGCCGTCGTGTTCACACGTTCTGCCCCTGCCAGGCGCGCCACAGCCCCGAGTAGGCGCCGTTCCTGGCGAGGAGTTCCTCGTGGGGGCCGAATTCGGTGATCCGGCCGTCGTCGAGAACCGCGATCCGGTCGGCGTCCCGGGCGGTGTGCAGTCGGTGCACCACGGCGATCACGGTGCGGCCGCTCGTGACGGCGGCCAGCGACCGTTCCAGGTGCCGCGCGGCCGAGGGGTTCAGCAGCGAGGTCGCCTCGTCCAGGATCAGGACGTCCGGACTCGCGAGGATGAGCCGGGCCAGAGCCAGTTGCTGCACCTTCGCCGGGTCCAGCGCCTGTCCCCCGGGCCCGACCGGAGTGTCCACGCCCATCGCCTCGGCCCAGTCCCATGCGTCGACCGCCCTCAGGGCGGCCGCCATCTCGTCTTCTCCCGCGTCCGGTCGCGCGATGGTCAGGTTGTCGCGCAGCGTGCCGCGGAAGACGTGGTGCTCCTGGGTCACCAGAGCCACCGTGCCGCGCCGCTCGGCGGGTGGCAGGTCCGCGATGTCCCGGCCGCCGATGGTGACACCGCCGGTGGGTGGTCGGTAAATACCGGCCAGCAGCTTGGCCAGCGTCGTCTTACCGGCGCCCGATGGCCCGACGACGGCGAGCCATTCGCCCTGCCCGATGGTCAGGCTGATGCCGCGCAGCACTTCGTGCTCCGGCCGGTACGCGTAGCGCAGATCCCGTACCTCGATGTCCGGCGGCCCGGCCGCGCCGCCGTGCCCGTCCGGCGGCGCCGCGGCCGGGGTCCGGGGCGCCGGTACGGAGGCCGCGCCCCGGAACCGCGCGAGACCCAGCAGCCGGGCCAGCGCGGCACCCGCCGACTGGAGCTCGTCCAGCCAGAACATCAGCTGGTCCAGCGGGTTGAGCAGCTGCGAGGCGTACAGCGTGCCCGCGGTGACAGCGGCCAGGGATACCACTCCGTGCAGGTAGAGCGAGCCGCCGATGATCAGCATCGCGGCCACCGGCAGGGCGTAACTGGTGTCGCACAGCGGGAGGAAGACGTTCCGCAGCCGCAGGGTGTGGCGTTCGGCGGCGTAGGAGTGGGCGATGTCCTCGTTGAGCTGGTCCATACGGCGGGCGGTCAGTCGCAGCCCGTCGACCGTACGGGCGCCCTCGGCGGTCTCGGCCAGGCTCTCGGTCAGCCGGGAGTAGGAGGCGGCCTGGAGCAGATACCCCTGGTGCGCCCGGCGCAGGTACCAGCGGCCCGCGCCGACCAGCACCGGGACGGGGACCAGGCACGGCAGCAGCAGGACCGGGCTGATCAGCGCCAGGGCACCGAGGGTGAACGCGACGATGCCGATCGAGGTCAGGGTCGCCGGGATCGCGGCCCGGATGGCGTTGGACAGCAGGTCGACGTCCCGGGTCGTCCGGGTGATCAGGTCACCGCTGTCCGCGTCCTCGACGACCTCGGGCGGCAGGTCCAGCAGGTCCGTCACGAATTCCTCGCGCAGTGCCGCGAGGATCTTCTCGCCGAGCGCGGCGGCCGCGTACCCCGCGAGGCGTACCAGCACGGCCTGGCCCGCCAGACAGCCGAGGATCAGCAGAACCAGACGTTCCACCGTGTCCTTGCCCTGGGTCACGTCCGCGACCAGGGTGCCGAGCAGCCACGGGGCGAACAGCCCGGTGGCCGCCGAGCACGCCTGCAAGGCGATCACCAGGCCGAACTCGGCGCGGTTGGTCAGGACGGCGCGCCGCACATACGCGCGGAGTTCGCGGCTCGTGGCAACGGGCAGCGCGCTCATGCGACGGCCGTCCAGCGCTCGACCAGGGACCGGTAGCGCGCGTCCGCCATCAGCGATTCATGGGATCCGTCGGCTGCCACCGTGCCGTCGAGGACCAGCGCCACGTGATCGGCCCGGTGCAGCAGCAGGACGCTCGTGGTGAACACGACGGTGGCCCTGCCCTGGCGCAAGTGCGCGATTCCCTCGGCCATCCTGCTCTCCGTATGCGCGTCGACAGCGCTGGTCGGGTCGGACAGGACCAGGACTTCCGGATCGGCCATCAGGGCGCGGGCCAGCCGCAGGCGCTGCTGCTGGCCCCCTGAGAACTCCCGGCCGCCCGCGGCCACATGGGTGTCGAGCCGCTCGGGCAGCGCCTCGACGATGTCCCGGGCGGCGGCCGCGTCGATGGCCGCCCACAGCTGGTCGTCGGAGCCGGAGCCGTCCGGCCTGCCCGTCGGGTTCAGTTCGCGGCGCAGTGGTCCCGCGAACAAATGCTCGTCGGCGGTGGTGACGAGGATCCGCTCGCGCACCCCGGCCAACGGCAGTTCGGCCAGCGGTCGTCCGGCGTACGTCGCGCCGGACTCGACGTAGCGTCCCAGCCGGTCGGCCAGGGCGGCCGAGTCGCCCGCGGAGCAGACGACGGCGGTCAGGCCGTCGGCGGGCACCCGCAGGCCGGAATCGGGGTCGGCCAGGACACCGGTGCCGGGCATCGCGCCCGATGCGGGGCCCGGGCCGACGTCGGGCTCCGTCCGGAGCAGCCGGATGACGTTCGTGGCGGCCACATGGCCCTGCATGGCCTTGGAGACGGCGAAGGTGATCTGGTTGGTGGGAATCACCAGGTACGTGGCGAACCCGTAGAAGGCCACCATCTGACCGGCGCTCAGCCGCTCGGTCAGTACCAGCTCCCCGGCCAGGGCCACCACTCCGGCGAGCAGCAGGCTCGGCAGGAACGTCCTGGCCGCCCCCAGGAGCGCTGAGGCCCGCGCCTGTTGCAGCGCGACGGACCTGAGGCGCTGCGAGCCGTCACGGTACCGGTCGGCGAACAGCTCCTCGCCGCCGATTCCGCGCAGGACCCGCAGTCCTCGCACGATGTCGACGGACTGGTCGGTGAGCTCCCGCTGCTGTGCGCGGAGATGGCTCTGCCTGCTGCGCAGGGTGCGGGCCAGGCGGGTGGTGATGAAGAGGATGACCGGCACCGCGACCAGCACCAGCAGGCCGACCTGCCAGGAGGCGAACAGCATGAGTACGGCGACGACGACGAACCCGACCGCTCCGCCGACACCGCGGGCGCCGACCTCCAGGGTCTGGCCGATGAGGCTGATGTCCGAGACGCCCACCGTGACGAGGTCGCCGGCCGAGGACTTCCGGTCGAGCGTCGTGCCCAGTTCACATGCCTTGTGGGTGACGAGCCGCATGGTCTCGTACCCGGGCTCGACCTTCAGCCGCAGTTCGAGGCGCTCCACGAGCAGGGCGGACAGCGCCGTGGCGACGCCCAGTCCGAGGACCGCCAGGCCCCACCCGACAAGTGCTGTCTGATCCTTCGCCACCAGGCCGGTGTTGATGGCCTGGCCGATCACTGCCGGTGTCAGCGCCAGTCCGCCCGACCACATCATGTTGAAGACACAGTCGGACAGCAGGAGGCGGCGATGTCCGGCCGCCATCCACAGCAGGTAATGCCACGGGCCGCGTATGTCCGGCTTCCCGTGGTCCGTTCCGGAGAAGCTCCGCACACACGCCTCACTCGTAGATCGGTACCGACGTACAACATGGCGAAGCTCCTGGCGGACGGGTTCTCGAACAGGATGACCCGTACTCACCAGGAGCTTGGCGTGCTTGTCTACTCTCCGCCGGTCGATCTGTCCAGCACGCCCTGCGTCACCTGACCGAGTGGCTCCGCGCCCGGGTCCTCGGACAGGTCCCGGCCGCGGGTTTCGGCGGTGCGCCAGATGGCGAGTGCGGTGATCAGCCCGCAGACGATGGCGAGGATGGCGAGGGGGGTGCTGGAGATGCTGCCCGAAGCCGAGAGCCGGCTGCTCGCGAAGAGCGGGGTGAAGCCACCGCCGATCAGTGCGGCCAGCTGGTAGCCCATGGATGCTCCGGTGTAGCGCACCTGGGTGCCGAACATCTCGGACAGCAGTGGCCCCAGCGGTGCGTACATCGCGTTCTGCACCACCTGTCCCAGCACCATGCCGAGGATCAGCAGAGCGACGGACCCCGTGTTGATCAGGGCGTAGATCGGGAAAGCGAGCAGGACGATACCCGCGGCGCCCCCCATCGACACCGCCCGGCGGCCAACGCGGTCCGACAGCGCGGAGAACAACGGGATGGCCACCAGCCCGGTGATCGAGGTGGCCGTGAGGCCGGTCATCACGTCGGACGTCTCATACCCGACGGCCTTGGCGTAGGTGAGCATGAAGGTCCCGATCAGGGCGGTCAGGGCGAAGGGGCCGATGCCGACCGCGCAGGCGAGGACGAGGACACGGGGCGCCCGCAGCACCTGTGCCAGGGGGATACGGGGTGGCTGTGCCGCGGCCTGCTCGTCCCGGGCCCGCGCCGCCTGCTGGAACAGCGGGCTCTCCGTGACGCTGATGCGCACATACAGGCCGATGCCGACCAGCAGCGCGCTGAACAGGAACGGGATGCGCCAGCCCCACGCCATGAACCGGTCCTGGGGAAGGAGCGTGATCGCGGTGACCACAAGGCTGGACAGGAGGAATCCGATCGGTGACCCCATCTGCATCACGCCGTTCCACAGGCCGCGGCGCCGTGCGTCGGCGTGCTCGACGACCATCAGCGTGGCGCCGCCCCATTCACCGCCGATGGCGATGCCCTGGACGATACGGAACAGGATCAGCAGCACGGGAGCCGCGACGCCGATCGTCGCGTACGTGGGCAGCAGTCCGATCAGGGAGCTCGCCGCGCCCATGAGGACCATCGTCACGATGAGCACGGTCTTGCGTCCGAGCCGGTCGCCGAAGTGCCCGAATACAGCGCCCCCGACTGGCCGCGCGACATAGCCGGCGGCCAGTGTCCCGAACGAGGCGATCGTGCCGACCGTGGAGTTCGACTCGGGGAAGAACAACGGGCCGAAGACCAGGGCTGCCATCGTGCCGTAGAGCAGGAAGTCGTAGTACTCGATGACGGTGCCGAGCAGGCTCGACAGTGCCACTTTGCGCAGCAGTGCGGGATCCGTTGCCGTGGGTGGTATCCCGGACCCTGCGGATCTCTCGGGGCTTTCCGGGGACGACGCGGAGGGTGCAGCGGACATGCCTGACTCCCTTGAGCGTGAGGGATGTTGCGGGTTGGTGAACGATGAGCGGTTTCCGCGGTGTGTGCAGGGCCCGTTCTCCTCGGTGAATTCCGGGAGAACGGGCCTCACATGAGCGAGACCTGGATCAGTTTTCCTGTGACCGGCAACTGCGCGACGGCTCTCAGCCTTTGCTGTCGAGCCCGAACGCCTGTCGTGCGATGAGTCCGCGCATCATTTCCGATGTTCCGCCGCCGACGGTTTCCAGGATGGCCTGCCGCCACATGAACTCGACATCGGTGTCCTTGATCAGCGCCTCGCCCGATCCGAACTCCATGGCCGAACGCGCGATCTCCTGGGCGAGCAGGGTGCCGGCCAGTTTGTGGTACGCCGCCGGGACCGCCGAGGGTTCACCGCTGATGATCTCGCCGAGCAGCGCCAGCGCCAGCGCCTCGGCCTCCGCCACTTTCACGGCGAGGTCGCACAGCCGCCGGCGGACGACGGGATCGTGGCTCAGGCCCGACTTCTCCGTCCAGGTGAGGAGGTCCTGGAGGTCCCTTCGCAGCCGCTTCGGCGGGAACTGGACATGTCGTTCGACCGCGAGCGCGGACGCGACCACCTGCCACCCGTCGTTCTCGCCGCCGACCCGGTTCCCGGCCGGGACCCGTACGCCGTCGAACCGGACCTCGTTCAGGCGACCGCCGTCATGGGTCGGGATCGGGGAGACCGAGACGCCGGGCTGGTCCAGGGGAACGATCAGGACACTGAGTCCGCGCGATCTGCTGTCGGGGGCTCCGGTCCGGCAGAGCAGCCAGATGTAGTCGGCCCAGTGGGCGTTGGAAGTCCAGCACTTCGCGCCGTTGATCTCGTAGTCGTCACCGGCTCGCGTCGCCCGGGTCCGCACTGCCGCCAGATCCGAACCGGCGTCCGGCTCCGAATAGCCGAGCGCGAAGTTGATCTGTCCGAGCCGGAGCCCCGGGAGGAAACGTTCGCACTGCTCGGCCGTCCCGTGGGTCATGAGCGCCTTGGCGACGAGGCCCGGACCCATCGGCGGCCGGGCGACCCGCGCATAGGCCATCTCGTCCCACAGGATGAACTCGTACGCGGGTGACAACCCCCCGCCGCCGAACTCCGCGGGCCAGGACAGTGACAGCCAACCGCGCTCCCCGAGCGCCCGGTAGACCCTCCGTACGCCCTCCCCCGTGCCCTCACGGCGGTGGAAGTAGCCGTCCAGCCCCTGGAAGTCGGCGAGGAACTCCAGTACCTCGCTGCGAAACGCCTCCTCCTCGGGGGTGAATCCATAGTCCATGTCAGTCGTCCTTGCCGGCCGCGGTGGTCCACTTCGGTTCGCGCCCCTCACTGAACGCCCGGGGGCCTTCCTTCGAGTCGGGGTGTGCCCAGTGCATCCGCAGGAGCGACCATCCGTACTCGCACGCCTGGGTGTATCCCATTTCCAGCGACCCCCAGATCGCCTGCTGCGAGAGCGACACCGCGGCCGGCGAGTTCTTGGCGATGCACTGCGCCATCTCTTCGGCTGTGTCCATGAGTTGTCCGTGGGCGACCAGTTCGTCCACCAGCCCCAGCTGGTACGCGCGCTCGGCCGGCATCCGGTAGCCCTTGCCCATCAAGGTCATCCGCAGCGCGGAGCCCAGCGGCAGCCGCTTGGCGAGACCGATGTTCTCCATCGCCCCCACCAGGCCGACATTGACATGGGTGTCCATGAAACTCGCCTGCTCCGATGCGACCACGATGTCGGCGTCGACCACGAAGTGCAGCCCGGCTCCGGCCGCCAGGCCGTTGACCGCGCAGATGACCGGCTTCCACACCCGGTTCTGCCGCGGCGACCAGAAGACCTCGTCGGTCAGCGGCCCCGTGCCGGTGCTCATGCCGCCCCGGCCGGCGACGACGTTCACGTCCGCGCCGGTGCACAGGTGCCGGTCGCCTGCGCCGGTGACGATGGCCGCCCGGATCCACGGGTCGTCCCGGACCTCACTCCATACGGCCTTCATCTGCGGCATCATCGTGCCGGTCAGGGAGTTTCCCTTGTGCGGTCGATTGAGCGTGATGTACGCGACGTGTTCACGCTTCTCGAAGAGCACCTCCGGCTCTTCGACGTCCGCCGGATGATCCTGGTCCTGCGTCATTCCCGACCACTCTCCGAATACATCGCCAATACCTGTTCGCCTGTTTCGTTCGCATGTGACGGCAACATGGAGAGCTGCCGGATGCGCTGCGCGATGTGGCCGACCGGCCCTTCCACGGAGTAGCCCATGGCACCGTGCGTCTGGTGGGAGACGAAAGCCGCGTCCATGGCGGCTCTCGATGCGGACAGCCGCGCGGCGGACGCGAGGCCGGACGCCTGGGGGTGACCGTGGTCGACCGCCCGCGCGGCGACCTTGATCAGCTTCTCCGCGGCCTCAAGTCCGAGGCCGGCGTTCGCGATCGGATGTGCGACGGCTTGAAAGGTGCCGATGGCGCGGCCGAACTGGACTCGCGTACGTGCGTGCTCGACCGCGGCGTCCAGCACGCGCTTCCCCGCGCCCCACAGATACCCGGCAAGCGCCATGTTCGAGAGGTCCGTTCCCTCCCGAACGCCTTCCAGCGGGAGTACGCGCTCCAGCGGAACACGTCCCCATGGCTCGTTGCCGAGGGTCTCCAGCGGGTTCACCTCACCGGCCGGACGCGCGAGCCAGGCCCGCTCGCCGTCCGTCTCGATGAAGACGTCGGCGACCGGCGACCAGGGCATCAGCGGGGGGCATCCCCAGGACACCAGGCTGTCGCCGGAGACCACGGGGAGCGAGTGCGCGGACGGCAGCGTATGTGCCGCGAAGACGGTGGCCGCCAACGGCCCGGGCGCGAAGGCACGTCCCAGCTCCATGGCGACGGCGGAGATCTCACCCGCCCCGCCCTCCTCACCGGGCACGGCCAACGACAGCACACCGAGTTCGGCCAGCCCGTACCAGAACGGCCAGGGAAACGAATCCGAACCCGCACGCTGGACTTCTTCGGGGCACCGGGCCGCGCAGTAGCTCCGGACGGACCCGGCGAGCGCTTCCTGATCCGGGGTGAACGTGACAGGTTCGCTCATGCCGCCGCGACTTCCCAGCGAGATGTCACCACGGCACGCCGGTGCGCGCGCAGTCCACCGAGCTCCGCTCTGAGCGCTTGCAGACGAAGCGTCCAGAGGTGGAGGTCGTGTTCCCTGGTCAGCCCGACAGCACCCGTGATCTGGTGTGTTTCCCGCGTCAGCCGGTTCAGTGCGGCCATCGTGTGCGCGGCGGCGACAGCCGACGACTCCGTGGTGGCGCCGCGGAACGCCGCCTCGTAGGTGAGCCAGCGCGCCCCTTCGACCAGCACACTCACCTCGGCGAGACGGTGCTGCAACGCCTGGAACGAACCGAGGGCGCGCCCGAACACGGTGCGGTCCTTCGCGTACTGGACGGTGAGGTCGAACGCCCTCTGCATCATCCCGAGAGCCTCGGCACAGACCCCGACACGCCACCAGTTCATCATCGTCTGTGACGTCCCGGGAGCGAGGTCCTCGGCGCGGCGCGGAACCACCCGGGCCAGCGGATAGCCGTACGCCGACGGAACCGGCTCCGCGTCGTCAGGACTCAGCTCCGCCGCGACGCAGCGATCGGCCCCGGCGGTGAGGATCTGCCTGGCCTCGCTGCCGTACCGCACCGGGCCCGACCCGTCGCGGCCGGCCAGGACGACCGGGCCCTCGGGTACCGGCAGCCCGAGCGCGGGCAGCACGAGCAGATGCGGTACCGGAGTGATCGCGCCGAGTTCGGCACTGATCTGTTCGACCGCGAGGGTGGCTTCCAGCGGCCCCGCGCCGTCCTCGCCGAACACGTCGAGGAAGCCGGCCGCGCGCAGCTCGGATTCGAGCTCGTGGTCGTATGCCCCGCGCTCGGCGAGCTCTCGGCAACGCTGGGTGCCGGCGTGCCGGCTCAGCAGGGTGCCCAGTGCGTCCAGCAGCGCGTGTTGCGTATCCGATCGTTCGAAATCCACGTCTATTCCTTCGGCAGCTTCAGGATCAGGCGGCTGATCAGGTTGAGCTGGACTTCATAGCTCCCTGCGGCGATGCCGGCGCCGAGCGAGTTGCGGAACTGCGCATCGCCGGGCGACTTCTCGACCAGGGCTTCGCTTCCCATGACATCGAGCGCGAGGTCGCCGACCGCACGCTCGGCCTGGACCATCGCCGCGCGGGCCTGGTAGGCCAGCGGCGAGGGTTCCTTCGCCTTGGCCCGCTCGTCGATGACTCGGTAGACAAGGACACGAGCAGCCTCACAGAGCGCTCGCGCATCGCCGAACTGCTCCTGTACGCCGGGATCCGTGAGCAGGCCGGCCGTTCGGCACCAGTCGGCGAGCCCGTCGAGAACAAGAGCCGCACGCGCGTAACGCGGGGCGCCGACGCGCTCGTAGGCGAGTGTCCGGCGGACGATGTCCCAGCCCTTGTTCTCCTCGCCGAGCAGGCAGTTCCTGGGAATCCTGACGTCCGTGAGGAACAGTTCGTTGAACGAGTGGTCCCCGACGAACCCGTCGATGCGCCTGACTTCGACACCCGGCGTCTTCAGCGGCAGCAGGAAGACGGAGATCCCGTTCCGGCCGTCCGACACGGAACCGGTGCGCGCCAGGAGGAAGCAGTAGTCGGCCGCGTTCGCATACGACGTCCAGATCTTCTGGCCGTTGAGGACGTAGTCCTCACCGTCGCGGTCCGCGCGGGTCCGCAGGGACGCCAGGTCGGTACCCGCCTCCGGCTCGGAGAAGCCCTGGCACCAGAAGACTTCGCCCCGGGTGATCGGCGGCAGGAGCTCCTTCTTCTGTTCCTCCGTGCCGTACTTGATGATCGAGGGGCCGACCCAGTTCACATTCATGTACTGCGGGCCGCGGGGCTCCCCCCGCTTCCACATCTCCTCGCCGAGCACGAAGTGCTGCCACGCCCCCTGGCCACCGCCGCCGTACTCCGGCGGCCAGTGCGGGGTGAGCCACCCCTTGGCCGCCAGGGTGTGCACGAAGCCTCTTGAGAAGTCGGTGTACACCGCGCTGCCGAGACCGTGCTCGGAGCGGTTCCATCCGTCGGCCAGTTCTTGGTCAAGAAAGCCGACGAGGTCGCTCCGAAACGCCGTGTCGGCCTCACTCAAAGCGAATTCCATCAGTCCCTCCCCGTGTTCGGTCGTGCGCCTCCCGCGCTGCACCTTGAGGAGCGAGCGCATCCCGTGGTGCCACGTCGGTCGCTCCCATCCGAGGAGCAAGGCGCTCTGGAGAAAAGAGTACACTTTATTGGGCCAGCGGCAAGGCCTCTCGCACGACCGAAGGCGGGGCGTCGCAGCTTCGGCCCGCTCGGCCCGGTGATCGGCAGTGCCACGTCAGCACGCAGGCCTTACGGCGAGGGATCGATCGACCCACCAGGGGCCCGGAGGCGATCCCGACACGCGCACGCCGGGAGTCCGGAGCCGAGCGCGAACTGATCAATCAATGCAAGAAGATGGCACTCAATTGCCGTTTTAGCCGATAGCCTGGCGGAAACTCTCGCGCTGACTGCGCCGGCTGACGACCAAGGGAGCAACTCCGTGGCTGATGTACTGACACTGCCGAACTGGCTGCGCACGATCGGCGCCGGGCCGCACGGGGCCCATGGACGAGCGCTGCGTGACGACTCCGGCGAACTGACATTTACCGAGCTGGTCGGGGCGATGGATGCTGTTGCCCTGGGGCTGCGGCGTGCCGGCCTGCACCCCGGCGACCGGGTCGTGACGGCCATGGAGCCGTCGATACCGCACACGGTGGTCATCCTCGGCGCCATGGCCGCCGGCCTGGTGGCCGCACCGCTCAACGACCGCCTGACCGGGCCGGAAGCACGCTCCTACCTCGCCACACTCCGCCCGAGTGCCGTGATCGCGGACCCCGCCCATACGTCCCTGGCTCATGAGACGGGCTGCCGGGTCATCGAGCTGCCGGCCGCCGCCGACCGGATGCCCATCGCGGACCGGACCGCCCCGCTGGCGGCCCACGGCGAGCCTCTCGCACCCCCGGCCGAGGACGCCCCGGCCGTCATCTTCGCGACCGGCGGCACGACCGGAACGCCGAAGGGCGTGTTCCACACCCATCGCAGCCTGTGGCTCTGGCTCAACACCTGCGCACACGGGAACCCGCGAACGGTCACCGATATCGAGCTGTTCTTCTCCCCGTTCTTCCACATCACGCTGGGCACGAACCTGTTGGCCCCCCTGCTCGCGGGTGGGGAGGTCTGGATCCAGCGGCGGTTCGACGCCGGTTCCGCGCTCGCTGCCATCGACCGTGGCGCCAGCCGTCTGATGGGTGCGCCGACGATGTTCGCCGCGCTGCGCGGACACCCCGACTTCGCCACCACCCGCCGCGAGAACGTCACGGCGATCCGTTTCGGGTCGGCTCCGTCCACGGACGACTTCGTACGCGGTCTGCTGCGTGACTTCCCCAACGCCAGGATTCGTGCCGGATTCGGCGCCACCGAATTCGGCTCGGTCATGGGATTCGACCACGAAGACCTGCTGGCCGGCCGGTTCACCGGTGTGGGCAGGCCGCTCCCCGGCGCGGTCGTCCGGATCCTCGACGGGGACGGCCGCGAGGTCCCCGCAGGTGTCGTCGGCGACCTCGTGGTCGCCTGCCCCTGGCAGGCCCACGGGTACTACGGAATGCCGGAGGAGACCGAGGAGACGTTCCGGGCCGATGGCGTGCACATCGGTGACCGTGCCTCACGGACGGAGGACGGCTGGGTGTTCATCGCCGGGCGTACGAAGGAGGTGATCATCAGCGGTGGTGAGAACGTCTACCCACGGGAGGTGGAGGAAGTGATCCTCCGGCACCCGCTGGTGGCCGACGCCGTGGTGTACGGCCTGCCCGACGGGCACTGGGGGGAGCGCGTCGAAGCCGGCATCGTGGCCGTCCAGGACAAGACGGTTGATCTGGAGGAGCTGCGCAGCTTCTGCCGGGCGGATTTGGCCGGATACAAGATCCCCAAGAACCTGCGCCTGCTCGACGCGATCCCACTCACCCCGAACAGCAAGCCCGATCGCCGGCGTGTGCGCGCGGAAGCGCTGGCCGAAACCGCGGGCCACGGCGCTGAGGGATAACGCGTCGCCCCGCCCGTACCCGTACATCGTCGAACGGCGGCATCGCTTCCCGGGCCGGACACTGCAACAGTGTCCGGCCCGGGAAGCGATGCCGCCGTCGGCTCATGCGGAAGGCGTCCATCCGGCGTCGGCCGGCGACGTGTTCACCGTCGCCGGCCGCGCAGGCATGGTGTGCGGAGCTCTCAGGCGCCTCCGCCGTTGGACTGCGGGATCCCCGGTGCGAGCGCACGGAACTTATAGATGTAGCCGCCGTTGTCTCCGCCCACGGTGATGTACCCGTGGGTGGTGCCCGGCTTGATGACCAGGTTGCTGACGAGGAGTTCCGGCTTCGGCTTCTGCGGAATGGCGATCGTGGCGATCAGGTCTCCGGTCCGGTTCCACACGAGGATCTTCCCGGCGCCGAGCACCACCTGGTACACGTTGCCCGCGGAGTCGACGGTGTTGGAGTCGAAGCCGGCGGTGCCGACATTGGCGGACATCCCGACGCCGCCTCCGGTGAAGCTCTTCCCGTCGGGCGCCAGAGTGAAGTAGTTCTCCCGGCCGAGGTTGTACTCGCCCACCCACAGGCCGGAGAAGTCCGGGGTGAACGAGATGCCGTTGGGATCGGACAGGCCGTCCTGCAGGACGATCGGATTGCTGCCGTCGGCGTCGAGACGTACGACCCGGCCGTCGGGCTTCTTCAGCGAGCCCTGGTAGTCGGTTATGTACATGTCCCCCGCCTTGTTGAAGGCGATGTCGTCGGGCACCATCGACCGGCCGTCCACCGGACCCGAGAAGACAGTGGTGAAGCCGGTGCCGTCGGGGTTGAGCCGGTCGATCTTCCCGTGGTCGTAGTCGGTGACGTAGATCTTCCCGTCGGCCGGGCTGAACTGCAGGGACGAGAAACGGCTCGTGGCGTCGGTGTAGAGAGGCTTGACGGCCTTCGTCCGCAGGTCGTACCGGAGGATCTTGGGCTTTCCCGCAGGTGCGGTGAAGTCGACGAAGTACAGCTGCCCGTCGGGTCCGAGGGCAGGCCCCTCCAGCACGGTCGCGTGCCCGAACGCCGACGGCGGGTCCAGAGGCGCCACCCTGGCATCCTGAGTCGCCCGGATGACCCGCGGCTGTGGCGTCCCCCGCCCCGCGTCCGAGGTGGCGACGGCACCCCGGCCGCCGGTCGTACTCGCAGCAGCCGTGGCCGCCGAACCGCCGGCGACCAGGGCCACCAAGGCGGCCGCGAACGCGAGCGATTTCCTGGTCTTGATCATGACTCTCCTGATTCACAGCTCTTGATCATGTTCTTCCGGCCCGCGGCCCAGCTGCGGGATCCCGGATGCCGTCACGTCACTGGCAGGGGGCTTGATCGGTCGCGGCATGAGCGGACCGCTGCCGCAACAGGTTCTTCTGGATCTTTCCCGTCGACGTCTTGGGCAGCTCGCCGAAGACCACTTGGCGTGGTGCCTTGAACCCCGCGATCCTGGCCCGCACGAAGGTGACGAGTTCTGCTTCCGTGACCGACGCGTTGGCACGGAGCTTGACGTACGCGATCGGAACCTCACCCCATTTCGGGTGCGGCGTGCCGACGACCGCGGCCTCGACCACCGCTGGGTGCTCCGCGAGCGCGCTCTCCACTTCGACGCAGGTGATGTTCTCGCCGCCGGAGATGATGACGTCCTTGGCCCGGTCACGCAGCTCGACATAGCCGTCCGGATGCATGACGCCCAGGTCGCCCGAGCGGAACCAGCCATCGGTGGTCGCCGCGGCCGCGGTCGCTTCGTCGTCGCGGTAGTAGCCGAGCATCACGTCGTTGCCGCGCAGCACGATCTCGCCGAGGGTGTTGGCATCAGCCGGCACATCGGCACCGTCGGAATCGACCACCCGCAGCGGTTCGGCGATGACGTTGGCGATGCCCTGTCGTGCCATCAGCGGTGCGCGCTGTTCGGCCGGCAGATCCCGCCACTCGGGCTGCGGGTCACACACGACGGCCGGCCCGAACGTCTCGGTGAGTCCGTAGAGATGACGGATCCCGATGCCGAGCGCGCTCATCCTGGCAAGCAGTGCGGGCCACGGCGGCGCACCCCCGACGAACACCTGTACCGGGTGGGAGACCGGTGCTGCCGCGGCGGGGTCCTCGGCCAGCATGGCCAGCACGGTGGGTGCGGCACAGAAGTGGGTGACACCGCTCTCGCGGATGGCATGCCAGATGTCCGACGGGTTCACCTTGCGCAGGCAGTGGTGCACCGCCCCGGCCGCGGTCACCGCCCACGGGAAGCACCAGCCGTTCGTGTGGAACATCGGCAGCGTCCACAGATATCGCGCCGATGTGTCCAGTTTGGCGTGGTAGGCCATCGCCAGCGCCTGGAGATAGGCACCACGGTGGTGGTACATCACTCCCTTCGGCCGGCCGGTCGTACCACTGGTGTAGTTGATCGACAGCAGGGATCTCTCGTCGGTGACCGCCACCGCCCCCGGGGTGGCGGCCGCCAGCGAGGACTCGTACTCGTCCTGCGGGCGCCCTGAGTTGATCACTGCCGGCCGGATCTCGCTGTGCTTCAGCGCCTCGGTCAGCAGGTCACGGCATGCGGCGTCCACGATCACCACGCCAGGGGCGCTGTGGTCGAGGATGTAGGCGATCTCGGCGGGCGCCAGCCTGGTGTTGAGCGCCACGAGGACCGCGCCGGCCAGGGGCACTCCGTAGTGCGCCTCCAGCAGCACATGGGTGTTGGGGGCCAGTACCGCGACCCGGTCCCCCGGCCGCACTCCGTGCCCGTCCAGCACGCCGGCCAGCGCCTGTGCCCGTTGCCAGAGCTCGGCATAGGAGTACCGCATGTCACCGTCGACGACCGCGAGGCGGTCGGCGAACACTTTGGCGGCGCGCGCGGCGAACGCCACCGGAGTCAGCTCGGAGAAGACCATCCCGTGCATGTTGACGCGCCTCCCCGCCCGGTTACGCCACGGCGATCGGCCGGAGCGGCGACCCTGTGCCGCCGCGGATGGTCAGCGGAAGGCCCACGAAGAGGAAGCTGGAGACCGCGTCGGCCGCCAGGCCCTCGCAGTTGACCCACTCCATGATGTGGATGCCCTGCTCATGGAGCAGGTACAGATGCACCGGGAGCTGGTTCCCGGGCACCGTCGACGGCCTCACTTCGAAGGACATGGTGTCCGCGCCCACATAACCGGCGCCCTGCGACACGAGCCACTGCGCTCCGTCCAGTGCCACACCACTGCCGTCGCCGTGCTTGCGGACCAGGTCGATGTCGGGCCAGAACTTCATCTGCCCCGTCCGCACCAGCACGATGTCCCCGGCCTGGATCGTCACCTCGGCAGCGTCCGCGGCCTGCCGCAGATGCTGCTCACCGATCGCGAAGTGGGGCGGCAGGACATCGAGGCCGAGCGCTCGGGGGACGTCCAGCAGAACGCCTCTTCCGATGATGGGAGCCAACTCGGAGGCGTCCCCGCGTTCGGCGCCGTAGTCGCCCAGCGCCTCATTCGCCGACACACCCCCGTGCCATTCGTCGTTCTCCCCGCACGTCACATGGCAGAGCGCGTCGATATGGGTCCCGGTGTGCAGGCTGCCCGACATGAGCTCGGACACATAGCCCATCTGGACCTGGTTCTCATCGGGATTGTCGAACGGGAACCGCTGCGATGCCCGCTGGCCCTGCGGCGAGCTGTAGGTGAGGACCTCGAAACGCGGATAGCCGTCAAAGGTGGGCATGTGCCGCCACCAGCCCGAGGACAGGTCGTACACCGCGCCTCTGGTGGGAACGCCGAGATTGCGGAGAAGGTCGTCTGCCTGGTGGTGCGGCCCGGTCTGCGAGTTCATGAGGACGTCCCTTTCGCGAGTGCTGGTTCATCCGCGGCATCGCGACGTGGCCGGCCGCACACCGATCGGCTCCGCCGCCGATCCCGCTGTCCGCGCCGGAGCCACGACACAACTGCGCTCCGCGTATCCCGTTCTGCTCAGCTTCAGTTCAGTGTACTCATTACTCGAACAAGGTCTAGCCCGGCAGTGGATCGGACGTAAGTTGCCTAGCCCGGGAGCGCGGCGGGAGCGCCGCCCCTCCCCTTCGCCGATAAAGAGTGCACTTTTTATACGGCGAGGGGCTCCGGGCGGTTCCGGGGGGACTTGTGGTTACGACTCGTTCTTCAGGAGCTCCGCCACGGCTTGCAAGTGCCGCCGCATCCGGTGTTGCGCGAGCGGAGCGTCGCCCGCCACGATCGCCGCGACCATCGCCCGGTGCGCCTGGTGGGACTTGACCGCGGCATCGCGGCTGCCCTCGTCCGGCTGGTCGCCGGACTCCCATTCGTCCTGCACCATGTCCTGGTCGAGCTGGGCCAGCACCTCGACGAAGAGGGTGATCGCCGGATTGCCCGCCAACTCGGCGATCACACTGTGGAGGTTCCGCGCGTGCCCGAGTGTCACACCGCGGTCGATCAGCTCCTGCTCGGTCGCCAGCGCGTCCGTCAGGCGGGCGATTCCGGACTCTGTCAGGTTCTCGATCGCCGTGGTGACACCTGCGAGTTCGAGGGCCATCCGCGCCTCGAACAGCTGGCGCCGGCTGACGGCCGCATGCCGGAGATAGACCCGCGCGGCATCGCGGACGATGCCGGGATCCGGTTCGGTGACGACGAGGCCACCACCCGGACCACGACGCATACGCGCCATCTGGTGATGCTCGATGAGCCGCACGGCTTCGCGGAACACGGCACGGCTCACGCCGTAGCGTTCGATCAGTTCCCGTTCGGATCCGAGGACCGACCCGGTGCGCCAGCCCTCCTTCACGATGTCCTTCTCGATCAGCCCCGCCACAGTCTCGGCGAGTCGCCGGCTCCCGCGCCCGGCAGGTGCAGCGTCGCTCTTCGGGTCACCCGTCATGGAGAAGATCTGCCCTGTCTGAGAATCATTGCCTTGGCAACACCGCAGTGCATAGAGAGCACTCTTTCTGCGGCCCATTATAGTTGACCTGGGACAAAGCCCGCGTGGATCTGCGGGATGTGACCAAATAAGGCCCCTCATCCTCACCGGGCTCATCTGTAGGCAACTCAGTGGTTCAGTGTGCGGCGGCGTCCGCGGGCAGCGGCTGTTCGCACCAGATCGTTTTCCCTTCGTGGGAGTGGCGGGTGCCCCAGCGCCGAGTGAGCTGAGCGACCAGGAGCAGACCGCGGCCCCCCTCGTCGGAGAGCAGGGCCCGTCGCATATGGGGGGTGGTGCTGCTGCTGTCGGACACTTCACAGATGAGCGACTGGTCCCGGATCAGCCGGAGTTCGATGGGCACCCGACCGTAACGGATGGCGTTGGTGACCAGTTCACTGACGACCAGTTCGATGACGAAGGCCTCATCGTCCAGTCCCCACTCGTTCAGCTGACGGCTGGCCCAGGAACGGGCCGAGGTCACGAACGCGGGGTCGGCCGGCACCGGAAGTACCGCGACACGGTCCGCGGCGAGGGCTCGCGTCCGGGCGATCAGGAGGGCTACGTCGTCGGCCGGGCGGGCCGGGAGCAGGCCCTTGAGCACGCTGTCGCACAACTCGTCCAGCGACGGCGTGCGTTGGGCGAGCACGCGGCCCAGCAGGCGGAGCCCGTCGTCGGTGCCGTTCTCGTGGGAGTTGATCAGGCCGTCCGAGAAGAGAGCCAGCAGGCTGCCTTCGGCGAGGTCGACCTCGGCGGATTCGAAGGGCTGGCTGCCGAGTCCCAGTGCGGCTCCCAGGGGCAGTTCGAGGTATTCCACCGTGCCGTCGGGCGCGATCACGGCCGGCGGAGGGTGCCCGGCGCGGGCGATGCAGCAGGTGTGGGAGACGGGATCGTAGACGGCGTAGACACAGGTGGCCGCGAGCCCGGCGGCAGCGTCGGGGGTGCGGCCCTCGGTGGCGAGGCGGGTGACCACGTCGTCCAGGTGGGTGAGCAGTTCGTCCGGGGGCAGGTCGACGTCGGCGAGGGTGCGTACCGCGGTGCGGAGGCGGCCCATGGTGGCGGCCGCGGCGATGCCGTGGCCCACGACGTCGCCGACGACCAGGGCGACGCGGGCGCCGGACAGCGGGATGACGTCGAACCAGTCGCCGCCGACGCCGGACTGGCTGCCTGCGGGGAGGTAGCGCCAGGCCGTGTCGACCGCGGTCTGCGGGGGCAGCCGGTGCGGGAGAAGGCTTCGCTGGAGTGTGAGGGCGGCGGCGCGCTCACGCTGGAAGCGCCGTGCGTTGTCCAGGCAGACGGCGGCCCGCGCCACGAGTTCTTCCGCCAGGCGGCGGTCGTCGTCCGTGAAGGGTTCTCCGGAGCGCCGGAGCAGGACGGTGACGCCGAGGACGGTCCCCCGCGCACGCACGGGGACGACCATGACCGACTGGAAGCGGTGCCGGCGGAAGCTGTCGGCACGCACCGGGTCCTGCGCCAGCCATGAGACGGCGGCGCGGTCCGTCATCCGGTGGATGACGGACTCTCCGGTGGCCATACAGCGGACGGGTGGTGAGTCCGCCGGGTAGAAGCCCACGTCTCCCACCTGGTGCAGCGCTTCCGGGGATCCCTCGTGTACGGACCGGTTCGCGGCCCGGCGCAATTCCACCCCGGCGGTGAAAGGCGTGGGTTCCTCGCCCTGGAGCAGGGTCTCCAGCAGGTCGACGTTGGCCCAGTCGGCGATCCCGGGGACTGCGACGTCGGCCAGTTCCTGAGCCGTGCGCATGACGTCCAGGGTGCTGCCGATGCGGGTACTGGCCTGATTGAGCAGGGCCCATGCCTGACGGGCCCGGTGCTGCTCGGTGATGTCGGTGGCTGTCGCACAGATGCCGAGAACGGCTCCGTGCCGGTCATGGAGGGGGAAGGCGGAGGCGGTGTAGATGCGGTCCTGGCCGGGGTGGGCGGGCACGTGAGCGTGGAGCTCGGTGTCAGGGACCGGTTCACCGGTCTCGATCGCCCGGCGCAGGCGGTTCTCCCAGTCCTGTACGTCGGGGCCGGAGAACGACTCGGAGGGGCGTTTGCCCCGCCGGTCACCCTCCGGCTCTCCGGTCAGACGGGACATGGCGGCGTTCTGCTGCCTGCACCGCAGGTCCCGGCCGTAGACCGTCAGCGCGAACGGTGATCCCGCGAACACCCAGTCGAGCAGGGGCCGTTCCTCCTCCGCGGGGTGCGGCGGCCCGGGGAGGGCCAGCAGCAGGACCCACTGCCGGCGTGCGCCGTGGCCGGCGAACCGGTGGCCGGAGGCGGTCAGGGTCAGCGGGCCGCCGCCCTGCCGCTGCGCCGTGATCTCACCCGCCCAGTCGTTGCGGTCCGCGGGGAATGTCCAGAAGCGGGGAGCCGTGGCCGGATCGAGGAAGCGCGCCATCGGCCCTCCGACGGCCTCGGTGTCGGCGTAACCGAGCAGATGCCGGGCAGCCGGGCTCCATCCCGTGACGACACCCTGTTCGTCAACCGTGATCACGGCCCACTGGGACGGGTGTCCTCCGGCCTGTCCCTGCTCCGGAACGGCGTCGTCGATGTTCATACGCCCCGTCTCATGGCTGGAGGCTGCCGACGGCATCGGATGGCTCCCCTGCGCCTGCCGTGTCCAGGATGCGCCGCCGCAGGGTCCGCTTCAACTCCGCGGCTTCGTGTACCGGCCACCCTCTCGGGGCATGGGCTCTCAGCAGACGCGCGAATCGAGGATCCGGCGGATCGCCTCGACCGGGTACGGAATCTCCCGGCTCTCGTCCTGAAGCCTGCCGTAGAAGTCCGTCACGACCGCCGACAGCGGCGCATGGCGGGTGAGGACCGCCGTCACCTCTGACGGGCCCGCCGGGGGACGTTCCCCTGCGGCGCACGCGCGTATCATGGCCTCCCGCTCCGGCCGCGCGCACCCGTACACGCCACTGACCAGCCAGTTCACCAGGTAACTGAGGGTGTAGGCGCGGTCGTACGTCCGGTGCCTGTCGAAGAAGTCCGCCTCGCCGGGCGACAGGTCGAACCGGGACGAGAGAGCCAGGCCGTAATCCGCGAAGTAGAGGCGACGGCCGTCGGTCAGGATGTTCTCGAAGTGGGCATCGAAGTGCAGGAGCCCGCGGTCGTTCATGAAGGAGGTGCCGGCCACCAGTTCCTTCTCGACCAGGGAACAGGCCCGGCCGGCGGTCTCGTCACCGGCCCGCACCTGCTCGGAGAGCCACGCGTGCAGCGTCTGTGGGATGTACTCCAGAAACAGCAGCAGGCTCGCCGGGGCCTGCTCAAGGGCCTCGATACGGGCGCGCACCTCCGGCCCGCCTCCCCAATAGGCCACGGCCCGCTCCACGTCGGCGAGTTCCTCCGGAAGGGCCGGGGCCGCGCCCGGCAGTACGCGCCAGTGATACATCAGCGGGAAGCCCTGGTACTGCCCTGCGAGCACCCAGTTGGTGGTCATGGTGTGAGCGGCGAGCTCGCGCCAGGCCCCGAAGCCCGGCCCACCGATGCCGTACTGGCAGAAGGCAGGCAGGCCGAAGATGTTCGCCGTGGAGCGGACGTGATCCGGACGGAGTTCCCGCTCGGTCAGTGGCACCCGCTTCACGAAGACCGGTGTACCGGCGACTTCCAGCAGTGCCGAGCTTCCGCCGATGCCGGAGCCGAGCGGTGCGGCGGCGGCCACGAGTTTGCTCAGTCGCCGGTCACTGTGCAGGGCCAGGGACGTGGAAACGGTGCTGTACCCGGCCGGACGGGCACCGGGCACCGTGCAGGGTTCCGTGCCCCTCACCACTGGGTCACCATCTCCACCGTGATCGCCTCCATGGCCTCGGCCGCCACCTTGTTGACCTCCGCCGCGGTGGCTCCGCGGAGCATGATCTGTCCGATGCGGCCCATGTTGTCGTACGGGCCGCCCACTTCGTCACCCGGCATCTTCGACATGGCCGTCGCGATCACGTGGTCGCCGCAGGGGAGCGCGCTGGTCCACCGGAGAACTCCGGCCCCCGGAGCGGTGATGAACCGGATGGCGGCGGCCGCGCCGCGCCGAGGTGCGACGTCCGGCCGCAGGCCCAGCACCGTCTGGAGGCAGGCACGCGCCTCGTCGATGCCGAGCGCTTCCCTGACCAGCCTCATGATGTGGTCACCCGGCGGCCGCGCGCCCACCTCGATGACCTTGGGCGCTCCCCCGCTGCTGACCTTCACCTCGGTGTGGGCGACGCCGTTGCGGAGCCCCAGCGCCCTGATCGCGGCGGTGGCCGCCGCGTACAGCGCCGCGCCGACGGCGGGTGCGGTGTCCGCGGGCACGGTGTGGCCCAGTTCGGCGCGGCTCGTCCCTCCGGTGGTGAGCTTCTCGGTGATCGTCAGATGGTGGATCTCGCCGTCGAAGATGACGGACTCGACGCTGAACTCGTCGCCGTCCACGTGCTCCTGGGCCAGCAGCGTGATGTCGAGGGCCAGACCGTGCGAGGTCTTGTGGGTCTGCGACTGGGCCAGCCGGGCGGCTTCGGGGAGTTCCGCGGGCGAGCGTACGACCGAGACTCCGATGGATGCCGCGTTCTCCGCCGGTTTGACGACGAGGGGGAAGCCGAGTCCGCTCTCCGCCACGCGCCTGGTCAGTTCCCCGGGGTCCCGGGCCACGACGGTGCGCGGGGCGGGAACCCCGTGGGCGGCGAACACCTCGGCCATGAGGCGCTTGTTGCGGCAGGCGTCGGCGAGTTCCGGGCGATGGCCGGGGAGCCCCAGCCGGTCCGCGAGGCGGGTGGCCAGCGGCGAGAGGAACTCCCAGCAGGCCACGATCCCGTCGATACCCGTCTCCCGGCAGAAACGGGCGAGGTCGTCGAGAGCGGTCTGCGGATCGGCGAAGTCGGTGAAGACGGTGCCGCTGATCTTCGCCTTCAACTCGGGCCGGTAGGAACGGAACACGTCCTCGTGGGTGGCGACATGCGCCTCGACGCCGAGCTCCGCCGCCGCGGTCAGTATGTCCTCGCCCGCGGATACGTCGGCCTCTATCAGCAGCACCTTCTGCACGGTGGGGTCCCCTTCGAGGAGGTCGGTGAGGTGAGTGCTCACTGCGCCGTTCTGCGGCGCAGGACCGGAGCGAGCGAGAGCTGGCCCGCCGCCGCGACAAGGCACAGGCACGCGCTGGTCAGCCAGAGCGTCGTCGGGCCGACGAGCAGCAGCCGGGTGCCCGCGACCGGCGCCAGCAGGAAGCCCGTACCCCAGGCCATCCCGATCAACCCGTTGTATCTCCCACGGAGATGAGGCGGTGCCAGGTCGGCGACGACGGACGCGGTCATCGCGAAGACCAGGATCTCCCCCAGCGTCCACACCCCGATGGCGAGCCCGTACAGGGGGGTCGTGGAGGCGAACACCATCACGGTCGTACCGACGGCGGCGACGCCGAAGCCGGTGGCGAGCACCCGGCTCTTGTCGAAGGCCCCGAGCCGGTGGCCGATCAGGGGTTGCGCGGCGATGACCACCAGCCCGTTGACCGCCATGACCGTGCCGTACGCGGTACTGGACAGGCCCTCGCCCCGCATCGCCAGGGGCAGCGTGGCGAAAGCCTGCTGGAAGACGGTCGCGTAGACCACGATGATGCCGGCGAAGGCCAGCATCGTGCGGTCGCGCACGGGGGTGAGGAATCCGCCGGGGCTGTGCTCGCCGGCGGGTGGCTGGGTCTCGGGGACGGCGAGCCACACCAGTGCGGCGAAGACCGAGCAGGCTCCGGCGTCCAGCCAGAAGATCAACTGGTAGCCGTGGGAGGCGAGGTAGCCGCCCAGCACCATCGCCATCGAGAACCCGAGATTGACCGACCACAGCAGCAGACCGAAGGCACGGGTGCGGTCGGCGGTGGGGACGGTGTCCGCGACGAGGGCCTGGGCGGCGGGGCGGAAGAAGTCGATGGTGATGCCGAGTACGAAGCAGGCCGGGACGAGCACGCCGAGGCTGTGGGCGTGCCCGAGCGTCAGGAGCGTCGCGCCGTTCGCCAGCATGCCGCCGCTCAGGGCCACCCGGCGGCCGAAGCGGTCGGCGATGAACCCGCCGAGCGGCTGCGAGATGACCGACCCCAGGCCGGCCGTGGCGAGAATGAGCCCGGTGGTGCCGATCGGGACGCCCCGGATCCCGGTCAGATAGAGGCTGAGGAACGGATTGACCATGGAGCCGAGCCGGTTGACCAGGGTCCCGCCCCACAGCACCCAGAAAGCCCCGGGCAGCCCGCCCGCGCGGACCCGCACGAAGGTGCGCAGCCGGCTCTCCGATTGCTCGGCGGGGCGGGTCGCTGGCATGTCGGTTCTGCTCAAAGCTCTCTCCTACGGGGCGGGTTCGGTGCCGGATCACCGCGGACCGGGCGGACTCAGCGACCGCACCCGCGCAGAACGGCCGGGGCCCGGACGGGAATCCCGGGCGGCCGTCCTGTGGAATCCGGCGCCCCTGCTGAATCCGGTGAGCCCGGTGAGCCCTTTACGGAGCCGCCACCGGATTCCGGTACGGCACCGACACCCGCTGCCAGCGCCGCGCGGTCGACCTTGCCGTTCGCCGTCGTGGGCAGCGTGTCCACCAGGTGGAACTCCTGCGGGACCATGTACGGGGGCAGCGTCCGCGCGCAGAAGTCCCGCAGGGCGCCCGCGTCCCACGCGTTCGCCTCGCCGTGGGGCCCGTCAGTGCCGGTCCGGCGCGTGGCCGGCACGGTGAACGCCGTCAGATGCTGCCCGCCGTCCGGCCCCGGAAGCGCCAGGACGGCGGCCGCCGTGACACCCGGGTACGCCTGCAACTGCTGCTCCACCTCGCCCAGTTCGACCCTGTTGCCGTTGATCTGCACCTGGGAGTCGGCCCGGCCGCAGAAGTAGAACTCCCCGTCCTTGCCCCGTACGCCCAGATCCCCGGTGCGCAGGACCAGCTGGCCCGACTGCGGGGACAGCGGATCGGGCACCAGCGCGGCCCGGGTGGCCACCGGGTCGTCCCAGTACCCCGTGAACAGCGCGGGGCTGCGCAGATGGAGTTCGCCGGGTACGCCGGGCTCCTCGACGATCTCGCCCGTGCCGTCGACGAGAAGCAGCTCCGCGCCGGGATGGGCGATGCCGATGGAGAGCTGATCCGCCGTCTCGGGGAGCGGGCGGGGCACCGGCTCGAACGAGCAGGCCATCGACTCGGTGCTGCCGTAGCAGTTGGTGAACTCCGCCCGTGGCAGGAGTTCCTGGAGCCGGCGCAGCTCGGCCGGTGGGAACACCTCGCCGCAGAAGAGGACGCGGCGCAGCCCCTGGAGCGCGGCCAGCCGCGCGGGCTCGTACCGCAGCGCCTGGCGCCAGATCGACGGTACGCCGTTGACCTGGGTCGCCCCCGTCTCCCGGAGCACCCGCAGGAAGTGCCTCGGCCAGCGCACCAGTCGCGGCGGGACGGGGACGACCGATGCTCCGCTGCCCAGCGCCAGGCCGATGTTGAGCAGCGAGAAGTCGAACTGGAGGGGCGAGGTGCTGGCGATCCGGTCGTCGGGGGTGGCGAGGCGGTGGCCCAGCATGCCCCGGTAGAAGGCGACCACGGCCCGGTGGCTCATCACGACGCCCTTGGGCCGCCCCGTGGTACCGGACGTGAAGATGATGTAGGCGGGGTCGGTGACACAGGGGGTACGCCGCCGGGGGGTACGCCAGTCCGGCATCCGCTCCACGGCCAGCCCTCCGGGCCCGAACCTGGCCGCCCCGACCTCGTGGGGGATGTCCGCACGTTCGCCGTCCGCCGCCTGGAGGTGGAGGGCGGGCCGCGCGGTCGCGATGATGGACAGCAGCCGCCGGCCCGACATTTCGGGGCTCACCGGGATGAAGGTGAGGCCGGCCCGTGAGCAGGCCAGGAACATCGCGACGGACAGCGCGGTCGTCTCGGCCTCCAGAATCACCCGGGCGCCGGTCTCGATGCCCAGTTCCTCCAGCGCCGCGGTGTAGGTGTGCACCAGGGAGCCGAGTTCGCCGTAGGTCGTCACGGTGGTCTGCCCGGGCCGGGGGGACTCCACCACGGCGGGGCGGTCCGGGGTCGTCCCCACCGCACGAAGCAGGAAGTCGTGCAGGAACTCCCCGGCGTCACCGGCCTGGTGGTACGGCTGTTGCGTCACGTTGCTGAGGCCCCTCGTCTGGTGCGGGAACGATGGTCCGGGGGCGGGCCGGCCCTTCCGCCTCTCCGGCAGGTCGACCGGGTGCGGGAGCGTGCCGCGCGGGACCCGGCCGACGGCTACCGTCGCGCTCTTCTCGTATCCGACTCTGCATATTTCGCATCGCGGAAACCTACTTCCGAAGGGCGGGCCCAGACTCTCACGGAGACGCCAGGGATGGCATGTGATGTGGCTCACTCCGCGACCGGTACAGGGGCGCGCCACGCGCGGGAGTGCGAGTGCGGTCAATTTTCACGAAGTCCCAACTCCCTTTCTCCAGACCGGTGTTGCGTGGTGATGAGCGGTGAGCGAAGGGGCGGCGGGGGGCCGTTCAACCTGGACAGGCTTCAACAGTGTGTGGCAGCGTCAGCGGTACGTGGAAAATTGATTTCACGATGCGAAAGTCTTGGCTCATGTCTATGGAGGGGGTGGATGTCTGTGGCGGGACCGCTTTCGCTGGGCCAGCTCTCGGTCTGGCACGACATCCGGGATCTGCCGAGCACCCGGTGGCACGAGGCGAACAACGCCGCGCTCTGGGCGCTCCCCCACGGCGTCGGCACGGAGGAGGTGCGCACGGCCCTGCGGGCCGTTGTCGCCCGCCATCCGTCGCTGAGGACGCGCTACGACCTCCAGGATCCCGGCTCACCAGGTCAGTTGACGCCCGACGATGACTTCTCCGACTCGCTGCTGGTGGTCGAGACGGGTGGCACTCCACCCGGGGACTTCGTCACGGGCCCGGCCTCCCTGCGCTTCCGCCTCGGCGATGAACACGGCTGGCGGGCCGCCCTGTTGACCCGGGCGGGGACCGCCTCCCACCTGCTGTTCGTCAAACACCACATCGCCGCTGACGCCTGGGCCGAGGAAGTGCTGCACCAGGAGTTCACCGGGGCGCTCACCGACCCGTCCGGAGCCGGACCTGTCCCCGCACCCGGCCCCGCCGAGCTGGCCGCCGACCAGTTCACCCCCGCGGGCCTGCGCCGGCAGAGCGCCGCACTCGACCACTGGGACCGGCTTCTCGACCGGGCACCGCCCGTCGCCCTGCCGGCCACGGCCGGTGCCGGTGCCGGTGCCGTCCAGGCCACCCTGCGTTCCGGACCCGCCCGCGCCGCCGCCCGTACGGTCGCGGCTGCGGCGGAGGTGTCCCCCTCCAGCGTCGTCCTCGCCGCCTACGCCCGCAGCGTGGCCCGGATCTGCGGCACCGACGCCCTGCTGGTGCAGCTGATGAGCGCCAACCGCTTCTCCGCCCGCTGGAAGAACGTGGTCACCTCGATGAACCAGTGGGTGCCCGCCCTGATCGAGGGCGCCCGCGAGGACGACCTGCGCAAGCTGGCGTCCGCCACGCACTGGAGCAGCCTCGGTGCCTTCCGCCACGGTGCGCACGACGTCACCGCGGTGGCCGCGCTGCTCGCCGGCAGGCCGGGGGCGCCCGAACCCGCCTGTGCCTTCAACTACGTGACCCTGCCGGAGCGGCAGCCTCCCGATTCCGGGGAACCGGCACCCGTTGACGAGCCCGCCATCACCTGGGAGGAGCCCTTCACCTCGATCGGCCCGCGTTGTTACGCCCGCGTCCAGGAGAGCGCGTCCGGTCTGTCGGTGCGGCTCACCGCCAAGGACATCGGCCGCGAGCAGTGTGCGGAACTGCTGTGGGACATGCACCACACGCTCCTGTCCGCCGCCGGAGAGTGCTGACCGGCCCACGGTCAGCACCGCGAAACCGCCGTCCGGCACGGAACGCCCGGCGCACCCGGGCGCGCCACCGCCGTCGGCCCGCACCGGCGGGGCGCCCGCCCCCACCCCGACACGCGCCGGACGGCCCGCCGCCCCGGTACCGCCCTCCCCGCCCCGCCCGTGCTCGTTCCTGCCCCAGGAGGCATCTCAGTGCCCGAACACGTGATGGTCATCCACCGCTGGACCGACCGGTATGCCGACTACGCCGCGTATCTGGACCACGCCGTCCACCGCGTCAGCTATGTCACCACCGAACGGGCCGCCCGCCATCTGCCGCACGAACAGGCCGCGGGCGTACGGCTCGTGGACAGCACGGAGAACGTCAAACAGGTCCGTGACGCGATCGGCTCACTGGCCGAGCAGACCGGGCCGCCGACCCGCATCGTGGCGCTCCAGGAGACCGATCTCGACCTGGCCGCCGATCTGCGCGGCGAGTTCGGCCTGCCCGGACAGCGCAGCGAGGACCTGGAACCCCTGCGGGACAAACTGCTGATGGCCCAGCGGCTCACGGCCGCGGGCGTCCCCGTCCCCGCGACGGCCGACGCGCCGGACCACGCCGCGGTCGGGTCCTTCGCCGCCCGGCACGGCTGGCCGGTGCTGGTCAAACCGCGGCGGGGCACGGCCAGTAACGGAATCCGCCGGCTCGACTCCCCCGACGCGCTCCGGGCGTACGCGTTCCCGCGCGACACCGAGATGCTCGTACAGCCGTGGCTGCCCGACGAGGTGCTGCACGTCGACGGCGTGTACACGGGGGACGCAGGGGACGGCCTCGGCGCGTGGCGGGCGTCCCGCTATCTGAGCACCTGTCTGGAGTTCACCGCAGGCGCCGCACTCGGCTCCGTCGAGATCGACGACCCCGTACTCCTCGGCCGGATCGGAGAGATCGCCGCGGCGACGGCCGGTGCCCTCTTCGCCGGGCCCGCGGTCTTCCATCTGGAGCTCTTCGAGAGCGGGAGCGGCGCACTGACCGTCCTGGAGATCGGGGCGAGGCCGGGCGGCGCCGAAGTGCCCTTCATCTGGCGTGAGGTGCACGGTATCGACCTGATGGCGGTGGCCGTCGCCCAGCAGACGGGCATCGGGAACGCATCCGCGCCCGCCTTCGAAGGACCCGCCGATGTGGCGGGCTGGCTGCTGGTGCCGCCCTCGGTGCCGATGCCCTGCCGGGTCCTCTCGGCGACCGGGCCCCGGGCCTCCGACGCGGCGCCCGGACCGTACGCCGAAGTACGCCCGCACGACGGGGCGTTGCTGAGCGAGAGCGGGTACGAGAACGCCGGCATCCGGTTCCGGTTCCGCGGGCGGGACAGCGCCGGGGTCACGGAGGCCGTCCGCCGCACGATCCGGGAAGCCTCGCTGGTGTGCGCCCCCGTCGACGTCCGGCGGCCCGGCCGGCTCGCCGTCGTGGGCTGCGGCAATCCGCCCTACCGCTCGTACGCGCTGAGCGCCGTCGCCGCAGGGGTCGAGGCCGCCCTCGTCCAGAGCACCGCCGTCGACTGGCAACGCCCTTATGTGGGCGACCGGTTCCGGACCGCGGACACCTCCGATGCCACGGCCACCGCGCGGGCCGTGGCGGAACTGCTGGACGGCCATGAAGGACCCGGCGCCGTACTGACCTGGGACGAGACCCTCCTGGAGACCACCGCCGAGGTCGCCCGGCTGCTGCGGCTGCCGCATATGAGCCCCGAGGCGGCCCGGCGCTGCCGCGACAAGCTGGCCACCCGGCGGCTGCTCGGCGCGGCCGGGGTCCCCTCTGCCGCGTACCGCCATGTGCACAGCCGGGCGGAGGCTGCGGAGGCCGCCGAGGCGCTCGGCTGGCCGGTCGTGGTCAAACCGCGCGGGCTTGCCGGCAGCATCGGGGTCAGCCTCGTGGAAGGCCCCGAACAGCTCGCCCGCGCCTTCGAGCAGGCGCGCACCTCCTCGTTCCCCGGGATCAGCGCCCTGGACGGCGCGATCGTCGAGGAGTATCTGGAGGGCCCGGAGATCAGTGTGGACTGCGCGGTCTCCGACGGGGCGGTCCGCATCGTCAACGTCGCGCACAAGCAGCTCGGATTCGCCCCGTACTTCGAGGAGACCGGCCACCGGGTCGCCCCCTGGCGCGACGAGCCCTGGGCCGACGAGGTGCGGTCCGTGGTGGCGCGGGCCCATACGGTCCTCGGTGTCCGCACCGGCCTGACCCACACCGAGCTGCGCCTCACCCGCACCGGGCCGCGCGTCGTGGAGGTGAACGGCCGGCTCGGCGGCGACTTCATCCCGCTGCTCGGCACGCTCGCCACCGGCGTCTGCCCGGTCACGGCCGCCGTGGACATCGCGCTCGGCCGCACCCCCGACCTCACCCAAACCCGGGACCGCTGCGCCGAGGTCCGCTTCGTCTACCCCGAGCACGACTGCACTGTGGACTCCCTCGATCTGACCGCCGCCGCTGCCGAACCCGGCATCGTCGAAGCGGTCCCGCTCGTCGCCCCGGGCAGCGAACTGCTGCTGCCCCCACGCGGCATCGTGCCCCGCCTCGCCGCGCTGATCGCCGTCGGCGACAGCCCGGACGAGTGCGCGGCCGCGCTCGGCCGCGCCCAGCGTGCCGTGCGGCACACCCTCACCCGACTTCCGTGACTGACCACAGCCAACGAGGAGAGACGCGCATGACGTGGATTCTTGGAGTCAACGCCCCTCCCGCCGGGTGGCACGACAGCGCCGCCTGCCTCATCGACGGGAACGGTGAGATCGTCGCCTTCTCCGAGGAGGAGCGGTGCAACCGGCGCCGGCACTCGCTCTACCGCAAACCGCTGGGCGCTGCCCGGTTCTGTCTGGAACAGGCCGGGATCTCCGCCGCCGACATCGATGTGGTCGCGCTCGGCTGGGACAGCGAGCAGCTGTACCCGCGCCGGTTCGCGACCGACGCGGAGTTCCTGGCGTACGCCGTCGGCCTGGACTTCGGCGAGCGCACGCCCGAGGTCGTCCGCGTACCCCACCACCAGGCGCACGCCGCCTCGTCGTTCTACGCATCGCCCTTCTCCAGGGCCGGGGTCCTGGTAGTCGACGGGCACGGCGAGAACGAGTCCTCCACCATCTGGACGTACGAGGACGGCGCCGAACCGCGCCTGGAGCGGACCTGGCAGCGCACCGCGTCGCTGGGGTACGCCTACGACGCCGCGTCCACCTGGCTCGGCTTCTCCTTCCTCAACGCGGGCAAGACCATGGGTCTCGCCGCGTACGGCCGCGCCGCCGGTCTTGACGTCGAGTCCCTGGTCGACATCCGGGCCGACGACTTCCGGCTGGCCGTCGAGCCGCTGGCGGAGAGCACCGGGCACGCCACCGCCGACGAGATCAAGGAGCAGTACGACACGACGGTCGCCCGGTGGCGGGAGCGCTACACCCGGATCGCGGGCGCCGCCGCGCCGAGCGCCCCCGAGGAGGCACTCACCGATGACCCCCGCGCGATTCTCGTGGCCTACACCGCACAGCGGCTCATCGAGGAGACCGTCAGTCATCTCGCGGCGCTGACCCGCAAGACGTCCGGTGTCGAACAGCTCTGCATGAGCGGCGGCGTGGCGCTGAACTGCAGCACCAACGGCACGCTGCCCGGACCGCTGTACGTCCCGCCGGTGCCGCACGACGCGGGCGTAGCGCTCGGAGCCGCCTGGACCGTACGGCCGCCGAAGCGGCGGGCCGGGGCGCTCAGCCCCTATCTGGGCACCGACATCCACGGCTACGACCACACCAACGGGCCCGGCAGGCCGGACACTTCGGGACTGCTCCGCAGCGATCTCGACACCGACGAGCTGACCGCACTGCTCATCGACGGCCAGGTCGGGGCGGTCGCCCAGGGCCGGGCGGAGGTCGGGCCGCGTGCGCTGTGCCGCCGGTCGATCATCGCCGTACCGGACACCGCGGCGGTGCACGCCCGGGTGAACTCCATCAAGAACCGCGAGCAGTGGCGCCCCTTCGCGGGGGTCACCCGGCCCGACTACGGCGCCCTGCTCTGGGAGCAGCAGGAGCATCTGAGCCGCTACATGCTCGGCGCGGCCAGGGCGACCGAACTCGGGCGCGGTGTCGCACCCGGTGTCGTGCACGTCGACGGCACCACCCGCCCGCAGGTACTGCACGGCGACGAGGCACCGGCGGTGGGGGCGGCCCTGGACGGCCTGCGGCGGGACGGTGTGCCACCGGTGCTGCTCAACACCTCCTTCAACGACAAGGGCGAACCCGTCGTCAACACCGCGGCCGACGCGGTGCGGGCGTTCCGCTCCATGGACCTCGACTTCCTGGTCCTGGGCGACGAGCTGTACCGCAAACCGAACCGGACAGGAGGCCCGAACTGATGCCGGCCGGACAGCGGGATCCCGACAGGTTCCGGGCGTTCGGGCCGCGCCACATCGACGACATCGCCCGGCGGTTCGGGCTGCCCGAACACATCACGGAGACCGTGCGCAGGGTGTCGCTCGTGCTGCCGTTCCGGGTCAACGAATATGTGCTGTCACACCTCATCGACTGGGACCGGGTCCCCGAAGACCCCATGTTCCAGCTGACGTTCCCGCAGAGCGGGATGCTGGCGCGCTCCGACGAGGACCAGCTCGCCAAGCTCTCCGGCGACCCGTCGGACAAGCTCCTGCTGCGCGAGGCCGTACGGGACATCCGCGAGCGGCTCAATCCGCATCCGTCCGGCCAGCAGCAGCTCAACGTGCCGAGCCAGGAGGGCGTCCAGCTCCCCGGGCTCCAGCACAAGTACCGCGAGACGGTGCTCTACTTCCCCGGCCAGGGGCAGACCTGCCACGCGTACTGCACGTACTGCTTCCGCTGGGCGCAGTTCATCGGCGACGCCGATCTGCGCTTCGCGGCCCCCGACCCGTCGGGGCTCGTCGAGTACCTGAGCGGCCATCCCGAGGTGCACGACGTCCTGGTCACGGGCGGCGACCCGATGGTGATGTCGACCGAGCGGCTGCGCGCCCACATCGAACCGCTGCTGGGCGTCGAGTCCGTCCGTACGGTCCGGATCGGCACCAAGTCCGTCGCCTACTGGCCGCATCGGTACGTCACCGACCCGGACGCCGACGAGGTGCTGCGGCTGTTCGAGTCCGTGGTGGCGTCCGGGCGGCAGCTCGCCGTGATGGCGCACTTCAGCCACCCGCGGGAGCTGGAGAGCGACCTCGCGCGCCGGGCCGTGGCCCGGATCAGGTCCACCGGCGCGGTCGTCTACTGCCAGGCCCCGCTGATCGGGCACGTCAACGACGACGCCCGGGTGTGGAGCGCGCTGTGGCGTGCGGAACTGGCAGCCGGGGCGGTGCCGTACTACCTGTTCGTGGAGCGGGACACCGGACCGTACGACTACTTCAAGGTGCCGCTCGCCAGGGCGGCGGACATCTTCACCGAGGCGTACCGCACGCTGCCGGGCCTGGCCCGCACGGTACGGGGGCCCGTCATGTCGGCGACGCCGGGCAAGGTCGTGGTCGACGGGGTGGAGGAGACAGCCGAGGGCGCGTTCTTCCGGCTGCGGATGCTCCAGGCTCGTGATCCCGCGCTGGTGGGCAGGCCGTTCCGGGCGCGTTACTCGCCGGACGCCGCCTGGCTCGACGAGCTGGAACTCGACCCCTCGACCCCCGCAGACATCGCGGCGGCCGTGCGCGGCGGCGCCCCGGGCGGTGCCGGAACGTCCGGCCCCGCGGGTGACGGCGCGCACGGGCTGCCGGAGAGGAACCGGACATGACCGCAGTGACGTTCGCACCGCCTTCCCCGAACCTGGCGCTGAACCAGCTGGTGGACCGGCGCAGGGCCCGGGGGGACTCCCTGATCCACCTCGCGTTCGGCGAGGCCAGACTGCCGGTGCTGCCGCAGCTCGCCGAACAGCTGGCCATCGGCGCGTCCCGCTCCGCGTACGGCCCGGTGGCGGGCGCCGAGGGCGTACGGGCGGCCGTCGCCGGGTACTTCGCACGCCGCGGGCTGCCGACCGACGCCGACCGGATCGTGGTCGGCCCCGGCAGCAAGCCGCTGCTGATGGCCGTACAGCTCGCCGTCCCCGGCGATGTGCTGCTGCCGCAGCCCGCCTGGAACACCTATGCGCCGCAGGCCGCGTACGCGGGCAAGCAGGTCTTCGGGGTGCCGATCCCACGGGAGTACGGCGGTATGCCGGAGCCCGGTGCGCTGCGCGAGACGATCCGGCGGGCCAGACGGACCGGCGGCGACCCCCGGCTGCTGGTGCTGACGCTGCCGGACAACCCGACCGGGACGCTCGCGCCGCCCGCCGCGGTCCGCGAGATCTGTGCGGTCGCGCAGGCCGAGGACCTGTTGATCGTCTCCGACGAGATCTACCGGGACATCGTCCACGACCCGCGGGCCACGCCCTTCCTGAGCCCGGCGGATGTGGCCCCGGAGCGCACCGTCGTCACCACCGGTCTCTCCAAGACGCTGGGGCTGGGCGGCTGGCGCATCGGCGCCGCGCGGTTCCCCGCGGGCGAGGCGGGTGAACTGCTGCGGGACTCCGTGGTCGCGGCGGCCAGCGAGCTGTGGTCGACGCTCGCGGGGCCGATGCAGCAGGTCGCGGAGTACGCGTTCGCGGAGCCCCCGGAGATCGTCGCCAGGAAGCGGGCGAGCGCCCGGCTGCACGGTGCGGTGGCGCGGGCGGTGCACCGGATCGCGGTCGAAGCGGGGGCCGAGTGCCGGCCGCCGGCCGGCGGGTTCTACGTCTATCCGGACTTCGAGCCGCTGCGCGACCGGCTGGCCGCGCGCGGCATCACGGACTCGGCGTCCCTCGCGGCACGGCTGCTCGACGATTCCGGGATCGTCGTCCTGGGCGGTCATCTGCTCGGTGACCGGCCGCACGCGCTGCGGTTCAAGGCGGCCACCAGCCTGCTGTACGGCGATGAGCGGCAGCAGGAAGAGGCCCTGCTGGCCGACGATCCGGCGCGCCTCCCGCACATCGCGGCCACGCTGTCCACCATCGCCGACGGGTTCGCCCGGCTCACCCGGCCGGACAGCGGCAGACCACGCCGAGCGGAGAGCGGCCCGGAACAGAGCTGAGCCCGGAACCGAACCGCACGTCCACGTAGATGCAGAAGCAGACGCAGACGCAGAAGGAGTCCCGTTGAAGGAGATCGCCCCCACCCGGGAGTCGTTCCAGGAGATCGCCGCCGCGGCGGACCGGCTGCTGGCCGGGCTGACCGGGCTCCGCGACCAGGACGTCCCGGAGCTGTCCCGGCTGCCCGGCTGGACCCGCGGCCATGTCCTGAGCCATCTGGCACGCCAGGCCCCCGCACTGGAACGGCTGCTGGAGTGGGCGCGGACCGGGGTGGAGACACCCCAGTACGCGAACCGCGGGGCCCGCGACACCGAGATCGAGGCGGGCGCAGGCCGTCCCGCCGCGGTCCAGCTGACCGACGTCCGGGAGAGCGCCGAGCACTTCCAGCACACGATCGAAACGCTGCCCGCCGCCGCGTGGCAGGCGACGGTCAGGCCCTTCACGGGGGAACTCTGCACCCCGCAGCGGATTCTGGTGATCCGGCTGCGCGAACTCGAACTGCACCATGTGGACCTGGACATCGGCTACGGATGGGACGACATCCCCGCGTCGGCGCGGCAGATCATCCTGGCCGACGTGCTCGGCTACTACGCGGAGGCCGACGGCGTACCGGACTTCACCCTGCGCGACACCGGAGGAGATGTCCTCGGCCGGTTCGGCACGGGCGGCCCGGACGTCACCGGCACGCCGGCGGACGCGCTCGCCTGGCTGGCGGGCCGGTCGGGCGGTACGGGCCTCACGTCGACAGCCGGGCTGCCCGTACTCCCGCCGTGGCTCTGACCGTTGGCGGCGGACGGGAAACAGGGCGCGGGCAGGCGCAGCAGAGACCGATGAGTCAAGGAATGTGAGCGGACATGGCGGACACGGACATACCGAGTACGGGCGCCCCGCGCCCCGGTGGGCCGGAACACTTCGACTTCGATTCGGTCCACACCGGCCTGCTGGACTGTGTGCAGGTCAATCTGGCCGTACTGGCGGACCACCACCACGGCGCCGGGACCCATCTGCGGGCGGGGGCGGCCCTCGACTTCCGCACCTGGAAGCGGCCCGACGGGCTGCCGACGGTGGAACCCCCGCCGGACGAGCAACTCAGCACGCTGCCCGGCCTGCTGGGACTGCGCGCGGAACGGCGTGAGCGGCTGTCCGGGTCCGAACTGCCGGCCGCCGTCGCCCGGCGCGGCTCCACCCACTATGTGATCGCGGACTCGTTCCGGCTGCCCTGGCTGCCGTACCACGGGCACGCGCACATGGAGCACAGCTTCCTGCTCACCGCCGGGCCGGACGGCTGGCACATCACGGATGCCTACCGCAGCGAGACGACCTGGGGGCCCGCGGTGCCCGGCCGCTGGGTCCTCTCCGACGCGGATCTGGCGGGCATCGGACCGGCCGACGCGGTCGGGATCGGCCCGGGAGACCTGCCGCCGCTCACCGCCCTGCCGCCCGTGCTGACCGCGGACGACGACGCGGTACGGGAGTACCTCGGCGCGTACGAGACCTGGCCGGACCGGGCGCGCGCCGTCGAGCAGCTCACGGTGGAGACCTGGCTGCTGGCCCGCAGCCGCCGGCTGCACGCGAAATACCGCGAGCTCTACTCCGGCCGGTCCTCCGCGAGCGAGGCCGAGGAGGCGCAGCTGCGCGCCTGGGACAAGGTCGTCGAGCAGACGTATCTCGCCCACCGCCGGGTCTCGCGGGGCAGGGCCGAACCGCCGCAGCTCGTGGAGCGCCTGCGCGAAGTACTCGCGGCCGACCTGGAGATCCACCTGGAACCGTCCGCGTCCCCCGCCCCGCCGGACGAGGCGCTGCGCCTGCGGGTGGCGGCCGTGGCCGGGGCCGTGCTCGGCGTCTCCGAGGCCGAACTGCTGGCGGGTGCCGCCTTCGACTCGTTCGCCTCGTTCGGCTCCTTCCGGCTGATCGAGATCATCGAGCGCCTTGAGGACGACCTCGGGACGGAGTTCGCCGCCGCCGACCTCGTACCGGAGAACCTCCGCCGGGTCGACGACCTGTGCCGTATCGCCCACTGACCATGCCCGCTCCTTGATCAGGCCTGATCCGAACGTAAGCCCCTTCGTCTCACCGTCCCACCCGAGAGGCTCCGCCATGGACTCCCGATTCACCGAACTGCTCCGCCCCTTCCTGAAGAACGCCGGACCCGACGTCGTCATCACCCCCGGCACGGATCTGCGCAGGCTCGGCGTCGACTCGATGCAAGCCATCGAGCTGCTGTTCTCCGTCGAGGACACCTTCGGGATATCCCTGCCCGACGAGGAGCTCAACGACACGACGTTCGCCACCGCGGGCAGCCTCTGGCACGTGATCTCCGCGCAGCTCTCCGACGGCTCCGCCGGCCAGGTGGGCGCATGAGCACGGAGCCCGCGGCGAACGGCCCGCTGGACCTGACGGCCGCGCTCGCGGAGGTGACCGCGGTGACCGGCGAGCACGCGGCGCGGACCGACCGGGACGCGGAGTTCCCCGTCGAGGCGCTGGACGCCCTCCGCAGCACCGGTCTGCTCGGACTCATGGTGCCCGCCGCGCACGGCGGGCTCGGCGGCACCGTGGCGGACCTGGTGGCAGCGGCGCAGACGCTGGGGCGCAGCGACATGTCGGTGGGCATGATCTTCGCGATGCACTGCCAGCAGGCGGAGGCCATTGTCCGGTACGGCGACCGGGCGCTCCGCGACGAGCTGCTGCCGGACATCGCCAAGGGCGGGATCTATCTGGCGTCGGTGACGACCGAGGCGGGCAAGGGCGGTCATCTGCTGAGCGCTCAGGCCCAGTTGACCGGCGGCGACGGGCAGCTGGTGATCGACAGGTTCGCGCCGGTCGTGACCGGCGGCGGGTACGCCGACGGCTTCCTCATCACGATGCGCAGCCCCGGCGCCGTCACCGACAGCGATGTGTCCCTGGTGTACGCGCACCGGAGCCAGCTCGGCATCAGCGGCTCAGGGGAGTGGCAGCCGATGGGGATGCGGGCCAGCCACAGCGGCGCGCTCAAGCTGTCCGGCAGCGTGCCGGCCCGCCAAGTGGTGGGCGAGCACGGCGGGTTCCACGAGATCGCCGCCCAGGTCTTCGGTCCGCTGGCCCATCTGGGCTGGTCGGCCGTGTGGCTCGGCACGGCGGCCGGCGCCCTCTCCCGTGTCCTGCGACTGCTGCGCAGCCCGGCGGGCCGCGAACGCTTCGACCTGACGTCGGAACTCCTGCTCTCCCGGATCTCCCGGTCCCGGCAGCGTCTGGAGGCGGTGCACGCGCTGCTCACCCGGGCGCTGGGGGTGGTGGAGTCGGGCGGCGACCTCTCGGCCCCGGCACGTCAGCTGCTGCTCAACTCGCTGAAGATCACCGCTGCCGACGAGTGCCACGCGGCGGTGGACGGCCTGGTCACCGCGCTCGGGCTGCGGCACGGCTATCTCAAGGACTCCCCCACCCACCTCGAACGCGCCCTGCGGGATCTGCGTTCGGCGGCGCTGAACTACAGCAACGACCGGCTGCACCTCGCCGACGGCCGGCTGGCGCTCCGGGACCAGGGGGTGAACTTTGCCTGACACATCCCGCCGGGAGCGGCCGGGCGGCCCCGACTGGACCGCGCTCGACGCGCTGCCCGCCACGGCGAGCGGCGACCGGGTCTGGGCGGCGCTGGGCCGGGGCGGTCTGACCGCCCGCGCCTACCGTGACGGCTCGGTCGGGGCCGGGGCCGATCTCGACGGTCTCGACGGGCTGCTGGCCGCCGTGGACGCCCGCTTCTCGATCGCCGCCACGCTGTCGGTGAGCGTTCAGCTCGCCACCGCGCTGCCGGTCCTCGCGGCCGGTACCGCGCCCGCGGCCCGGTCCGCCCTGAAGGAGGCGCTCGCGGGCCGGACCGCGGTCTCGCTGGCAGCGAGTGACGTCACCGCGGGGACCGACCTCACGGCGCTGCGCACCGAGGTGCGGGCCGAGGACGACACCCTGGTGGTGACGGGCGGGAAGAACTGGATCGCCAACGCCACCACCGCCGGTCACCACCTCGTCCTCGCCCGGCACCGCCCCGGGCGGCACTTCACCCACTTCACCTGGGTCCTGGTGCCCGCCGACGCACCGGGCGTGGCGGTGACCCCCGCGGACTCGGCCCTCTTCGCGGACTCGGGCGCCGGCCACCTCACCTTCGACGGTGTACGGGTCGGGCGGGACCAGGTGGTGGGCCGGGCCGGCTTCGGACTGCCGCTCTTCGCCCGCCATATCGCCACCGAGCGGCTCGCCGGCGCACAGTGGGGCGTGTCCCTGTGCCGCCGCACCCTGCGGGACACCCGGCGCCATCTGGCCGCCCGCGCGCACGGGGACGGCACCCTGTGGGACCTGGAATCCGTACGCCAGCGGTTCGCCCGCTGCCTGCTGCGGCTGCGCGAACTCCAGGCACTGGTGGCGGAGTTCGGGGAGCCCGTGGTGTCCAGGTACGACACGACGGCAGCCGCCACGCTCAAGGCGGCCGCGGGCGCCACCGTCAGCGAGGTGCTGGCCGAATGCGGTCAGCTGTGGGGCGCGGCGGGCTTCACCACCGGCGGCATCCAGGAAGTACGCGCCCAGGCCGCGCTGTTCGGGATCGGCGGCGGTGCGAACGAGGTGGTGCTCGGCGCGCTGGCCGACGCCGCCGAGAGCATCCTGGCCGAGCCCGCACGGCCGGACGTACTGCGGTGAACACCGTGCTGGAGGTCGCGGACCGGGTCTGGGTGGCCGAGGCCGCCGCCGGCCGGACCCCACCGAGCACCCACCGGGACGATCTGCGCCGCGCGGCCCTGCTGCCCGAGTGGCGCGCCCGTGAATTCCTCGCCGGGCGCGGGCTGCTGCGCCGGCTGATCACCGCCGTCCACCCGGCGGCCGACGGGGCCCGGATCGCTGCGGACGAGCGCGGCCGACCCCGTATCGCGGGACTGCCCGGGGTGGGGATCAGCGTGTCGCACAGCGGAGGCGCGGTCGCGGCCGGGGTCGCCGTCGGACGGGCCGTCGGCGTGGATCTCCAGCAGCCCGCGGAATCCGTGTCGGCCCTGTTCGCCCGCCGGGTGCTGCACGGCCACGCCGACCGGGTCACCGCGCTGCCGCCGGAGCGGGCCGCCGAGGAGGTCGCCTGGGTGTGGACCGTCCAGGAGGCCTGTGTGAAGGCCAGCGGCGCGGGTGTCTCCGGCCGCCCCTGGACCATCGACGTACGTCCCGGCTCCCGGCACGGCCACTGGGGCGCGTACCGCTGGATCAGTCTGCGCGACCGGTCACAGACCCCGTTCAGCTGCGCGTTCTCCACGCGCCCCGCACCGGCCGCGTGCGGAACCGATACGTCCGGCAGCACCCCGGCATCCGGCGAGACCCCAACATCCGACAAGGACAGACCGTGAACATGCCCGCCCCACGGCACACCCTCGACGACTGGTTCGCGGCATCGGTCGCGGCCCACGGCGACCGTACGGCGCTGGAGACCGGCGACACCGAGCTGACGTACACCGAACTCTCCCTTCTCGCCGACCACTTGGCCTCGGCGCTCGTCAGCGGCGGGGACGGGGCGCCGCCGCGCAGAGTGGGGCTGCTGGCAGGGCGCAGCGTCGTCGCGTACGCGGGATACCTGGCCATCCAGCGCATCGGCGCCGCCGTGGTTCCGCTCGGTCCCGCGTTCCCCACCGAGCGCAACGCCGCGATCGTGCGCCAGGCGTCGCTGGACAGGGTCCTCAGCGACGGAACCGCCGAGCACCCCGGCCAACTGGACGTGCGGACAACAGAAATGACGGAAGGTGAGCTGCTCCGCCACCTGGACTCCCCCGCTCCGGAGCCGTCCGCCGTGGGAGCGGGCCCCGATGACCTCGCGTACATCATGTTCACCTCAGGATCCACCGGGGTCCCCAAGGGCGTCCCCATCCGGCAGCGGAACATCTGCGCCTACCTCGCCCACGCCGTACCGCGCTGCGCGGCGGGCCCCGGCGACCGCTTCTCGCAGACCTTCGAGCTGACCTTCGACCCCTCCGTCTTCGACATGTACACCGCGTGGGGAAGCGGCGCCGCCCTGGTCGTACCGGCCCGCGCCGATCTGCTGGCGCCGGTCCGCTTCGTCAACCGGCACGCCATCACGCACTGGAACTCCGTACCGTCGGTCATCTCGCTCGCGAAGCGGCTGCGCGCGCTCGGCCCGGGAAGCATGCCGACGCTGCGGGCCAGCATGTTCTGCGGGGAGCCGCTGACACTCCAGCAGGCGCGGGCGTGGCAGCGGGCCGCCCCCGGCAGCTCCCTGGAGAACGCCTACGGTCCGACCGAACTGACCGTCACCTGCACCGCGTACCGGCTGCCCGACGACCCGGAGCACTGGCCGGCCGCCGCCAACGGCACCGTGCCGATCGGCACCCTGAACCCCCGGATGGAACACCGTCTGTTCGGGAGCGAGCTGTGCGTACGGGGCCCGCAGCGCTTCCCCGGCTACCTCGACCCGGACAACAACGCCGGCCGGTTCCTCGAAGCCGACGGAGCCCCGTACGATCCGGCCACCGCGCTGACCGACACGCACTGGTACCGCACCGGCGACCGCGTCGCCCTGCTGCCGCCCGACGAAGGCGCCGGGTCGCATGACCTGCCGCTGGTGCACATCGGGCGCAGCGACCAGCAGGTCCAGGTGCACGGGTACCGGGTCGAACTGGGCGAGGTCGAAGCGGCGTTGCGCGGTCAGCCGGGAGTGAGCGACGCGGCGGCCGTCGCGCTGGCGACCCGGGCGGGCACCGAGATCGCAGCCGCCTACACAGGGGCCGCCGACAGTGCGAACGACGTCCGCGCGGCGCTCCGCGACCGCCTCCCCGCCTATATGGTGCCCGCCGTCCTCACCCGGCTGGCCGCCCTGCCGCTGAACGGCAACGGCAAGGTCGACCGTGCGGCACTCGGCGCCACTCTGGGCGAGGGCTCCGGCGCGCGGGGCTGACGGGGTACGGGCGTCGGCGGAAGCATCCGGGGTCATGGACGTTGTTCCCCGGTGGCTTCGGGGCCACCGCGGAACGCCGGGTTCGCAGACGTATCCGGGGTCACAACAGAATGGCGGAATGACCGGAGCCTGTCTCCGGTTGACCCCGACGGCACACCGCGTGCCAGTTCCGGTCAGCCGTTTCCCGAGGAGCCCGTCAAAGTGACCACCACCGCCTCCGCCAGCCGTGCGGCGCAGATCCTGTCCCGGCCCGTCGTCCTGAACGGCCTGACCGTCCCCAACCGGATCGCGATGGCGCCGATGACCCGGCAGTTCTCGCCCGGCGGCATACCGGGCGATGACGTGCTCTCGTACTACGCGCGCCGGGCCGCCGCAGGTGTCGGCCTGATCGTCACCGAAGGCACCTATGTCGGACACGCGTCGGCCGGGGAGAGCGACCGCGTTCCGCGCTTCCACGGCGATGACCAGCTCGCGGGCTGGGCGAAGGTCGCGGACGCCGTGCACGCGGCGGGCGGCACGATCGTGCCGCAGCTGTGGCACATCGGTATGGCCCGCACCGCCGGGCGGCCCCCGTTCCCCGACGCACCGGCCATGGGCCCCTCCGGCCTCCGCCTCCCCGAAGGCACCGGGGACGACGGCAAGGCCATGACGCAGCAGGACCTGGACGACGTGATCGGCGCGTTCGCGGAGGCCGCGGCCGCCGCCGAGCGCATCGGCTTCGACGGGGTCGAACTGCACGGCGCCCACGGCTACCTCATCGACCAGTTCCTGTGGCAGGGGACCAACCGGCGGACCGACGCGTACGGCGGTGACGCGGTGGCCCGCACCAGGTTCGCAGCCGAGATCGTGGCCGCGGTCCGCGCGGCGGTCTCGCCGACCTTCCCGGTGATCTTCCGCTTCTCCCAGTGGAAGATGCAGTCGTACGAGGCGAAGCTCGCCGGGACCCCCGAGGAGCTGGACGCCCTGCTGACCCCGCTGGCCGGAGCCGGGGTGGACGTCTTCCACGCCTCCACACGCCGATACTGGGAGCCGGAGTTCGACGGCTCCGACCTCAACCTCGCCGGCTGGACGAAGAAGCTCAGCGGCAAGCCGGTCATCACCGTCGGATCGGTCGGCCTGGACAACGAGTTCAGCAGCGCCTTCCGCGGCGAGGGCTCGCAGGTCAAGGGGATCGACAACCTTCTCGACCGCCTGGAGCGCGACGAGTTCGACCTCGTCGCCGTGGGCCGTGCGCTGCTGCACGACCCCCAGTGGGCGGCCAAGGTGCTGGAGGGGCGGTTCGGTGAACTGGCCGCCTACGACCCGGCGGCGCTGAGCACGCTCAGCTGACCGGCACCCGGCCTCCCGGCGGACCCGGTCACCTCGCCGGGCAGCCCCACTGATAGGTTTTCCGGCACACCCAGGACAGACCCGCGGCCCGCCGCGGGGAGAGCCTGCCGTTCAGACGCCTCGCACGCGGCAGCCCGGTCCCCCAAGACACACAGCAATAAGTCGTACACAAAGACGTACACACCGAGATCGTCGGCCTCGACGGTCCCCGGAAGCGCCCCTCCCACGCACCGTCGTGAGAGGGGCCGCTGTGATTTCGGCGCGATTCCGCCGGGTCGCTCCGGGGGACAGAGGGCGACGATCTTTCTCTGTTCCGGACTGTTTCCTCTGTTCCCGCCCTCTTCAGTTCCCTCCCTCTTCTGTTCCCGCCCGTTTCTTCTGTTCCTCCCGGTCACACCCACGGAAAGCACATGGAGCCATGGACATCAACGGATTCCCCCGCCAGTTCGCCAGGACCCGCCGCTTCACCCTCGGTACCCCCCGGCAGTTCACCGTCTCCCCGGACGGCGAACGCGTGCTGTTCGTACGGTCCGCGTCCGGCACCGACGCACGCGGTCTCCTCTGGATGTACGAGGACGGGCAGGAGCGTCTTCTCGCCGGTCACCCTGCACCCTCGGGGGGCGTGACCGCGTACGCCGCCGACCGGGACGCACGGGTCGTCGCCTACGCCGCGGACGGCGAACTCTGGACCGTCCGCGCGGAGTCCGGCCCGGAGCACCGTCCCGACAGCCCGCCGGGCGCCCCGGAGCACGCGTCGGCCACCGCCGCCCCGTTCCGTATCCGCACCGCCGGACCGGTGACCGACGCCCGGCCCTCGCCGGACGGCACCCTGATCGCATACGTCACCGACGGCGCCCTGCACGTCGTACGGACCGACGGGACGGCCGACCGGCTGCTCGCCGCGCCCGAGGACGCCGATGTCGGTTACGGTCTCGCCGACTACTGTGCGACCGCCTCGATCGGCAGGTCGCGCGGGTACTGGTGGTCCCCGGACAGCGACGCGCTGCTCGTCGCCCGGGTCGATACCTCGATGGTGCGCCGCCGCTACATCGCCGACCCCGCCGACCCGGAGAAGCCCCCCGTGGCCATCCGCTACCCGGCGGCCGGCACCCCCAACGCCGAGACCTCGCTGCTCGTGATCAGCACCGGGGGCGACCGCACCCCCCTCCCGCTGCCCCACGCGGTGCCCGAAGAGCAGACCCCGCCCGGTGCCTGGACCGCCCCCGCCTTCGAGTACCTGGTCTCCGCGTCCTGGGGAAGTGCCGGGCCCGTCGCCGTCCTCCAGACCCGGGACCAGCGCACGGTGTGGGTCGTCGCCGCCGACCCGGCGGGCGGCGGGTACGAGGTGCTGTCCCGGATGTCCGACGAGAACTGGGTGCGATTCCAGCCCGGCACACCGCCGCACACCCCCGGAGGTGTCCGGATCCTGCCCTGGGTCCGTGGCGATGTGCGCGGAATCCGGATCGGCGACGCCATCAGTCCCGAAGGCCTGTATGTGCGCGAAGTGGTGGGCTCGGTGGGCGAGCGGGTCTTCTTCACCGCGAGCGAGGAGCCGACGGAGGTCCATGTCTGGTCGTACGAGGAGGGGCCCGGGTTCGTCAGGCTGACGCAGGACCCCGGTGTGCACACGGCCGCCGCCGGTGGCTCCACGCTGGTCGTCGACAGCATGACGGAGAACGGCCAGTCGGTGACGGTGCGCCGGGCCGGGCGGCCGGACGGGCGGATCGCGGTGCTCACCGAGAAGCCGCTCGTCATCCCGGCGCCGGTCCATCTCACCCTCGGCGCACGCGAGTTGCGCAGCCGCCTGCATCTGCCCTCCTGGTACGCGCCGGGGCAGGAACGGCTGCCGGTGCTGCTCAGCCCCTACGCGGGGCCCGGCCTGCAAGTGGTGACCAGGGGGCGGGGCTGGTACACCGCCGTCTGCCAGTGGTACGCCGAGCAGGGCTTCGCCGTACTGGCCACGGACGGACGCGGCACCCCCGGCCGGGGCATCGCCTGGGAGCGGGCCATCGTCGGCGACCGGCTGGGGCCGGTGCTCGACGACCAGGTCGACGCCCTGCACGCGGCCGCGGAACGGTACGACGCCCTGGATCTGGGGCGGGTGGCGATCCGGGGCTGGTCGTACAGCGGCTATCTCGCCGCCGGGGCGGTGCTGCACCGCCCGGATGTGTTCCACGCGGCGGTCGCGGGCGCCGCACCCGCGGACCGGCGGCTGTACGACAGCTACTGGGAGGAGCGCTTCCTCGGCCACCCGGACGTCCAGCCCGAGGGGTACGAACGTTCCTCGCTGCTCCCCCACGCGCACCGGCTCTCCCGCCCGCTGATGCTGGTGCACGGACTCGCCGACGACAATGTGGCGCCCGCCCATACGCTGCGCCTGTCGGCCGCGCTGCTGGCCGCCGGCCGGCCGCACACCGTCCTGCCGCTGTCCGGTGCGGGGCACCTCGTCCACGCGGAAGGCGTGGCGGACCGGCTGCTGGCCCTGGAACTCGACTTCATCCAGCGGGCGTTGGCACGGACTGCCGACGTGTCCTGATCAGTCGCCCGCCGGATTCCCGGACTGCTTCCAGCTCGCGAGTACGTCGTCGGTCGTGGTGATCGTCGCCACGAGCGCGAGGGTGTTGCGGATCATCGCGGGGGTGTAGTCGGCGGGCACCCCCGCGATGGCGTCGGCCGGAACCACCACCGTGTAGCCGAGATTGACCGCGTCGAAGACGGCGTTGGGGATGGCGACATTGGCGGAGACCCCGGTGACGACCAGTGTGCGGCAGCCGATGTTGCGCAGCAGCGCGTCGACGTCCGTGCCGGCGATGGGCGAGAGGCCGTGCAGCCGCCGTACGACGAGGTCCTCGTCCGCCACCTCGACCGGCTCGGCGACCCTGACCGCCGGTGAGCCGGTGTGCTGCTGGACGGGGAGCCGGCCGGCCGCCCGGAAGAGCCGGGCGTTCCGGTTGGCGCCCCGCCCGTCGGGGCGCCGTTCCGCCACCGCGTGCACCACCTGCACCCCTGTTTCGTGTGCGCGGGCGACCAACTGGGCGACGCGCCCCAGGGCCCCCGACGACCTTGCTTCGGCGGCCAGTTCGGGCAGGGCGCTGTCCCGGCCGACCACGCCCTCCTGGCACTCGACGGTGAGCAGCACCGCCGTGGCGGGGTCGAGCTGCTGCGCAAGCTGTTCGGACGACGGCATGGGCCCTCACCTCTCGTGGAACGCGGCCCACCGGGCAGGGCCGGGCGCGCGAGGCTAACGCCCATTGCGTCATGAAGGAAGAGACTCCATGATTTCTGACACCTGATTCCTGACACACAGTCAGATACAGCCGAGACAGCGGGAGACGCCCCATGACCGACACCCAGCGCCGAGGCCGCAGGATCATGATGACGGACGCGGAGCGCGACACCTTCCTCGGCGAGCGGCGCACCTGCCGGGTGGCCACCGTCTCGGCCGACGGCCGTCCGCACGTCGGCGCCCTCTGGTTCCTCTGGGACGGCACATCGCTCTGGCTCTACTCGCTGACCCGCAGCCGCCGATGGTCGCAGCTGTCCCGGGACCCGCGCCTGGCCGTGGTGGTCGACGACGGCGAGGAGTACGGCGAGCTGCGCGGCGTGGAACTCTCCGGCAGCGCGGTCATGGTCGGCGAGGCGCCCCGTACGGGAGAGCCCTGCCCCGAACTCGACGCACCCGAGAAGCTGTTCGCGCGCAAGAACTTCGGGATGGACCTCATGCCGTACGACGGGCGCCACGCCTGGCTGCGGCTGACCCCGGACGCGGTCGTCTCCTGGGACTTCCGCAAACTCGGCTGACAAACCCGGCTGGGCGAACTCGGCTGACCGGTGGGCCGTTGAGCCCGCGCGCCACCCGGCCTCGCTCAGCCACCGGCTCCGTCCGGGCCCGCGCCCTCCAGACCCGCACCGGCCGCGTGCAGCGCGTCGACCGCCGCCCGGATGGAGGGCCGGCGGTCGGCGTCGGCGCGCCAGATCGCGTACACATGGCGCCGCAGCGCGTCCCGTACGGTGACGACCCGCACGCCGTCCGGCACCGGGCCCCGCCCCAACCGCGGCGCGACACCGACCCCGAGCCCGGCGGCGATCAGCGCCATCTGCGTGGGGTGCTCACCCGCGACATGGGAGATCCGCGGCTCGAACCCCTTGCCCCCCAGGGTGAACATCAGCCACTCACGGCAGAACTCGCCCTCCGGCCAGGTGATCCACTCGTCCTGCGCGAACGCCTCCAGCTCCACCTCGGCCGCGCCGGCCAGCGGATGGTCCGCGGGCACCGCGATATCGGCGATGTCGTCGAAGAGTGCGCGCTTGGCCATCCCTTCGGGCATCGCCGTGGGCTTGTTGTACCAGTCGAGCACCACGGCCACATCGAGGTCGCCGCGCACCACACCCCGGACACCGTCCTCACCCTCCAGCTCCTGGGAGCAGACCGCCAGTTGGGGATGGCCGGCCCGCAGCGAGGCGAGCACTCCGGGGAGCAGCCCGCGGGCAGCGGTGGGGAAGGCCGAGATCCTCAGCTCCCCGACCACCCGGCCGCGCTGGGCCTCCAGATCCGACTGGGCCAGCTCCACCTGGGAGAGGATCCGGGCGGCGTGGTCGGCGAGCAGCCGCCCCGCGTCCGTGAGGCGGACCCCCCGGCCGTTCTTGGCGAGCAGCGGCTGCCCCGCCTCCCGCTCCAGCTTGGCCAGTTGCTGGGAGACAGCCGAGGTGGTCACGTGCAGCCCGTCGGCCGCTCCGCTCACCGAGCCGTGCCGGGCCACCGCGTCGAGGATGCGTAGACGCTCCAGATTCAACATGTAAGCAATGCTAAGGCAACCACTCCACATAATCTCGCTTGTGCTACGAGATAGCACGGTCCAGAGTGGTCCGTATGAGCACCGCGATTCCCGCCAGGACCGTGTCAGCACCGGTCATCGCACCGCCGCCCACCACCCGCCGCCCCGCTGTCGACTGGCGCATCCGCTTCGCCCTGCTCTCGCTCATCTGGGGCTTCAGCTTTCTGCTGATCAAGGTGGGCACCGGCGGCTACGCGCCGTTCCAGGTCACTTTCGGCCGCCTCTTCTTCGGCACCGCCGTGCTGGCCGCGGCGATCGCCTTCAGGCGCGAGCGGCTGCCGCGCGGGGCGCGGACCTGGGGGCATCTCGCGGTCGCCGCCCTGCTGCTGAACGCGGCGCCGTTCTCTCTCTTCGCCTACGCCGAGCAGACGATCCCCTCGACGCTCGCCGGGATCTGCAACGCCACCTCCCCGCTGTGGGGCATGGCGCTCTCCCTCGTCGCGCTCTCCGAGGACCGCCCGACCCGCCGCAGGGTCGCCGGGCTCGGGGTCGGATTCCTCGGTGTCCTGACGGTGCTCGGCGTCTGGCAGGGCTTCTCCGGACTGGACTTCAGAGGCACCGCGATGGCCCTGGTGGCGTCCCTCTGCTACCCGGTCGGCTGGATCTACGTACGGCGCACCCTGGCGGGCACCGGCAGCTCCCATCTCGCCCTCACCGGTTCGCAGCTCCTGGTGGCGACCGTCGAACTCGCCCTGGTCACCCCGCTGTTCACCGCGCTGCCCAGGTCCTTCCCGGTGGTGCCGCTGCTCGCCGTCGCGGCCCTCGGCGCGCTGGGCACCGGCGTCGCCCTGCTGCTGCAGTACGGCCTGGTGGCCGAGGTCGGCCCGACCACCGCCCAGATGGTCACGTACTTCATCCCGGTGATCGCCACCGCGGCGGGCGTGGCAGTGCTGGGCGAGAACATCGGGTGGAACACCCCGGTCGGCGCGGTGATCGTGCTGGCCGGCGCCGCCCTGACACAGAGCAGGCCGAGGAGGCGCGGGGCCGGGCGGCGGGGCCGGCCAGCCGTGACATCGGCCGGGGGCGGCCAGTCGTAGCGCCTGCCGGGCACGTCAGCCGTAGCGCCTGCCGGACACGGTCAGTCGTAGCGCCTGCCCGGCGCGGGTCCGGCCGCCGACGCGACGGCGTCCGCGACCGGACCGATGTCGTCCGGGCCCAGCGTGGAGATCGTGACGCGCACCCCCGGCGGCGCGGCCATCCGGAAGCGGGCGCCGGGGGCGACGGCCCAGCCGGAGTGCAGCAGCCGCGCCACCACCCCGGTCTCGTCCGGCACCGGCACCCACACATTCATCCCGCTCCGGCCGCAGGCGTCGATGCCCTGCTCGGCCAGGGCCCTGACCAGCGACTCCCGGCGCCGCCCGTAGGACAGCGAGACCGCGGAGACATCGACGGCCCCCGAGCTCCAGAGCTGGACCACCGCACCCTGGAGCAGATGGCTGACCCAGCCGGGGCCGAGCCGCTGACGGCCCAGCACCCGGTCCACGGTGACCGCGTCACCGGTCAGCACGGCGAGCCGCAGATCGGGCCCGTACGCCTTGGACACCGACCGCACGAAAGCCCAGTTGTCCGCCACCGCCGCCAGCGGGCTCAGCGGCAGATCCACGATCCCGTGCCCGTGATCGTCCTCGATCAGCAGGACGCCGGGATGGTCGCGCAGGACGGTCCGCAGTACCTCGGCGCGCGCTGAACTCACCGCGGCGCCGGTGGGATTCTGCGCGCGGGCGGTGACCACGAGCGCGCGCGCCCCCTCGCGCAGCACCCGTTCCACCTCTCCCGGCAGCGGCCCCTCGCCGTCGAGCGCCATCGGCACCGCGCGCAGCCCCAGCGCCGGTACGAGATCCAGCAGGGCGCCCCAGCCCGGATCCTCGATGGCGACGGAGTCACCCGGCCTGAGGTGCGCGGCCAGCACCCGTTCGATCCCGTCGAGCGAACCGGACACCACGGCGACCGGCCCCTCGGGCACGCCGTCGGCGGCGAGGGCCGCGCGCGCCAGCCGTTCGAGCTCCGGGTCGACGCCCGCCTGCCCGTAGAGCACGGCCCGCTCGTCGCTGCGCGCGGCCGCGACCGCCAGGGCCCCGGCGAGCGGGGGCAGCAGGGCGCGGTCGGGATTGCCCGACGCCAGGTCCCGTACGCCGGCGGGGATGTCGGCCCTGATCGATTCACGCGCCGTGCTGGCCGGCCGGGGCCGCACCCGGCTCCCCCTGCGGCCCGCCGTCGCGATCACTCCGCGGTCGCGGAGGGTCCGGTACGCGGCGCCGACGGTGTTCGGATTGACCCCCAGCTGCTCCGCCAACTCCCGCAACGGCGGCAGGAGTTGCCCCGGCGCGAGCGCACCGGAGCTGACCGCACGCTCCACGCTCGCCGCGATGTCCGTTGCACGGCGCCCTTCGATCCCATATTCTCCTAGCACAAACGAGATTATGCACTAATGCAATGGAGTACGCAACATGGAGAACGCGATGTCCGAGACCCCTCCGGCCTCTCCCCGGCAGCAGGACGCGCCCTACGTACCGACCGCGCGGACCGTTCCCACCCGCTCCCGGGAGCGGGCCTCGTACGACCGTGAACTGGTGCACTCGGTACTGGACGAGGGATACGTCTGCCACCTCGGATTCCTCCGCGACGGTGCGCCCGTCGTGCTGCCGACGCTGTACGCGCGGGTCGGCGAGCGCCTCTACATCCACGGCTCGACGGGCTCCCGCCCGCTGCGGGCGGCCGGCGAGGCGGACCCCGGCATCCCGGTCTGCCTGACGGTCACCCATGTCGACGGTCTCGTCCTGGCCCGGTCCGCGTTCCACCACTCGATCAACTACCGGTCGGTGGTGGTCCACGGAACGGCCCGCCAGGTCACCGGCGCCGACGAACGGCGCACCGCTCTCGACGCGATCGTCGAGCAGGCCGTGCCCGGCCGGTCGCACGACTCACGCCCGGCGAACGCCAAGGAGCTGGCGGCAACTGCTGTGGTCCGCCTGGACCTCGACGAGGTCTCCGCCAAGGTCCGCGCCGGCGGCCCCAACGACGAGCCCGAGGACCTCACCCTCCCGTACTGGTCGGGTGTCGTACCGCTGACCCGCGGATACGGCGCACCGGTCCCGTCGGACGACCTGGACCCGGCCATCGCCCTGCCGGGCTACCTCGACCGGCGCTGATCCCGCTCCGGGAAGCGTGGGCGAGAGGCTGCCGCCGCCCCGGACCGGCTCAGACCGGTACCGGGCGGCGCCGCGCCGCGGCCGCCCGCATCTCCCCGTACGCGAGACCGGTGACGGCCGCGAGCAGCAGCAGCGTGCCGAGGACGGTGGCCGTGGTGAGACGCTCCCCGAGCAGGGCGACAGCGATGACCGCCGCGCTCACCGGTTCCAGCAGCATGATCACCGAGACCGTGGCGGACCGGACGACCGCGGCCCCGGTGAAGTACAGGGCGTACGCGAGCGCGGTGGGCACCGCGGCCACATAGGCCAGCAGGCCCACCACCCTGCCAAGATCGACGGTGTGCGGGAACAGCCCCTCCGCCACGGCGAGCGGCAGCAGGACGACGGTACCGACGGCGAGGGACCAGGCCGTCGTCGACAACGGGTCGCCGCCACCGCTCCGGCCGAACCACCGGGTCAGCAGGGTCATCGCCGCGTATCCGGCGGCGGAGAGCAGCGCCCAGCCGACCCCGGCGGGGCGTACGGCTCCGCTGCCACTGCCCAGGACGAGCACCACAAGTCCGCCGAGCGCACCCGCGACGGCGGTGATCCCGCCGGCGCCCAGCCGCTCCCCCAGAGTCAGCCGGGCACCGACGGCGATGAGCACGGGCCCGGCGCCGAGAGTGACGACGGTGGCCACGGCGAGCCCGGTGAGCTGGACCGCGGCGAAGTAGGCGACCTGGAAGAGCGTGAACGCCAGGCCGGTGGCAGCGGTGCGCAGAGCCGGACGCGTGCGGGGTTCGGCGGGGCGGGGCACACCGCGCGGTCGGCGGCGCACGGCCCGCACGGCGAGCAGCAGCACCAGGCCGCCGGCGCAGCGCCAGAACGTGAGGGAGACGGGCCCGAGATCACTGGCCCGGTAGAGCAGCGAGGCCCCGGCCCCCGCGGTGCCCCAGGCCGCTCCGGCCACGGACAGATAGATGAGACTCCGGCGGACGGACAGCCCGGCGGCAGGGTTCGGCGTATGCGTCACGTACGTGCTCCATGAGGGAAGACTGAGAAAGGGCGGTCGCTGAACTCCGTGCGCGGGCAGCGACGAGCCGCTCGGGAACAACCCGAGCCCGGTCTCCGTCAGTGGATGCGGCCGCCCGCGCTATGCAGCGGGGGGCGGCAGTACGGTGAAATGCATGGCCAAACCCTAACCGAAGGCCTCGTTCACGGGTTCGCGCTCCGCTCCGCTGCGGGCAACTCGGCCCCCACGGCGGGAGTTGCGCCCGCCACCGGGCCCGAAGGGGGCTTCGGCGCCGAGGACTGGGCGACGAACGCACCGATCAGCACCACCGCCCCGCCCGCGATCTGCGGCGCGGAGAGATGCTCCCCGAGCAGCACCCAGGCGAGCACGGTCGCGATGACCGCTTCGAGACAGGCGACCACCCCGGCCACCTGCGGGGAGAGCCTGCGGATCGAGACCACGCCGAAGACATACGCGACGACGGTGGCGATCAGCACGATCCAGCCGAGCAGCAGCCAGGCGGGCACCCGTGTCCCGTTCATGTCCGCCTGACCCGCCAGCAGTGACCAGTCCATCCGCCACGGGCGGGCGACCACCGTCAACAGGGCGGTGCCGACGAGGAGTCCGTACGCGATGACGCCCAGCGGGTCGGTCCGGTCGTCGCCGTCGCCGCCGTGGTCCGACAGGACGAAGTAGCCGACCTGGCAGCAGGCGGCGCCCAGCGCGAGCAGCAGCCCGATCGCGTCGAAGCTCAGCCCCGACCAGACCTCGACCACACAGGCGAGCCCCCCGGCCGCGAGCACCACCCCGAGGGCGGCGGCGCGCGTCACCGGCCTGCGCTGCACGAACCGGACCCAGCCCAGGACGAGCGCGGGCGCCAGGTACTCGACCAGCAGGGCGACACCGACCGGGATACGGGAGAGGGCCGCGAAGTAGCAGGCCTGGACGCCCGCGACGGCGAGCAGTCCGAAACCGATGAGCAGCGCGGGCCTGCGCCGTACGAGGTCGCGGTGGCGCCAGGCGACGGGCAGCATCACCAGGGCGGCCCCGGCCACCCGGAGCCAGACCACTTGCAGCGGGTCGAGACCCGCCTCGATCAGCGGCTTGGCCGCGACACCCGATCCACCGAACGCGAAGGCCGACACCAGGGCGAGTCCCAGGCCGACGCTCTTTCCCCGAGACGCACGCATCGGCACATCATCGCAGGTGGGATCGGGCGCGTCACCACCGACGGGTCTGCCGGGTGCCGCCCTCCAGGCGCCCCGCGAGGAACTCCGCGTCCACTCCTGCGCGGCCCAGCACCTCCACGGCGCGGCACTCGCGGTCGCGGGCGAGCGCGGCCAGCAGGTCGAGCCCGCTCGCCCGCCGGTTCCCGTCCTTCCCCGCTCTCTCCAGGGCGCCCTCCATGGCCGCGACAGCGGCAGGCGACCAGCCCGCCACCCCGGGCTCGGTCACCACCGGAACGGCCCCCGAGTCCTCGACCGACCCCTGCCAGCGCAGCCCGTAGCCGATGCTGCGCTGCACGAGATAGCCGAGCACCCTGGCCACCTGGGGGCCGCCCTCGAAGGCTGCCCGCACCTCGGGGTCGGTCTCGATCACCGAGTGCAGCAGATGGGCCGTGTCGATCTGCCGGTCGCCGTCACGCAGCGCACGCCGGCGTGCGCCCGCCACGACCGTCGCCAGTTCCACGGTGAGCCTGGCTTCGATGTCGGCTCGGGACGGGGCGGGCTGGTCGTCCGGCTGGGTAGGGCTATGCACATCTCCCAGCTCATCAGCCACCCGCGCCCGGAACATCCCCGCCGGGGAGCATTTACCCGTCCGACGGAAGTTGGGCACGCCCGCCGGGACTCTCCTCCTTACGGATGAGACGGCGATTGCGCGCGAAACGGGCGCACGCCCCCTGGAGGGTGTCCGCACGCCCGGGCCCCCGTGTCCGCACACGCCGGGCTCCTAGGCCCGCCCCTCCGTCCACCCGCGGACCGGCCGATGAGACCTGACGGTTCATCAGTATTGAATGTTCCGGGTCCAGGGGCTACGTTCCGCGACATCACAACCCGACGAGAAGGGGTGGTCGCATGGCCGAAGTCAGCGCCGAGGCTCGGATCGAAGCACCGGCCGAGAAGGTCTGGTCCCAGCTGACCGACTTCAGCGCGTACGGCGAGTGGAACGCGACACACACCAGCTTCCCGAAGGGCGGCCCGGCCAACCTCGCCGTGGGGGCCACCTTCGAGGAGAACATGAAGCTCATGGGCTTCCCCGCGGAGGTGAACTGGACGGTCGACGAGCTGACGCCCGGGGCCCTGCTGGTCACCCGCGGCAAGGGCCCGATGGGTGTCAGCCTCGCGATGCGCTACTCGCTCACCCCGGAGGGCGACGCCACCGTGGTCCGGATCGACGGCGAGTTCACGGGGGCCGCCGTGTCGCTGATGGCCGGCAAGCTCAAGGACTCGGCGACCGCCGCACTCCAGGAGTCCCTGCGCAAACTCGCCGGCCTGGTGACCTGAGCCCGGCAGGCCCCGTACGACAGCGGCGCCCCCACGGATGTCCGTGGGGGCGCCGCCTCGGCCGCTGGACCGGTCTCAGTCCTCATCCTCATCGGCCAGAATCAGATAGAGCTTCTTCCGGGATTCGCTGATCACGGCCATCGCCTTCTTGCGCTGCTCCGGCGTACCCGTCCGGAACACCTGGCCGAACGCTTCCATCAGACCGAAGCCGGCCTGACGGATCTCGTTCACCGTCTCCCAGTCACCGCCACGCCCGGCCCCTTCCCAGGGAGCGTCCGGGCCCTCGTCGGCCGCCGTGCGCCCCGGCTCCGTGAGCGTGAACAGCTTCTTGCCGCCCTCGCTCTCGCTGGCGATCAGCCCCTCGTCCTCAAGGAGCTGGAGCGTCGGATAGACGGAGCCGGGGCTGGGGCGCCAGGCCCCGCCGCTGCGCTCGCCGATCTCCTGGATCATTTCGTAACCGTGCATCGGCCGGTCCTTGAGCAGCGCCAGGATCGACGCGCGTACGTCACCGCGGCGCGCCCTCCCCCGGGGTCCGCCCCTGCCGCCGCGCCCGCCGAACGGGCCACCGAACGGCGGACCGAACGACCCGAAGGCGCCGCGGCGCTCCTCGAAGTCCCCGCCGTGACGGCCGGGGCCGCCGTGTCCATGTCCGTGTGCGTGTCCATGGGAACGCATCGCACTCACTTCCTTACATCGTTGATCTGTCGCGATGCGTCAACGATATATCGGGACTGTTCGTTTAGCAATCTTTTCCGGGCCACTCCCCCGCGAGTGGCCTTGGCCTGTGGTGTTGCCCCGCGCCTACGGTCTGTCCCATGCGCATACGAATCGTCGACGCCTTCACGGACCGCCCCTTCGCCGGCAACCCGGCCGGGGTGCTGCTCCTCGACTCCTTTCCGGACGACGGCTGGCTCCAGAGCGTGGCGGCGGAGGTGAACCTCTCCGAGACCGCGTTCGCCCACCCGCTGCCCGCCGGCGGCGAGGCCGACTGGGCGCTGCGCTGGTTCACCCCGGCCACCGAGGTCGACATGTGCGGCCACGCCACCCTGGCCACCGCCCATGTCCTGCACACCACGGGCGCGGCGACCGGCACCGTCCGCTTCGCGGCGCGCTGCGGACTGCTCACCGCGACGGTCGGCGAGGACGGCGCGATCACGCTGGACTTCCCCACGTCGCCGCTCACCGAGGAAGCCGTCCCGGTCGGTCTCAGTGAGGCGCTCGGGGCCCGGATCACCGGGGTGAGGGACACCGGGCCGCACATCGGGGACCTGCTCGTCGAGGTCGCCGACGAGCAGACGGTCCGCTCACTGTCGCCCGACTCCGCGGCGCTGAAGGCCCACTCCCGGCGGGGCATCATCGCCACCGCCGAGGCGGACGACCCCTCGCTCGGCTACGACTACGTGTCGCGCTGCTTCTTCCCCCGCGTCGGCATCGACGAGGACCCGGTGACCGGCAGCGCCCACACCGCACTGGCCCCGTTCTGGTCGGCCCGGCTGGGCCGCGACGACCTGACGGGCCTCCAGGCCTCGGCCCGCTCCGGCCTCGTACGGACGGCACTGCGCGGCGACCGGACGCTGCTCACCGGCAGCGCGGTCACCGTCATCGACGGCGAACTGCACGTCTGAGAAGGACGGCCGGCCCTCTCAGGGCGCCGGGACGGGCCATCCGTCGCAGCACCGCGAGAGGGCCGGCCGCCGCAGCGCCGATCCACAGTGGGGTGGCCGCTCACCCGGTGGGCAGCCACCCCACCTTCCCGGCCAGCAGCGCGTATCCGACGAACGCCCCGATGTCGAGCAGCGAGTGCGCGACGACCAGCGGTCCGACCCGCCCCCAGCGCCGGTAGAGCAGCACGAACACCACGCCCATCGCCACATTTCCGAGGAACCCGCCGACCCCCTGGTAGAGGTGGTACGAACCGCGCAGCACCGCGCTCGCCGCCAGAGCGGCGATCGGGGTCCACCCGAACTGCCCCAGTCTGCGCAGCAGATACCCGACGACGATGACTTCCTCCAGTACAGCGTTCTGCACCGCCGAGAGGATCAGTACCGGGATCTTCCACCACACATCGGGCAGCGACTCCGGCACCACGGTCAGGTTGAACCCGGTGGCCCGCGCGCCCAGATAGAAAGCGAGGCCCACACTGCCGATCCCCGCCGCGATCAGTACCCCACGGCCGAGGTCGGCCCGGAGCCGTGTCCGGTCGAAGCCGATCGCACGCAGGCCCGACCCCTCGCGCAGCAGCAGATGCACCACCAGCGCGACCGGCACCAGGGCCGTCGCGATCCCGAAGAGCTGCCAGGCGAGATCCAGCCATGGCCGCCCCGGCGCGTACGACCCGTTGAGATTGGCGGCCTGGTGTTTGAGCCCTCCTGGTTTCGTCAGTGCCCCGATAAAGCTGATCAGTGCCGAAACGCCGCTCGCGCCGAGCGAGAGTGCGAGTACCAGCACCGTCTCGGACCGCAAGAACCGCTGCGGCACCCCCTGTGTGGGAACAAAATCAGCCACGCGCTCGCCCTCCGCCTGCACACCTGCCTCCAGTTGGCCAATCGCGCCTCATCCCCACCACCGTGCCACTAGGGTCTCGAATACAGGTACGAAGATCGTGCACGACAGGCCGGGGGACGGGCGCCAATTCGGTGGCGCGCTCCCCCTTTTCCTTGTTCGTCCTTCAGGGGAGGAGCACCACCGCATGGGACGTCACAGCTTGCCCGATGACCTCACGGCACCGGCAACCCGGCCCCGTTCCGGTGCTCGGCGGCGTCGTACCGTCGCCATCGCCACCGTGCTCGTCCTCGGTGCGGCAGCGGGCACGGGCGTGGCTGTCGAGCGCGGCGTGTTCGGGCTCTCCGGTCCCTGCCACGGCTCCGCGGTGAAACTGCGCATGGTGGCATCGCCCGATATCACCCCGGCCGTACGCACGGCTGCCGAGCGGGCCCGCGAGGACCATGTGCGGTCGGACGGCCAGTGCCTGGACATCACGGTCACAGCACGCGACTCGTACGAGGTCGCGCACGATCTGGGCACCAGCAGCGCCGAGCCGGGGTACCAGATATGGCTGCCGGACTCCGGGGCATGGGTGGACCGGGCCCAGGACACCGGCGAGAACGTCCCGCTCACACCCGCGTCCAGCATCGCGGAGTCCCCGGTCACCCTGGCCATGGTGCCCTCGGCCGCCAAGGCGCTGGGCTGGCCGGAGAAGACCTACACCTGGGCCGGGCTCACCGCGGCTGCGACCGGCTCGGGCAAGATCCATATCGGCGCGGCCGACCCGGCCCGCAGCGCCACCGGGCTGCTCGCCCTCAGCAGCATCGCCCAGTCACCGGGCCAGGCAGCGAGTGGCGACACCCAGGTCGCCGCCACCGCCAAGGTGCTGTCCCGGCGCATCTCGGACGCGGATTCCAAGGTGCTCGCCACACTCGCGCAGGACGGGTCCGGTACGGAGAAGGACGACCCCCACCGCAACCAGGCCCTGGTCCTGTCCGAGCAGGCGGCCTTCGCGCACAACACGTCGCGGGGCGGCGCCCGGAAGCTGCGGCTCTTCTACCCCAAGGACGGCACGCCCCAGCTGGACTACCCGTACACGGTGGTCGACGAGGCGGCGCTGACCACCGATCAGAGCCGGGCAGCGATGCGGTTCATGACCTATCTCGGCGAGGGCGTCAGCCGCACCGTGCTGGACCGGCAGGGCTTCAGGATCCCGGACCGTCCCGCGACGGCGAGCCGGGTGGAGGCGGCGGGCGGGCGCACCCCGCAGCCGTACACCGACGCCTCCCCGGAGCCGCCGTCCGAGGACGTTCTCGACGAGACGCTCGGCATGTGGACCATCACGGTCCAGAGTGCCCGGCTGACCACCGTCGTCGACGCGTCGGGCTCGATGTCCACCCCGGTGCCGGGAAAGGGCGGGCAGACCAGGATGGACATCACCAGAGCGTCCTTGCTCAAGGCCCTCGACCAGTTCACGCCGGAGGACGAGATCGGGCTCTGGGACTTCGCCACACACCTCGACGGAACGCGCGACTACCGCAAGCGCGTGCCGACGGTCCGCCTCGGCGGTCCGGCCCAGGGCGGCGGGACCCAGCGCGGCGGGACCCAGCGCGGCGGGACCCAGCGCGACCGGCTCGCCGCAGCCTTCTCCGCGCTGCGGCCCGTGCGAGGTGGCGCCACCGGTCTGTACGACACCACGCTGGCGGCGTTCCAGGACGCCCGGAAGACCTACGCCCGCGGGAAGTTCAACGCGGTGGTGGTGCTCACCGACGGCGTCAACGAGGACGACCACGGCATCTCCCGCAGCGCCCTGATCGCCAAGCTCCGGGAGCTCACCGATCCCGAGCGCCCCGTGCCGCTCATCATGATCGCGGTGGGCCCCGACACGGACAGGACCGAGGTCGAGCAGGTCGCCAGGGCGACGGGTGGCGCGGGGTACCAGGTGAGCGACCCCTCTCAGATCAACTCGGTCCTGCTGAAAGCGGTCATGGCGGTCGGCGGGCGCTGACCGGGCGCTGACCGGCCGGCCGGGCATCGGCGGGCAGCGCCCCGCCGCGCGTTCACCGCCCGCGAGCCGTCACCGTCCCCGGCGCGCTCACCGCCCGCGAGCCCTCGCGGTAGCCGGAACACCCTCCGGCCAGGAGTGCACCGGTTCGCCGCCCGCCATCAGCTCGGCGTACCGCCGGGTGGTGAGCGCCAGCGCCTCGCGCCGCCCGAGCCCCGTCTCCAGCGCCCGGTGGAACGTGTCCACCTGCCAGGAGGCGCCGTTCGTACGGCGCCTGCACCGCTCCTCGATGACACCCAGGCAGCGGTCGCGGTCCGTGGCCTCTATCCCCCAGGCGTCGAGCCCGGCGGCGGCCAGCGGCAGCAGCTCGTCCCTGACGAGCCGCACCACGGGCACCGCCGTGACGCCACCTGAGCGCCCGGGCCCGGGCCACTCCAGTTCGGCGTCGATCCCGTACCGGCAGGCCGCGTCGAAGTTGCGCGCGGCGGCCTCGAAGGGCAGCCGGCGCCACACCGGGCGGGAGTCGTCGGCGAGCGCCCTCACCAACCCGTAGTAGAAGGCCGCGTTGGCCATCACATCCGTGACGGTGGGGCCGGCGGGCAGCACCCTGTTCTCGACCCGCAGATGCGGCACACCGTCGGCCACGTCGTAGACCGGGCGGTTCCAGCGGTAGACGGTCCCGTTGTGCAGGACGAGTTCCTGAAGGCCCGGCACCCCGCCGTCGTCGAGCACCCGCAGCGGGTCCTCGTCGTCGCACAGCGGCAGCAGCGGCGGAAAGTACCGGAGGTTCTCCTCGAAGAGGTCGTACGCCGAGTCGATCCAGCGCTCACCGAACCAGGTACGCGGCCGCACCCCCTGGGCCCGGAGTTCCGGCGGGCGCACATCGGTCGCCTGGAGGAAGAGTGGGGGCCGGGACTCCCGCCACAGCTCCTTGCCGAACAGGAACGGCGAGTTGGCACCCAGCGCGACCTGCACGGCGGCGACGGCCTGCGCCGCGTTCCACACATCGGCGAACCGCGCCGGAGTGACCTGCAGGTGCAACTGCACCGAGGTACAGGCCGCTTCGGGCGCGATCGAGGACGAGGAACAGGTCAGCCGTTCGACGCCGGTGATGTCGAGGTCGAAGTCCTCACCGCGGGCCGCGCGCATCTGATCGTCGAGCAGGGTGTAGCGGTCGGCCGACGAGAGGTTCGCGGCGCCGAGATCCTGCAGCTCCAGCGTCGGCAGGATTCCGATCATCACGATCCCCGCGTCGACTTCGGCCGCTTTTCTGTGCGCGTATGCGAGACCGGTACGGAGCTCCTCGGCGAGCTGGTCGAAGACACGGCCGCCCAACCGGTGCGGGATAATATTCACTTCGAGATTGAACATCCCGAGTTCCATCTGGAAATCACGGCTCGCGATGCGGTCGAGCACCTCGGCATTCATCATCCGGGGCATGCCGTCGGCGCCCGCGAGATTGAGTTCGATCTCCATCCCCATGAGATTTCTCGGGCGGTCGAACCTCTTCTCCTCCAATAGTCTCTCCAGTACCTCCAGACACTGCTGCAGCTTCCTCCGGTACCGCTGCCTGCCCGACGGATCGACACCGTCCGCCTCCAGCTTCTCCCCCATCGGGGCACCCCTCCACGCGTGTGCGGCGGCAACGGCCGCCCGGGTCACGGTCGATAATGCCCACACTCGGTGATCCGTAACTCCCCCCACCCGGATTCCGGAGCGAGTAAGGTGACGAGAAGATGACGTGTGGCACATGACGTTTGGCACATTCGCCGGGCAGACGCCCGGTGCAATTTCCAAGCCTGTGCGACTCCGTGACCCGGTGAAAACGACCGACGGTTTTCGGCCGACCACTCGCACGGGGAACCGTGAGGCCACAGGAGCGCGCCTACGCTAAACCGGGATAATCTCCGCAGGAGAAAGACCGAATAGCAACTTGTTTGCAATATCCGCGTCAGCTAGTTGAAACCCCGCGTGAACACGTGTCGTATAAACTCCGCAGACGAGGCAGAGAGTTGGCGCCCCGGCCCCCGGAGAGTGCGGTACCCCTCCACGCCCCACGGCCCCCCTCTGCCCCTGCCTGCTGACAGTGCTGTCCGCACAGCCCACGCATCAACGTGTCTCCGAAGTGAGAGGCGACCACATCATGCCGCTGTATGTCCCTCCGGCTCCCGCGCCGGCCCTGCGCAGCGTCCTCGCGGCACTCGGCTCCCCCACTGCCGTACGCGAGGCCCGAACCCCGGCTCTCCGCTCCGCCCCGGGACCGCTCACCCCCGAACTGCCCCTTCCTGTTTACGTACTGGACCAGATCATGCCGAGCGGCGGGACCCCACGTACCCGGCTCACCGGCTGGCGTTTCCTGATCCGCAGCGGCGATCGCGCCGTGGCCGCTGCGGACACCAAACTCACCGCCGACGGCTGGACCTTCTCGCACTTCTTCGAGGGCCCGTACGCGACCGCCACCGGAAGCGCGCTGCGCCGGGCCGAGGCGATGGACACACCGTTCCAGCCCCGGCTGCTGTCCGTGCCGGAGCTCTACATGCTGACGCTGTGGCTGCACGGTGACACCGGCGCCGACGCCTCGGTCTCCGGCACGATGCCGGCCCCCACGGACCTGCTGGTGCCCCTCGCACCCGCACCGCCCGGCATCGCCGCGCACCGCCCGCACCGGGTGTCGGAGCTGCTCCCGGTGATGACGATGAGGCTGTCACCCCCGCTGCTCAGCTCGTCCGCCTGACAGCTGCCGAGCACCACCGCGCGCCCCGTGACCACATCAGGTCGCGGGGCGCGGCGCTCTTCCTGCCCATCCGGTCTAGCCCGGTCGGGCCACCTTCGAACCACCCGAACAGGCAGTCAAGTTGAGCTGAACCGTCCGCACGGGTGATGCGTCCTTATGCTGTAGCAAGTGCTGCCGTGAAATACCTGCGGATTGACGTCCGTAGGGCAACACTGGGATCACCGACTGATCGGGGGGCGGCCATGAATTCCGCATCGAGCCGCAGGACACTCACTACAACGCAGCGAAAGAACGCATCCATGTGCCAGCACCAGCCCACCTGCCCGTCTGCCACCTCCGCCGACCGGGAGGCCGCGCTCCTCGTCGCGCACCATCCGGAGCAGGGCTGGAGTCTGCTGTGCAACGGCGTTCTCATCTTCGAGGACACCGGTGAACTGCTGCCCGACGGCCAGATCATCGCGCCGCACCGCCCCCTGGGTTCGGGACTGGCGACCGCGGCCTGACCCTGTTACGTCCGCAGAAACAGAACTGCACAGCCACAGCGACAGCACTGGCACAGACGACGAAGGGCCGGCCCGGGTGACATCCCCGAACCGGCCCTCCCGCATGTCCGTCAGTTGTCGTACGCGTCCAGCGGCGGGCAGGAGCAGACGAGGTTGCGGTCGCCGAAGGCCCCGTCGATCCGGCGCACCGGCGGCCAGTACTTGTCGGCGGGCGAGACGCCGGCCGGGAAGACGGCCTCCTCGCGGGTGTACGCGTGGGTCCACTCACCGCCCAGCGCCGCCGCGGTGTGCGGGGCGTTGCACAGCGGGTTGTCGTCCGCCGCCCACTCGCCCGAGGCGACCTTCTCGATCTCGGCACGGATCGCGATCATCGTGTCGCAGAACCGGTCGAGTTCCGCCAGGTCCTCGCTCTCGGTGGGCTCGATCATCAGCGTCCCGGCCACCGGGAACGACATCGTCGGCGCGTGGAAGCCGTAGTCGATGAGGCGCTTGGCGATGTCGTCGACGCTCACACCCGTCGCCTTCGACAGCGGCCGCAGATCGACGATGCACTCGTGCGCGACCAGCCCCTTGGGGCCCGTGTACAGCACCGGGTAGTGCGGTTCGAGGCGCTTGGCGATGTAGTTGGCGGCCAGCACGGCCACCTGCGTCGCCCGCTTGAGCCCCTCGCCACCCATGAGACGTACGTACGCCCAGGAGATCGGCAGGATGCCGGCCGAGCCCCACGGGGCGGCCGAGACCGGACCGACACCCGTCGCGGGGCCGGCGGCCGGCTGGAGCGGGTGGTTGGGAAGGTACGGCGCCAGGTGGGCCCGTACGCCGACGGGGCCGACACCGGGGCCGCCGCCGCCGTGCGGGATGCAGAAGGTCTTGTGCAGGTTGAGGTGCGAGACGTCCGAGCCGAACTTGCCGGGCTTGGCGAGGCCGACCAGTGCGTTCAGGTTGGCGCCGTCGACGTACACCTGGCCGCCCGCGTCGTGCACGGCGGCGCAGATGTCGGTGATGTGCTCCTCGAAGACCCCGTGGGTCGACGGGTAGGTGACCATCAGCACGGACAGCTCGTCGCGGTACTGCTCGATCTTGGCGTTCAGGTCCTCGACGTCGACGTCGCCGTCCTCGCGGGTCTTCACGACGACGACCTTCATACCGGCCATCACGGCGCTGGCGGCGTTGGTGCCGTGCGCCGACGACGGGATGAGGCACACGGTGCGCGCGGTGTCGCCGTTGGCCCGGTGGTAGGCGCGCACGGCCAGCAGACCGGCCAGCTCGCCCTGCGAGCCCGCGTTGGGCTGGAGGGAGACCTTGTCGTATCCGGTGACCTCGGCCAGCCGCTCCTCCAGCTCGCGGATGAGCGTCAGATATCCCTGCGCCTGCTCGACCGGGGCGAAGGGGTGGATCGCACCGAACTCGGGCCAGGTGACCGGCTCCATCTCGGTGGTGGCGTTGAGCTTCATGGTGCAGGAGCCGAGCGGGATCATGCCGCGGTCCAGCGCGTAGTCGCGGTCGGCGAGCTTGCGCAGGTAGCGCAGCATCGCCGTCTCGGAACGGTGCTGGTGGAAGACCGGGTGGGTGAGGACGGTGTCCTGGCGCAGCAGCCCCGCGGGCAGCGCGTCGGCGGTCCGCCCGTCGAGCGCCTCGATGTCGCCATCGGCGCCGAAGGCTGCCCAGACGGCGGCCAGCTGGGTGCGCGTGGTGGTCTCGTCGCAGGCGACGGAGACCAGGTCGGCGTCGACCTGGTGCAGGTTGACCCCGCCCTCGCGGGCGGCGGCGACGACCTCGGCGGCCTTGCCCGCGGTCCGTACGGTGAGGGTGTCGAAGTACTCGCCGTGCACGACGTCGACGCCCGCGGCGCGCAGCCCCTCGGCGAGGATCGCCGCGTACCGGTGGGTGCGCCGGGCGATGTCACGCAGGCCGTCCGGGCCGTGGTAGACCGCGTACATCCCGGCCATCACGGCGAGGAGCACCTGCGCGGTGCAGATGTTGCTGGTGGCCTTCTCGCGGCGGATGTGCTGCTCACGGGTCTGCAGGGCCAGCCGGTACGCCTTGTTTCCGTCGGCGTCGACGGAGACTCCGACGAGCCGCCCCGGCAGGCTGCGCGCGAACTTCTCACGTACGGCCATGAACCCGGCGTGCGGACCGCCGAAGCCCATCGGGACACCGAACCGCTGGGTCGTACCGACCGCGATGTCCGCCCCCAGCTCGCCGGGCGAGGTGAGCAGCGTCAGCGCCAGCAGATCGGCGGCGACGGTGACGACGGCGCCGAGCTCGTGCGCCTGCTCGATGACGGGCGCGATGTCCCGGACCCGGCCGGAGGCGCCGGGGTACTGGAGCAGTACGCCGAAGACGCCGCGCTCGGCCACCTCGGCCGGGATGCCGTCGCTGAGGTCGGCGACGACAACCTCGACACCGGCAGGCTCGGCGCGCGTCTCGATCACCGCGACGGTCTGCGGGAGGGCGTCGGAGTCGACCAGGAAGACACCGTTCTTGACCTTGCCGACGCGGCGCGCGAGGGACATCGCCTCGGCTGCCGCGGTGCCCTCGTCCAGCAGCGATGCGCCCGAGGTGGGCAGGCCCGTCAGATCGGCGACAACGGTCTGGAAGTTCAGCAGCGCCTCCAGGCGCCCCTGGGAGATCTCCGGCTGGTAGGGCGTGTACGCCGTGTACCAGGCGGGGTTCTCCATGACGTTGCGCAGGATGACCGGCGGTGTGAACGTGCCGTAGTAGCCGAGCCCGATCATCGGGGCGAGGACCTGGTTGCGGTCGGCGAGGAGACGCAGCTCGGCGAGGACCTCGGCCTCGGTGCGCGCGTCCGGGAGGTTCAGCGCCTCGGCGCTCTTGATCACCTCGGGGACGGCGGCCGCGGTGAGCTCCGAGAGCGATCCGTAACCGACATGGGCGAGCATCTTGGCCTGGGCCCCCGCGTCGGGCCCGATGTGGCGCTGTTCGAAGGGGATGCCACGCTCCAGCTGGGAGAGCGGAATGCGGTGAGCAGTCATGGCGGAGGCCTCCTGGTCGTAACGACCTGCGAGGGGTACCACGGCACGGGTACCCGGACGGCCTCCCCCTCTGTCATCTCAACCTGAGAGTTTCACCGGCCCGTCGCTCGACGTGCCCGCTTTCACCGTCGGTGAGGTAGGGATCCGGACGTGCCCGCCCGACGCCCGCCCTGCTTTCCAGAGTGACCTCGTCCGCGCGGTACGTGTGCCTGAGAGATTCCGGGGAGGATTTGCTCCTTCGGCGCCCCCGGACATCGCATCCGAAGGGCTCTCCCGCGCGGGGTCAGCAGCCATGGGCCAGCCTACCAGCGAGCCACTTCGCACGGTGTTCGAGTGGCCGATGCCCCGGATCTGGACTTCCCTGAGGGGGAGACCTTCGCAGGGGGCGGGAGACATCGTGATCCGTTGCGATCAGTTGGAGGGACCGTGCAGACCGACATAGATCCGCGCAGCCTGATAGGCCGCAAGGCGTTCGACCGCAATGGCCTCAAGATCGGCACGGTTGACGAGGTCTACCTCGACGACGCCACCGGAGTGCCCGAGTGGGCCGCGGTACGCACCGGGCTGTTCAGCCGGGACGCGTTCGTCCCGCTGAAGCCGAGCGAACTGGTCAGCGAAGCCCTCCGGGTGCCCTTCGACCGCACGCTGATCAAGGAAGCACCGGGCTTCGGTGTCGGCCGCCATCTCTCACCCGAGCAGGAACTCCAGCTCTACCACCACTACGGGCTCGGTATCTCGGCCCCCACGCCGCCGCCCCCCGACCGGGACTTCGGCCGGCTCGCGGGCGAAGAAGAACGCGCCTGACCACCCGGCTCCCCCTCGCCAGGCACTGCTTCCCCGGACTTTCCGGGCCTCTCACCGGTGTCCGCTTCCTCCCCCACGACTGTCCCGTCCGGTCCGCCCGGTCCGCCGGATCCATCCGCACCGCACGGGCCATCGGATCCCGTCGGGGCAGTCGGGGCAGCCCGGACCAACGGCAGCGGATCCGACGGCCTCAGCGCGGGGTCGTCGACCCGGAAGGTCCGCACCCGGCCGGGCACGGTCGCGTACGGATCCTCGAACCGCACCGTCACCCGGCCCACGCCGCTGCCCTGCACCCACCCCGCGCCGTACTCGTCGTGGCGCACATCGTGCCCGGCGAGCCAGCGGTGACCGGTGCCGGGCGGCGGCTCGTCCGCGGATGGCTCCGGCGGCGCCGCGGGACCGGGCGCCGCCTCTTCCGCCGCCGCGTGCTCCAGCTCGGCCGCCCGCTCCGTGGCCGCCTGCGCGAAAAGGTCCTCCTGGGTGAAGTCCGCGAGGCCGGTGACCCCCACCCCGAGCAGCCTCACGCCGCCCGTGGTGTCCACGGCCTCCAGCAGCCGACCTGCGGCCTCGCGGACGACCTCCGGGTCGTCCGTGGGCCCCCGGAGCGTCTCGGAGCGGGTCAGCGTCGAGAAGTCGTACCGCCGGACCTTCAGCACCACCGTCCGCCCGGACCGCCCGGCGTCCCGCAGCCGCTCCACGCACCGTCCGGCCAGCCGCACCACCTCCGCCCGCACCCGCACCCGGTCGTGCAGGTCGACGTCGAAGGTGTCCTCCACCGAGACCGACTTGGCGTCCCGCTCGGACACCACGGGCCGGTCGTCGTGACCGAGCGCCATCCGGTAGAGCGAGGCGCCGTGCGCCTTGCCCAGCAGCCGGACGAGCTCGTCCTCACCGGCCTCGGCCAGATGGGACACGGTGGTCATCCCGGCCCTGCGCAGATGCTCACCGGTCGCCGGCCCCACGCCCGGCAGGATCCGTACGGAGAGGGGCGCGAGCAGCTCGCGCTCGGTGCCCGGTTCTATCAGGACCAGGCCGTCCGGCTTGGCACGCTCCGAGCCGATCTTCGCCAGCATCTTGGAGCCGGCGAGACCCACCGACCCGCTGAGCCCCGTGACCGCCAGGATGTCCCTGCGCAGCTGCTCACCGGCGCGCCTCGCCGATCGCCTGCCGTCTGCGACTCCGCCCGCCTCCAGGTCCACGAAGGCCTCGTCCAGGCTCAGTGGCTCGACCAGCGGCGAGAGCCGCCCGAGCAGCTCCATGACCTGGCCGCTCACCTCGCGGTAGAGCGCGAAGCGCGGCACCAGATAGGCGGCGTTCGGACAGAGCCGGCGGGCCTGGGCCATCGGCATCGCCGAATGCACCCCGAACACCCGGGCCTCGTACGAGGCCGTCGACACGACTCCGCGCGGCCCGAGCCCGCCGACCACCACCGGCTTCCCGCGCAGGCTCGGCTTCGCCGCCTGTTCCGCGGCGGCGAAGAAGGCATCCATGTCCAGATGCAGGATGGTGGGCGCGGCTCTCACACCACCGATGCTGCCTCACGGCACTGACAATCGGGTCCCCGCAGCGCGGAGGCCCGTCAGACGGCGCGGTTGCGGCGCCTGGCCAGCTCGTCGGCCGGGTTGTGGCCGATGAGGGTCTCACCGGTGTCGACCCGCTCGCCGTGCAGCTGTGAGAGGGCGCTCTCCACATCCCGCCACACGACCCCGACGGCGATCCCGAAGATCCCCTGGCCGCCCTGCAGCAGACCGACCACCTCGTCGGGCGAGGTGCACTCGTACACCGTCGCGCCGTCGCTCATCAGCGTCATACGGTCGAGGTCGCCGGCCCCGCGGTCTCTGAGGTGGTGGACCGCCGTCCGGATGTTCTGGAGGGCCACACCGGTGTCCAGGAACCGCTTCACGATCTTGAGGACGACCACGTCGCGGAAGCTGTAGAGACGCTGGGTGCCGGACCCCTGGGCGGGCCGCACACTCGGCTCGACCAGTCCCGTACGCGCCCAGTAGTCGAGCTGCCGGTAGGTGATCCCGGCCGCCGCGCAGGCGGTCGGTCCCCGGTAGCCGACGGTGTCGGTCGTCGTTTCGGCCGCTGAGCCGTGAAGCGGATACGGCACTCCGTCCCCCGGACCCAGTCCGGGGAAATCCCCTGCCATATCTTCGCCGGTGCTTCTCACGCCGACCTCCGTCCTTGAACTGCCCACTCGACGGTAGGCAGTCACTTGAGGTGCGTCAACGATCGCCACACTCGGCACGCCGAGTGATAATCACCCTAAGAGTGGTTTCGCGTGCCCCTCTTCGGGGAAAGGCTTGCCGGATGCGCTGACGACCCGAGCGGAGCGTCACTGGCTGTTGGTCCCGAAGTCCTCCGGAGAAATCTGGTCGAGGAACTCGCGGAACTTCTCCACCTCGTCCTCCTGCTCGTCAGGAATGGCGATTCCCGCATCGTCGAGCACCCCGTCGCTGCCGTAGATCGGCGTCCCGGTGCGCAGGGCGAGCGCTATGGCGTCGGAGGGCCTCGCACTCACCTCGACCCCGCTCGCGAAGACCAGCTCCGCGAAGAAGACCCCGTCGCGCAGGTCGGTGATGCGCACTTCCGTGAGCTCCTGGCCGACCGCTTCGAGGACATCCTTGAAGAGGTCATGGGTCAGCGGCCTTGCTGGAGCCATGCCCTGCTGAGCGAAGGCGATCGCAGTCGCCTCACCAGGGCCGATCCAGATAGGGAGATACCGGTCGCCTCCCACTTCACGCAGGAGCACGATCGGCTGGTTGGAGGGCATTTCCACCCGGACACCCACAACGTCGAGCTCGTTCACACAGCAACCCTAGGACGTGCCCGGCAGGTTTGGGTAGTCGGGCACCCCCATGATCAGTGCAACCGGACCCTGAGAGAGGTCTGCACGAGCGCCGCGTGAAGCCGCACGGTCAGTGCTGCCAGGTCCTTCGTGGTGGTCTCCGCATCCGCTCTGGTCTGCGGATTGCGGTTCAGCCGAAGGGGGGCGACGACCTGCTCGATCAGCCCGGACTCACGGTCGGCGGCCGCTTTCATGGCGCGCAGATGCCGCGGTTCCAGACCGAATCGGCCCAGATCCGCGACAAGCCCGGCCACATTCACGGCCTCCGCGTCGTATCCGCCCTCCGGGAGCGGCGACAGCAGACCGTACGACTCCCACTCGGCGAGGTCGTCCGCGCTGATCCCGGCGGCGGCGAGGAGCTCGTCCCGGCCCACCCGGGACGCCGTGGGTTCACCCGCGCCGCCGCCCGGAGCTCCGTCCTCGGGCTCGCGGACGGCACCGGGCGCGGGGAGCTGGATCTGCTCGCCCCGGCCCAGTGCGTCGAGATGGTCCCGGATGACCTTCAGCGGCAGATAGTGGTCACGCTGCATCCGCAGGACCTGAGCCAGCCGCTCGACGTCCGCGGTACCGAACTTCCGGTACCCGGACGAGGTGCGCTGCGGCTCGACCAGCCCCTCGGCCTCCAGAAAACGGATCTTGGAGATCGTGACTTCGGGAAATTCCTCCCGAAGCAGATTCAGGACCGTGCCGATACTGACCAGCCGGTCGTCCCCGGTGGCGGTGCCGTCGCCGGCACCGCCCGTCGATGATTGCAGCATGGGCCTTCCCTGACGGGTCACACGCCCCGCTGGCTCGCGTAGAAGACCAGCCGGTACTTCCCGATCTGCACCTCGTCACCGTTGGAGAGCACGACGGCGTCGATGCGCTCACGGTTGACGTACGTGCCGTTCAGGCTGCCGACGTCCGAGACGGTGAATCCGCCGTCGGCGCCCCTGCGGAACTCCACATGCCGCCTCGACACCGTGACGTCGTCGAGGAAGATGTCACTCTGCGGATGCCGGCCGGCCGTGGTCAGATCGCCGTCCAGCAGGAAGCGACTGCCCGAGTTCGGACCGCGGCGGACCACGAGCAGCGCCGAGCCGAGGGGCAGGGCGTCGACGGCCGCCTGGGCCTCCGGAGAGAGCGACGGCGAAGCGGTCTGACCTGTCACCTCCGCCTCGTACGCCTCCAGCCCGGAGATGGAGATCGTCGAAGTGGTCTCCGAGGGCCGCTCGGGCACCCCGGCGCGCAACGGCGCTCCGCAGTTGGAGCAGAACCGACTGTCCTCGGCATTGTGGTGGCCGCACCTCGTGCAAACCGGCATGGACGCATCCTCCTGCCGCGACTGCCCTGCGTGGGCGTTGGTTGCGTACGGATCGGAGGGCAACCCTCGACTCGTACTTGAGGTTGATGCTTCACCAAAACCTATGCGGCCCTGACCCGCAGGGTCAACAGACGACGCACCCTGATCACCCGAAATGTCGCGACCGGACCGACCCACCTCGTCCCGGAACAGCGGGCGGTCGCCACCCTGGTCCTCGCCCTCCATGTGGCGTGGGGCGCGGTGCCGTGCGCTGTCCTCACGTGCACTCTTGCCGAACAACTTCCCAAACAACTTCACGGGCGATTCCCCTTGACCGAAACAGACCCGCCCGTGGGGCAGGACGAACTCTCGATGAACACACCTGCCGAACCGGACATCCTTACAACGTCCGTACCCCCCAGACAGTTTCCACCACGCACCCCGCTATCGGTGCGCCGACCCCCCGCAACCTCATGGCCTTGTCCCGCGGCTCTCACGCGCCCCCGCCTCACTGCCCGGAAGACCGAGCGTAGTCAGGCCGCTTCGCTGGTCGCAAGGCGTCCACAACGATCTTCTGTTCAGGCGTCACAGTGGCTGTGGCCTGCTCCTTCTCCAGAGTCTGCACCACTCCGCCCGGAATATTCAGCGCGGGCTCCAAGTCGGCCGGTTTCCCGATGACCTTGAAGGTGTACGGCGCACTGATCTTCTCCTTGTCCACCTGGATCCCGCCGCCCGCGTCGGAGAAGTAGGTGTCCCCCACGACCCGGACACCGTTGACCTGGATCGCCTCGGCACCGGCCGCCCGCAATTCCTGGACCGTGTCGAGAAGCATGTCCGCCTCGACCGTCTTGTGCGGGTCGTTGACGAGCAGGGTGATGCCGGGGCCCTGGGCGGCCACCGTGCCGGCCAGGATGCCGAGCTGACGTGCTTTCTCGTCCGTCTGCTTGCGGGCCTCCTCGGCCTGGTCCGAGCTGCTCTCCAACTGGCTGCGCTGGCTCTGCAGACGCTGCTTCTCGTCGTCCAGGCGCTGGGTGCGGTTGTCGAGCTCGTCGAGGATCCGCACCAGGTCCTCCTGGCGTGCGCCGCGCAGCGGGCTGTTGTCGCTGTTGGAGCGGACCTGGATGGCAAGTCCCAGACCCAGTACGAACAGCAGCAGGGCGACGACGAGTTGCGCCCTGGTGACCCGGGGTGGCCAGAGGGCGGCGATCAGCCGCTGCCGTCCGGCCTGCCTCGGCTGCGCCGCGGGCGTCGCCCCCGTGGCGTCTCCCTGCGGTGTCTGTGCGGGCTTCTCCGCGGGCAGCGCGCCGGGGAAGCGCCCGGACCTGCCGCCGGGATCGCGCGGTGGCTCCTGCGGGCTCCGCGGGTCACCCGGATCCCGCGGGTCGGGCGGATTCTCGTCGTTGCTCATCGGCTCGTCACCCATCGGCCTCACGCCCGGAACACATGCCGGCGAATGGCCGCGGCGTTCGAGAAGATACGGATGCCGAAGACGACGACCACGCCGGTGGACAACTGCGCGCCGACGCCCAGCTTGTCGCCGAGGAAGACGATCAGCGCGGCCACCACGACGTTGGACAGGAAGGACACGACGAAGACCTTGTCCACGAAGATTCCGTCGAGCATGGCCCGCAGACCGCCGAAGACCGCGTCGAGGGCGGCCACGACGGCAATGGGGAGGTACGGCTCGACCATCGCCGGCACTTCGGGCCGGACCAACAGTCCGACCACGACTCCCACGACGAGGCCCAGTACGGCGATCACGATGTGCCCTTCCCTGTGTCGGCCGCGCCTTGGTCGGTGCCGGCGGCCTTCGGCTTTGCTGTACGTACGATCAGGCTCGCGGCCGCAGGAAGGCGCACGTCGGCCTGGTCGGAACTGCTGGTGCGGATGCCATAGCTGTCCTTCAGGACCTTCAGGTACTGTCCGCCGACGCTGTCATCGAATTCGCTGAGCAACTGCTTCCCGTCCCCCACCGCCAGCACCGTGTACGGCGGTACCAGCGGCCTGTTGTCGACCAGTATGGCGTCACCCGCGGCGCGGATCGCCGACAGAGCGGTCAGGCGCTGGCCGTTGATGGCGATCGCCTCGGCGCCCGACTGCCACAGCGCGTTGACGAACTGCTGCATGTCCCGGTCCCGTACCCGCCCCGTGTCGGAGAACCCGGGGCTCTCGCGCGGCCCCCCGCCGTCGCTCTGGGAACTGTCCTTGGCGTCGTCGATGACCAGCTTCACTCCGGGCCCGTGCACCGCTGTCGCTCCGGACAGCAGCGCCACCGGACCGCCCTGGTCGCCCCCGTGCTTCTGGAGTGCCTTGCGCTGCTGCTCACCCACCGAGTCGCGCAGCCCGTCGACCTTCTTCTGCTCCGCATCTGCGGACGAAGTCTCCGAGTCGATACGGTCGATGAGCTCCTGGCGCTCCTTCGCGACCACCGGCGCAGTCACTCTGGCCTGCGCGGCGCCCACGGTGACCACGACCGCGGCGAGCACAAGACCCGCGGCGAGACCGAGCTTGGCCCGCAGTGAACGCGGCATCCCCACACTGCCCTCGGCCCGCCGCCGGGCGGTGGCCTCGGCGTAGCCGTCGTCGAGGCTGTGGTCCATCACGTTGTTGAGCAGCGACATCGACGCATCGGGGCGCGGCGGCGGGGAGGCTGCGCTCCGAACGGGGGGCTGCTTCGGCATGCCGCACATCGTCGCACGTCGCAGCCACAGGCTCCCAATGGCCCCATCGGTGTACCGGACGGCCCGGGGTCAGGCCGTCCGGTACACCGCTACGACCTCACTGACCTGCGCCGTCCACGATCGACGACCACTCGTCGAGCAGCACCTGCGCGGACGCGTCGTCCGGCCCTTCCGCCCACAGATGAGTGACGGCTTCGGCCGGGGCCGGCAGCACCATCACCCAGCGGCCGTCGGGTTCGACGACCCGCACCCCGTCCGTGGTGTCCACGGACCGGTCGGCGGCCGCCTCCACCACCCGGCGCATGACCAGACCCTTGACGGCCCAGGGCGTCGCCAGGTCACGGCGGAGCACATGGGCACGCGGAATCCGGGCGTCGATCTGACTGAGCGTCAACTGCGTACGCGAGACCAGGCCGATGAGCCGGACGAAGGCCGCGGTGCCGTCGAAGACGCTGGTGGACTCGGGGATGATGAATCCACCGCGTCCGTCGCCGCCGAAGATGGTGGAGTCCTCGCGGCCCACCCGGGTCAGGTCGTCGGGCGAAGTGGTCGTCCACTCCACCTGCGTCCCGTGGTAGGCGGCGACCTGTTCGGCGATCCTCGTGGTCGTGACCGGCAGCGCGACGCGTCCGCTGCGTCGCTCGGCCGCGATCAGATCCAGCATCACCAGCAGAGCGCGGTCGTCCTCGATGATCCGTCCACGCTCGTCCACGAGGGAGAGCCGCTCGCCCACCGGGTCGAACCGCACTCCGAACGCCGCCCGCGCCGAGGCCACGATCTCACCGAGCCTGACCAGCCCGGCGCGACGGGTGTCGGCGGTCTCCGTCGGGCGTGACTCGTCCAGTCCCGGGTTGATGACAAGAGCGTCGACACCGAGCCGTCCGAGGAGGCTGGGCAGGACGAGACCGGCACTGCCGTTGGACGCGTCGACCACGACCTTGAGCCCGGCGTCCGCGATCCCCGTCGTGTCCACGTTGCGGAGCAGGGAACCGGTGTACGAGTCGAAGACGCTCGCCGGGAAGTGCAGGTCCCCGATCTCACCGGGGAAGGCGCGGCGGTACTCCTGGCGTGCGTACACCCGGTCCAGCTTGCGCTGCCTGCCCTGGGAGAGATCCGCCCCGCGCTCGTCGAAGAACATGATGTCGACCGAGTCGGGCACACCGGGCGAGGTCCGGATCATGATGCCGCCCGCACTGCCGCGGGCGGTCTGCTGCCGGGCCACCGGCAGCGGCACGTTCTCCAGGTCCCGTACGTCGATGGCGCTGGCCTGAAGGGCGGAGATCACCGCCCGTTTGAGGGCACGCGCACCACGCGAGTGGTCACGCGCGGTGGTGACGGTGGAGCCCTTCTTGAGCGTGGTGGCGTACGCGCCGGCCAACCGTACGGCCAGCTCCGGGGTGATTTCGACATTCAGGATTCCGGAGACTCCGCGAGCACCGAAAAGATGTGCCTGGCCCCGGGATTCCCAGATCACCGAGGTGTTGACGAACGCACCCGCCTCGATGGTCTTGAACGGATACACCCGAACATTGCCCTGGATGATGGATTCCTCACCGACGAGGCACTCATCCCCGATGACGGCGCCGTCCTCAATGCGGGCGGCCCGCATGATGTCGGTGTTCTTCCCGATCACGCAGCCGCGCAGGTTGGACTGCTGGCCGATGTACACGTTGTCGTGGATGACAGCCTTGTGCAGGAAAGCACCGGTCTTGACGACCACGTTGGAACCGACGACGGTGTGCTCCCGTATTTCCACGCCCTCTTCCACCTTGGCGTAGTCGCCGACGTAGAGCGGACCTCGGAGTACGGCGTCGGGATGCACCTCGGCACCTTCGGACACCCAGACACCGGGAGAGATCTCGAACCCGTCGATGTCCACTTCGACTTTGCCTTCGAGGACGTCGGCCTGGGCCTTTACATAGCTCTCGTGAGTGCCCACGTCCTCCCAGTAGCCTTCGGCGATATAGCCGTAGACCCGCTTCCCCTCCTTCATGAGCTGGGGGAAGACATCACCGGACCAGTCGACCGACACGTCTGCCTCGACGTAGTCGAAGACCTCGGGTTCCATCACATAGATGCCCGTGTTCACGGTGTCCGAGAAAACCTGGCCCCAGGTCGGCTTCTCCAGGAAGCGCTCGACCTTTCCTTCTTCGTCCACGATGGTGATGCCGAACTCCAACGGATTCGGCACACGGGTCAGGCACACAGTGACAAGTGCGCCCTTCTCCTTATGAAAATTAATCAGATCCGTCAGGTCGAAGTCGGTGAGCGCATCCCCGGAGATCACCAGAAAGGTGTCGTCCTTGAGGGCCTCTTCCGCATTCTTTACGCTTCCTGCGGTGCCGAGCGGCTTCTCCTCGTTGGCGTATGTGAGCTCCATACCGAGCTCTTCACCGTCGCCGAAGTAATTCTTGACGAGGGACGCGAGGAACTGCACGGTGACGACGGTTTCACTGAGCCCGTGCCGCTTCAACAGCCGCAGCACATGTTCCATGATCGGTCGGTTGACCACCGGCAGGAGCGGCTTGGGCATACTTGAGGTCATAGGGCGAAGACGTGTGCCTTCGCCACCAGCCATCACGACGGCCTTCATGTCGGAAGCGCCCTCCTTGAGATGTCGACAGTCCAGCCGACTTCACCCGTCCGGTGAGGACACTCGGGCGTCATACGCAATCCGGCCACGCTGCGCGGTGCGCATCGACGAGTTCAATCGGCTGCTACATCCGCCTTCACAAGCCGGCGGACTTGTACCACATACAGGATTCCTGCCCACCAGTAGAGCGTTGTACCCCACCCTGCGAACGCCCATCCGAGAATCGACGCCAGGGTGCTCAGCCAGCCGCTACCGTCGCTGAGCAGGAGCAACGGGAACGCGTACATCAAGTTGAAGGTAGCTGCCTTGCCCAGAAAGTTCACCTGGGGCGGCGGATAGCCGTGCTTGCGCAGGATTCCGACCATGACCAGAAGCATCAGCTCACGGGCCAATAGTGCCGCGGTCAACCAAATCGGCAGGATCTCCCGCCAGGTCAGACCAACCAGGGTGGAGAGAATGAAGAGACGGTCCGCGGCAGGGTCGAGCAGCCGTCCCAGGTTGCTGATCTGGTTCCAGCGGCGGGCCAGCTTGCCGTCGAGATAGTCGCTCACACCGCTGAGCATGAGCACCAGCAATGCCCAGCCATCACTCTTGGGCCCGCCGAACTCAGGACGGAGAATCAGCCACAGGAAAATGGGCACACCGACGAGGCGGGCCATGCTGAGGATGTTGGGGATGGTGAGTACCCGGTCGGTCTGAACACGGGTCTCCTGGACCTCCACCCGGGGGCCTCCTGTGAGGAACGTACGAACGATGCTCCCTGACCTTACCCTCAGCGGCGACCTGCCAAGTCACAGGGGTCAGCAGCCTGATGCCGGCCTGGGAGTGAACTGCACGTGGACGCAAAAATGCCTCAACCCCGGACCATGGCGGTCCGGGGTTGAGGCTAAAAATTGTTCGGCGGCGTCCTACTCTCCCACAGGGTCCCCCCTGCAGTACCATCGGCGCTGAAAGGCTTAGCTTCCGGGTTCGGAATGTAACCGGGCGTTTCCCTAACGCAATGACCACCGAAACACTATGAAATTAACCAACACCGGATACAACACGGTCGTTCGTTATTTCAGAACTAACACAGTGGACGCGAGCAACTGAGGACAAGCCCTCGGCCTATTAGTACCAGTCAGCTCCACCCGTTACCGGGCTTCCACATCTGGCCTATCAACCCAGTCGTCTACTGGGAGCCTTAACCCCTCAAAGGGGGTGGGAATACTCATCTCGAAGCAGGCTTCCCGCTTAGATGCTTTCAGCGGTTATCCTTTCCGAACGTAGCCAACCAGCCATGCCCTTGGCAGGACAACTGGCACACCAGAGGTTCGTCCGTCCCGGTCCTCTCGTACTAGGGACAGCCCTTCTCAATATTCCTACGCGCGCAGAGGATAGGGACCGAACTGTCTCACGACGTTCTAAACCCAGCTCGCGTACCGCTTTAATGGGCGAACAGCCCAACCCTTGGGACCGACTCCAGCCCCAGGATGCGACGAGCCGACATCGAGGTGCCAAACCATCCCGTCGATATGGACTCTTGGGGAAGATCAGCCTGTTATCCCCGGGGTACCTTTTATCCGTTGAGCGACAGCGCTTCCACAAGCCACTGCCGGATCACTAGTCCCGACTTTCGTCCCTGCTCGACCCGTCGGTCTCACAGTCAAGCTCCCTTGTGCACTTACACTCAACACCTGATTGCCAACCAGGCTGAGGGAACCTTTGGGCGCCTCCGTTACTCTTTAGGAGGCAACCGCCCCAGTTAAACTACCCATCAGACACTGTCCCTGATCCGGATCACGGACCGAGGTTAGACATCCAGCACGACCAGAGTGGTATTTCAACGACGACTCCACAACCACTGGCGTGGCCGCTTCAAAGTCTCCCACCTATCCTACACAAGCCGAACCGAACACCAATATCAAACTGTAGTAAAGGTCCCGGGGTCTTTCCGTCCTTCTGCGCGAAACGAGCATCTTTACTCGTAGTGCAATTTCACCGGGCCTATGGTTGAGACAGTCGAGAAGTCGTTACGCCATTCGTGCAGGTCGGAACTTACCCGACAAGGAATTTCGCTACCTTAGGATGGTTATAGTTACCACCGCCGTTTACTGGCGCTTAAGTTCTCAGCTTCGCAACCCCGAAAGGTCACTAACCGGTCCCCTTAACGTTCCAGCACCGGGCAGGCGTCAGTCCGTATACATCGCCTTACGGCTTCGCACGGACCTGTGTTTTTAGTAAACAGTCGCTTCTCGCTGGTCTCTGCGGCCACCCCCAGCTCATGGAGTAAATCCAATCACCAGGAATGGCCCCCCTTCTCCCGAAGTTACGGGGGCATTTTGCCGAGTTCCTTAACCATAGTTCACCCGAACGCCTCGGTATTCTCTACCTGACCACCTGAGTCGGTTTAGGGTACGGGCCGCCATGAAACTCGCTAGAGGCTTTTCTCGACAGCATAGGATCATCCACTTCACCACAATCGGCTCGGCATCAGGTCTCACCCACATGTCATCCGGATTTACCTGGATAACGGGCTACACCCTTACCCCGGGACAACCACCGCCCGGGCTGGACTACCTTCCTGCGTCACCCCATCGCTTACCTACTACCACCTTGGTTCAGCGGCTCCACCACTCCCCTTTCCCCGAAGGGTCCAGGACGGCTTCACGGCCTTAGCATTAGAGGATTCAGTATTGGGCGTTTCAAAGCGGGTACCGGAATATCAACCGGTTGTCCATCGACTACGCCTGTCGGCCTCGCCTTAGGTCCCGACTTACCCTGGGCAGATCAGCTTGACCCAGGAACCCTTAGTCAATCGGCGCACACGTTTCTCACGTGTGTATCGCTACTCATGCCTGCATTCTCACTCGTGAACCGTCCACAACTCGCTTCCGCGGCTGCTTCACCCGGCACACGACGCTCCCCTACCCATCCCAGCCCCCGTTGGGGGTATGTGCTGGAATGACACGACTTCGGCGGTACGCTTGAGCCCCGCTACATTGTCGGCGCGGAATCACTTGACCAGTGAGCTATTACGCACTCTTTCAAGGATGGCTGCTTCTAAGCCAACCTCCTGGTTGTCTCTGCGACTCCACATCCTTTTCCACTTAGCGTACGCTTAGGGGCCTTAGTCGATGCTCTGGGCTGTTTCCCTCTCGACCATGGAGCTTATCCCCCACAGTCTCACTGCCGCGCTCTCACTTACCGGCATTCGGAGTTTGGCTAAGGTCAGTAACCCGGTAGGGCCCATCGCCTATCCAGTGCTCTACCTCCGGCAAGAAACACACGACGCTGCACCTAAATGCATTTCGGGGAGAACCAGCTATC